>NZ_CP136051.1:319000-638000 GCF_032999765.1 Imperialibacter roseus | reverse complement strand
TTGGCTGCCACCTCATTGAACCAGGGCAGTGTCAGCACCACTAAGAAAATGGCCACCACGGAAGCAAGCAATGTTACCAGCATAGACTCACCAAAAAACTGCTGTATTAGCTGACTGCGGTGCGAACCAAGCGCTTTGAGTATCCCGACTTCCTTGGCACGCTTTTCGGATCTGGCTGTGCTGAGGTTCATAAAATTGATGCATGCCAGCAACAACACGAATGCACCAATGATGCCATTGTACCAAACGGCTTTCAGCCTCTGGCTTGTCACTGGCGTGCCGTTATCAAATTCCGAATAAAGATGCCATTGGTTCATTGGCTGAAGAAATATTCTCGGCTCTGACTCAGCTGTTTCCTCGTCAACATGAGGCATCATGGCTTCGGCGATGGTAGCTGATATCTCATCAAACGAATGCTCTGGTTTGATTTGGAGATAGATGTAGGTAAAGTAATTATCCCATACATTGAGTGTTGTCCAGCCATTTACATATAGCTCGGCAGGTGCCAGGTAGGACGCTTCACTGAATTCAGTGTTTTTCGGAAGGTCTTCATACACACCAGTCACTTGTAGGTTGGTGGTGGCATCCATGGTCACCATCTCCCCAACAGGGTCTGCCTCGCCGAAAAGCTTGCCAGCAAGTGAGGACGATAACATAATGGAGTTCATTTCTTTCAGACCGCCCTGGCTGCCGTACTTCATATTCAGAGTAAGGATTTGCGGCCCGCCGTCCTGCATAAAGTAGCCGCTTTGTGAAAACTTCTTTTCTCCAACAGCAATAACCCGTTCCTCCAGCCTGCCTCTCACAAGTGCCACTTCCTCAAAAAAATCGCCATAGTCGGTCTTGAGTACAGAGGCAAGCCCCGGCGCATGAACTGTACTGGCGAAACTGTCAAACTTATTGGTACGGTAGACTTTGGCGATAGTATCGTAGTTTTTGTGATACTTATTAAAAGAGAGTTCGTCGTAGATCCACAGACTGATGAGGATGGCTACCGTCATCCCAGCCGCCAATCCACCGATGTTGATAAGAGAGTAGCCTTTGTTCCTGAGAAGGTTCCTCCAGGAAATTTTGAAATAGTGCTTGAACATGGTTGTATAATTTGAGTTAGTCCTTGTTAATCTTTTTAATGCCCAGGGCCGCAGAAAATTGAGCACATGGAACCAGTAGAAAAGCCTCCTTTTCCAGCTAGGCTTGTGAGCAAGCTCCTGGTGGTATTCATAGAGATCGCCGAGGATTTCGTCCAGTAGGTCATCTTTGACGAACCAGCTAAGGAGCTTTTCTGCCAATTTTGACGGCCGTGGATTTTTGAATGCAGCCATGCGAAATTAGCCTAGCTTGTTGATGGCCAGTTCGGGAATCTGCATCCAAAGGTTGACCTTCACGTCCCGGCTTCTTTCCAGCACCTTTTTACCAGAGGCTGTAAGACTGAAAATCCTTTTGTGCCTGCCTCCTCTTTCTTCGGTAGCCCCACCAAGCCTCGATTCGATAAAGCCTTTGCTCTCCAGGCGGTTTACCGTGCCATGTACTGCGCCGATGGTTACCGTGCGGCTCGCTTGCTCCTTCAAAGCCTTTCTGATAGCCAGCCCATAAGCATCTTCTTTGAGCATCACTATCAGGAGCAGCACCAACTCTTCCAATTCACCAATGTATTCTTTTTCCATTTGCCATTAGTTATATATAGTATAACAAATATACGGAAAGAATTGAGATATGTTATATAAAGTATAACATATGTCTGTTATACCTGCGTGGCGGGAACGAAAATAGTGTAGTAGCCTATTCTCTTCTCAGCGATTCCACAGGATTGGCGGTTGAAGCTTTGATAGCGTGATAGCTCACCATTAGACAGGCCAATGTGAATGCCACCCCGCCAGCCAGGGCAAATATCCACCACGAAAGTTCTATCCTATAGTCAATATTGTCTAATCCGGTGTCTAATAGCCATCCTGCAAGGGGAGCTGCGAGGAGAAAGGATAAAAACACCGGTTTTAGGAAGTCCAAAGAAAGGGCAATGCTGATATTTGAAATGGTGGCTCCCAGCACCTTACGAATACCTACTTCCTTTTTGCGACGTTCAGCAACGTAGGCGGACAAGCCGATAAGACCCAGACAAGCGATAAAGATGGCTAATCCACTGAAAAGTATGGCTATTCCTCTCATTGATCGTATCACTTCAAAGCGCTTTTGATACTCGTCTTTGGTAAAATGCACCTCGAAGGGATAGGCAGGGAAATAACCTTCGAATATTTGCTCTATCTGACCAAGTCTCTGCTGCCAGTCATGGTCGTTCTCAAAGCGGATAAAAATGTGCCTGATCTGGTTTGTGCCCAGGTAAATAACAAGGGGCTCCGGGTCACTTGTGGGGTCATTAAATACAAAGTCCTTCACCACTCCCACAATATAACTTTTCTCTCCCAGATGAGTGCCCACTGGCTGCTCCAACCTCATGCGCCTCACTGCAGTTTCGTTGATCAAACAAGCCAGCGAATCGGTGCCATATTCGGGGCTGAAGTCCCTGCCCTCGGCCATCGTCAGACCTGTCGTCTTTATCCAGTCGTAATGCACTGAGGTAATATTGACCGGGAAATCTTCGTCGGGACCTTTGCCAGGCCATTGAAAGCCGGTGACGCCCCCTCCTACCTTGATCAGGTTGTCACCACCTGCCGACACGCCTGTCACTCCTTGCAACTGAAGCAGGTCATTCTTGAAAACTTCAAATGCTTTGCCCATGTCTCCACGCATCGGCAGTTCGATCAGGGTCTCCTGATCATAACCCAAAGGCCTGCCTTGGATGTGCTCCAGCTGCACGTAAATGACAATCGTTGATATAATCAGGAAAATGGAGACAAAAAACTGAAAGGTTACAAGCACACGACGAAAAATAGAAGCGCCTTTTACTGTATTACCCAGACCAGCTATAGCCTGCACCGGTTTAAAGCCACTTAGGAAAAATGCCGGATAACTTCCCGCCAGCATACCTGTAGTCCAGCCGAGCAACAGCACTGATGACCATAGTCGCCAGTTGGCCAGCGACATCGAAAGGTCTTTTCCTGTCAGTTCATTAAACGAGGGTAGCACAAGCTTGACTGCAATAACACTGAGAAAAAGACCAAAAAAAGTGATCATCATTGCCTCGGTCAAAAATTGCCCCACAATGATTCTTCGCTGTGCCCCTATCACCTTCCTGATCCCCACTTCCTTTGCCCGGCGTTCAGAACGTGCCGTGGCCAGGTTCATAAAGTTCACACAGGCAAGGAGCAAAATAAACACACCAAGCGCACCGACCAGGTACACGAAGTCTATTTTGCCGCCATCGGGTCTTCCGTTGGCAAAGTGGTTGTAGAGGTGCAGGCGTTCGAGGGGAAAAGCAAACAAATGAACCTCTTCGTTGTCCAAATGCTCTTCAACCATGCCATCTATTTTTTCATTAAAAGCAAGCAAATTCGTGGCCGGAGCAAGCAGTATCCATGTCTGGAAGGAATTATTGTCCCATTTAAGATGTCTGTTTTGCTCATAGGTGCTGAAAGGAATAACGATATCAAATCGGATCGAGCTATTGGTTGGGACGTCCCGAATAACGGCTGCTACCAAAAATTCGTCGGTATTATTAACAGTGATCGCCTTTCCTATTGGGTCTGCATGCTCAAATAGCTTTTTGGCAGTACGCTCGGTAATGACCACACTCCCAGGAGAATTTAATGCTTCTATAGCATTCCCGGTAACAGACGGGAAGGTCATAATATTAAAAAAATCAGGGTCAGCATAAAGCACCGCTTCATAGGTGTTTTCATGCCCTGCGTTCACCAGCTGTTTGCCAGCCCCAAGCGTCCGGGTCGCATAAAGTACTTCGGGCATGCCACTCTTCAGGCTCGGCCCCAATGGCGCAGGGGTAACATCGCCTGTGAAGTATTCACCGCTCATTACCTCATGGCGCATCAACTGGTAGATATTTGCCTGGTTTCTGTGGAAAGTATCGTAACTCAGTTCATGCGAAATCCATAACAGGATCAGTATACCACAAGCCAACCCAACGGCCAGCCCGGAAATATTGAGAAGTGAGTATAGGCGGTTAACCCGGAGATTCCGCCACGAAATGGTTAAGTAATGATGAAACATCGTTGTATAATTTGAGTTTGACCTTTTCTTTTCAAGTGCAAATGGCCGAAGTGCACTTAGCACATCGAACGCATAGTAAATGTCCGCAAGGAACTCCCCCTTCTTCTCCCTCCGCTTTTCATACAGCTCATACAAATCCCCCTGAAGGGTTTCAAGCACTTCATCGGAGCAGAACCACCGGAGGAAGCGGTCGGCAAGGCGGGGAGGGTGTATTTTTCTATTTGACATGGCTCTTTCTATAAATCGTGCCGCCAGCTTCTCACTGAACTGACAGCGATAAAATCTGATGTGTCGCTGTGGGCACGACTTACTCCGTGCTTAAGTTTAGCCCTGGCACCTGACGGGCAAACTCCATTCGCAATTGATTGGCTTCTTCCAGCATGGTAATGCCATAGGCCGTCAGCTTATAAAATTTCTTCCTGCGACCACCCCGTTCTGTTGTTGCACCGCCCTCCTCAGACGTTACACAGCCCTTATCCTCCAACCGGTAAAGAGCGGAGTGCAGGGCACCAATGCTGGGGCTCTTACCCATTTTCTGCTGAAGTGTTTCCTTTACGGTAACCCCATAGGCCTCCTCACCAAGCGAACCTACTGCCAGTAATACCAATTCTTCAAATGCTCCTAGCTTCATAGTCTACGTATTATATTCCTAAAACCAAATCTAATGTAAGCAGATTTGATTCCTAAAACCAAATGATATAGAAATTATTTATTTCCTGTTTGCAAAGGAAATGATGATTGAAAGCAAACTAAAACTTACTTACCGGCTCAAGCCATGCGATTACCCCGATTGGCACCGGGGTTATAGGGAATTGTAATACTGAAAAAAGCTGACCAGCTCTTTCTCATTTTTAGGAGATATCTTTTCCTTTTTGGCGAAAGCACTGAGCTCTTCCTGTTTGTCAGGAAACTCTTCGATCAATTTCTTGATACTGCCGATTTTCATTACCCCGCCGTCCCCTATTTTGCAAAAGTACTGATCTGGCATCTTCTGATATCTGGCCGGGGTGGACGCCGCCTGCATGGCCTGCGCTGCCTGAGCTTCTCTGAACGACACTGTTTTTTTCATCAGCAACTGAGCCTTACCGCTGTCAAGCCGCAGATAAAAGCTATTATTCATTTTACCCACTATTTCTCCTTTGTCGACCACAAACACATTCTCC
Organism: Imperialibacter roseus; assembly: GCF_032999765.1. Taxonomy (GTDB): domain Bacteria; phylum Bacteroidota; class Bacteroidia; order Cytophagales; family Cyclobacteriaceae; genus Imperialibacter; species Imperialibacter roseus. The sequence goes on along the minus strand of NZ_CP136051.1, from coordinate 632,718 downwards.
CCTATCACCACCTTCTTTATCCTTGGCTCCGGATCAAGTGCATACACCGCTTCGTTCTGGCTGAATTCAATCACATCTGTATCAATATTGTATCGCAAAGGCACCTCGGTATAGTTTCCCTTGCTGGTGTACACCTCACCTTCTACAAACTCTGGGTTTAAGTAAGGAGAGCCATCAACAGGATATTCTTGTTTGTAAAGACTCTTATCCATGATCTTGATCAGCATATGATCGGCAAGGTTTCGTCCATTAAAAGACTGCGAAAAAGCCGGAGAAAAAAGAAAAGCCAGGAGCACGGTAAAAAGCAGCTTGTTGACATTCATAATTTTGGAGTTCAAACGGGAAAAGAATTTTGAAATATAACACTATATAAGGTAAGAAAGATACCTCTTTGCGGAAGCTATAGGGCATAAAAAATACCACCCGCTAATGCATGGGTGGTATTTATACAGAAAACAAGAAACCTATGTATTTCTTGGAAAGTAACTATAAGACAAACTTTTGATAACATACCCCTAAACAACCGTGCTACCCTCAGCAGAATTTGCTTTATTGAATAAAAAAACTTCCATGATTGACAGGCGATCATTCTTAACAAAAACAAGCGAAGCTGCACTTGGTGCTACATTTCTTCCATTAACAAGCACCGAAAAGAGCCTGCCCCAATTGAAAAAGCCTCTTGATAAGTCTGATGCTGAGCTGATAACCGATGAATCGTTCTGGTATCAGGTGCAGCAATGCTACGTACAGAACCCGCATTTCATCAACCTGGAGGCTGGGTATTTTAGCCCCGCTGCCAATGTGACCCTGGAAGACCAGATCGACAATGTGCGCATGATCAATGAGTCACCAAGCTTCTACATGAGACGGAAGCAGTTTGAAGAAAGAGACGCCTTGCGGCAGCAGCTCGCAGACTTTGCCGGCTGTGGCACCGATGAACTCATCATGACCAGAAACACTACTGAATCGCTTAACATCATCATTCAGGGGCTAACGTTGAAAGAGGGCGAGGAGATTCTCCGCACCAATCGAGAGTACCCAAGCATGATTCAGGCTTTGGATCAGCGACAAAAGAGATTTGGCACGCCGGTAAAGGTGGTCCCACTTCCGTTGGTTCCCGATTTGCAAGAGCAAATCGTGCAGCTTATAGAGAAAGCTGTTACCAGTAAGACGAAAGTGATACTGGTATCGTTCATGACCTACCTGACAGGCCAGGTGCTGCCAGTCAAGGAAATTTGTGCCCTGGCACACAAAAAGGGCATTGAAGTGATCGTAGACGGAGCCCATGCATTTGCCCATGTGCCGTTCAAAATCTCGGATCTAGACTGTGACTATTTTGCGTGCAGCCTGCACAAATGGCTCTGCGCTCCTTTGGGCAACGGCCTGCTCTATGTAAAAAAAGGGAAGGCAAGCAAAATATGGCCACTTTTTGGCGACACTGACTTTGCTGAAGATAACATCAAGAAATTGGAGCACTTTGGCACGCAACCATGCGCCAATCAACTGTCGATAGCTGCTGCCATCCGGTTCCACGAGAGTATAGGCAGTAGCCTGAAGGCATCCCGGCTGAACTACCTCAAACACTACTGGGTGAGTAAGGTAAAAAGCTTTCCCAAAATAAAAATTAACACGCCATTGGGAGAAGGCCAGTCCTACGCCATTTGCAATCTGGGTGTTGAAGGAATGTCTCCGAATGAACTGGTAGATACTCTTTATTCCGAATACAAGATATTCACTGTGGCTATCGACAACGATGACATACAGGGTGCCAGAATTGCTCCGCATTTGTATACCACCATTAAAGAGCTCGACAAGCTGGTGGAAGCTTTGACCAAGATAGTTTCAAAATAAGCCCAAATTCTGTTTACCTTTAGGTGATTGTGTAGAGCCAGAAATTTTCATTGTCATTGAATAAAAAGCAACAGGCCATATTTAACTGAATGAAGAACCTGGTATTGTTATTATTTGCTTACATGTTTCAACACTCTGGCTGGGCTCAGCTGGTCAACAACAAATCATTCGAAGGAGCCAACCGCCCCAACAGACCACCGGCGTTTTGGTACCCGTGTTCATCCGAAAGCACACCGGACACCCAACCTTTTTCTTATGGTGTGACTTTACCAGCCGATGATGGCAAAACCTATATGGGCATCGTTACCCGGAGCCTTCCTGTCGAACCGTTCGAAGTGCGGGAGGACATGGAAACCAGACTCAACCTCCCAATGATTGCGGGCTTTCCTTACGTGATCAGCGTAAGCCTGGCTCATGCCGATGACATGGGATACGATGATAATAGCACTTTCGTATGGGTCAATCGGCCAATTAAGCTGACAATTTACGGAGGAACCGAAAGTTGCCTTATGGAAGAACTTTTATGGGAGTCTCCATTAATTGATAACACAGATTGGATACATTTTGAGGAAGTAATCCGGCCTGAAATGGACAACTTGAGGTACCTGGTTTTTGTGGCAACCCCTGAAGGCAATCGTGCAACCAATGGCAATATTCTTATAGATAATTTCGACCTGATTGAGGAACCACTGATTATTCCCACGGCTTTCACACCTAACGGGGACGGATTCAATGATCAGTTTTTTATCAAAGGAATCAAGCCTTCATCGTCTCTTAAGGTAGTGAGCAGAGATGGCGACATGGCCTTTGAAACCGAAGACTATCAAAATGACTGGGCTGGCGGAAACTGGCCGTCAGGCGTCTACTTTTATACGCTTACCAATTCGATAAAAGATAAGACCTGGAAAGGCGAAGTGAGTATTATCAGGTAAGAATTTTAAACCAAATGTTTTGAGCTTCCAGCGAGCAGGTGCCAGAAGCTCAAAACACATGGCAAGCTATTTCCAGCCGTAGGCCTTCATCATCTTGTGGTAAATTTCCGTGTTGTGGTAGATGCCAGCAAACGCTTCCGAACCGGCTCCGAAAGCATACACCGGAACCATGGTAGCGGTGTGATGCCCAGTAGTGAACTTGGGCTCAAACTTCCACGGATCTTCTGATTCGGTGAGCGAATACCCGCCCGTTTCATGGTCAGCAGTAATCACCACCAGCGTATTACCATCTTTAGCAGCGAAGTCGAGCACTTTGCCTATAGCGTTGTCAAAGTCGATCATCTCAGAGGTGATATAGTCAGAGTCGTTGGAGTGCCCACCCCAGTCAATCTGAGAACCTTCTACGACCAAAAAGAAGCCCTCTGGGTCGCTGGCTAATTTTGGAAGCATCGCTTCTACCGCATCGCTCAAGATCGGCCCTCTGCCTTCTGCCACGGGAGCAGGCTCCCCATCAGCTATGAAATAGCCAATTTTCTCCGATGCACTACTTTTGAATGCCTCCAGGCTTTCTACAAAACTGAAGCCTTTTTCCTCCAAAGCAGGCAATATGCTGCTGCTGTCTTTGCGAGTGGCGAAGTACTTTCTTCCCCCTCCAACAAAATAGTTGAGAGGCGAATCGATCATGTCGGAAGCAATTTCCTCATGCATGTTTCTCGATGGCTGATGAGCATAAAAGGAACCCGGGGTAGCATGGGTAATGGTGCATACGACAACAAGACCTGTAGCAAGTCCCTTAGCTCCGGCTGTCTCCAGAATCGTTTCTCTCGAAGTTGAATCGGGCATAACACCAATGGCTCCGTTGTAGCTTTTCTCTCCAATGGAAAAAGCAGTTGCGCCAGCCGCTGAGTCGGTTATCAATGCATCGCTGGAAAAAGTTTTGCTTAACCCAACATATTGCACCCTCTCAAGATTAAGCTTGAAATCATTGGCAACCAAGCCTGCGGTGGCTTGTGTAAGCCCCATGCCATCACCTACCATGAAGATCACATTCTTCACCGCCTTTTTCTCAGGTTGAGTAGAAACCTCCTTTGGAGGATTGCAGGATGCCACTATTACTAACAGCAGCATAAGAATTCTTTTAGCTAGATACATTGATGTTTATTTGTTTGAATTGGAAGTTACTTTTTCAAATGACACAAAAAATTCGGCGCCATTTCCTTCTGTGCTTTCACACCACACCTCTCCGTTCATGGCTTCAGTGAATTTTTTCACCAGCGACAACCCAAGCCCGATGCTTTCCTCACCTCCCGTTGGCTGAGCACTTAGTCTCTGGTATTTTCCGAAAACCCTTTTCATATCTTCGTCACTCAACCCAGGCCCTTCGTCCTTCACCGAAGTGACAACCCTGTCAGCCTCAAACCGGAGAATCAACTTGATCTCTTTTCCTTCTGGAGAGTACTTCAGCGCATTGGAAAGCAGGTTCTCTATTATATTCCGGTAGATATTTTTATCAACCCTGGCGCAAGCTGGGTTTCCCACCAGTTCAGTAGTCAGTTTTAACTTTTTCTTGTCGGCATATAACCGGTAATTCTTCTTCTCCTCCTCAATAATTTCGCACAGGTCGACATTTTCAATATCCATATTGAAAGTCGAGTTTTCTATCGCTTCCGCATCAAGAATCTCGCTCACCATGAATTTCATTCTCGTAGTAGCCCGTTCCATAATGCTCAGATAGGAAACCATATCGTCGGAAAATGATTCCTTTTCGTAGTGCATAAGGTTAACCACCGACATGACCTGGTTGATCGGTGCTCTCAAATCGTGCGCTACCATGCCAATGATTTCATTTTTTTCTTCATTGATAATTTTCAGCTGTCGGTTCTTTTCTTCCAGTCTTTCGGTCTGGCGTTTGATTTCCTCCTGCTGAGCAATCAACTTGTTGTTTACCCTTTGCTTTGAAATGTAGTTTCGATAAAACACCAGTGCCAAAATGATCAGCAGTATAACCGCCGTAATCAGCCATTTGAGCTGAACGGACTGTGTTTCAAGTTCTGCTTCTTTCAATAGAATTTCACTGTCCTTCTTCTCTGATTCAAACAAAAACTGTAGTTCCGATATTTTGCGAACGGACCTAACGTCAAGCAGTGAGTCCTGAAACTTGGAATACAGCATATGGCTCTCAAGTGCCTTGTCATACCTGCCCACCCGTTGGTACACCTCCGCCAGGCTGTAGTAGGCTTCCATAAGCTCCTCAGTTAGCCTGATTCTGCCGCTTACCGTGGCTGCCAGCTTCGAGTAAAACAAAGCAGTTTCCAGGTCGTCTTTTGCAGCATAAGCCCGGCCCAGTTTATTGAGGTTGTCTGCCACCTCCAGCTGATTATTCATTGACTCTGCCAGCCTCAGGGCACGATTGTAGTACGATATGGCCTGGTCGTAGTCTGCCAGGTAGAGATACACATCGCCCAGGTTATTATAGCCATCGGTTACGCCGTATCCATTGTTTATTTTCAGATCAATTTCGAGTGCCTCATTGTACCGAAGAATAGCCGCATCGTAGTCTTTTTGATCTCTGAAAACGTCGCCAAAATTGTTGATATTCTCCGAGACTAGTGCTGAATCTCCTATTTCGTTGGCCAAAGCAAAGGACAAATCATAGTTTCTGCTTGCTTCCTTGTAGTTCTTTTGCCTTCTGAAAACATCGCCGATGCTATTATAACATTCCGCTACGCTTTTTTTGTCCTTCTCAGATTCATGAAGTTGAAGCGACTCGTAAAAAGTCCTGTAGGCAAGCTCAAGCTGGCCTCTGTTCTGGTAATAGTTACCCTGTAGAAATAAAGCCCTCGCAACGCCTGCAGTGTAGTCGTACTGTCGGGAAACTTCCAGTGATTCGGTGATTAATGCCTGAGCGGAATCAGGCTCCGTTCTAAGGAAAACGCCGGCAAGATGGTTAATGCTGTCGACAAGCGAGACGTGATCGTGAGATGGTTTCGCCGGTTCCTGGTAAAAATGTCTCCCGAACAAGGGGGGCACCGACCCGCTCATTAAGAACAGTAGTATAAAAAGTATCTTCCTTCCTTTCATTGAACCATGGGTGCGCCTAAAATCGCTGACGGAACAAAAATAGCAATTATGATCCAGCACGGAGCAGAACTGTGATTAAAGGTTTGTGAAATCTTGGGATGGGAAGTGAAGAAAAAGCTGTTTCAAAGGTAGTTACCCGACCAACCTGATTGAAAGAAAGGCGCACTCTCAATATATCGACATTTGGTCTACTACCAAATTCGCAACTGCCTATTGAAACAGCTCTGTTGTAGTACCAAAAAAATTACTTCGTTTTCAGTGCCTTTTCAAGCTCGTCAATCATTTTCTTAGTAACGGCTTTGGGTTTGTCTTTTTTATATTTCACAAGTGCCTTCAAAGCCTTTGCTCCTATCTCATACAATCCAGACGAGTTTTGGTCATTCCTGAAACTTCCAAGTACCCAGTCCAACTCCGCTTGAATTTTCTCTTCAATCCCAAGTTGTGCGAGCTTCTCACGTGCCTCAACGCAAGCCATCTCAATTTTCTCATTAGCTGAAGTAGCCATAATTTGTAATGCTTAATGGAGTAATAATATCTTTAATAATTATGCACAAAATTAATCACTTCGTTAGATGAAATGCAAAGAAATGCGAGCAATATTAACAATGACTTAATTAAACAAACGATTTCGGCGGCATTTGTCAGGCGATTCGTCATTTCCCGGCGTCGCCACTCTTCGACACATTGCTTCGAAACAAGCACGTAACAGAAAAGAGAACAGCACTATTTGCACACTTGCAAGTGTGCTTGAATCAAACAGAATAAATTGGAAAAAAGCGAAGATATTATTTCCCTCGAGCTTCTGGTTTTTTGCCCATGGGAATCATGTAGGCCAAAGACACAAAGCCTACCAGGTGCTTGGAGCCGTCGGGGATAGTAGAAATGAGCCTGTTTGAAAAAATCATATCGCTGATGGTGACCTCAAGGCCTCCCTCCAGTTGTAGCAGCCCGAAGCTGAAAAGTCTATTGAGCCCTCCCGATGCTCTGAGCCCATAGCCAATGGTTCGATCAACATTCGGGTCAAACCGATAAAACTCTTCACCATCTTTTACTACGCCCTGCAGTTCGTCCTTCTGATTGAGGAATATCTCCAGATAGGGACCCATGTTCACAAAAAATTGAGTCTTTTGCTTTCCGAGATAGGCATTCATCAGCAAGGGGATCTCCAAATAATTCATTTTGGTGGTGTAAAAACCAGAGTCGAGGAGTTGTTTGTAGCCCTTCTCGATGTAGTTCACTTCCATTTGAATGCCCGCATGTTCCGCCAGAAAGAGTTTTCCTACGGCACCATATTGTTTACCGTAAACAAAACTAGTTTGCATAATCACAGGCCTGAACGTGTCGCTGAAAAGCACTTCACTGAAATGCGCACCTCCACGCAAGCCAAAATAGCCCCATGCGCCTCCTTTACTGCTGCCGGTGGGCGCTGTAGCCGTTTCATCAATTTCCTGGCCCGATACAGAAACCCCGGACAGGCAAGCCGCAATGAAGATCAAAATCCGAAAAAACCTCATTTGGATTCCTTTTAAATTAAAATGTCTCAAAGGCAAGATTTATTGTCTTTCCCATGAGACATTCATACGTACCAAAAACCTGTAAAGAGTTTATGACTCCTTTGGGCTCTGGATTTTGGTTTTCTCATTCTTCTCTTTAGCTGGCCTGGAATTGCCGTGAGAAGCAATTGTAATTTTTCCTTTTCTCGTCTTTTTATCTCCTCTTCCCATTGTAATTATGTTTTGCGGTGCAAATTTAAGTTGAAGTGCAATATTAGCAAATTTTAGTGGTTCCTTCACGACGAATGTACCATTGCCCTCTACCATTACCGGTTTCCGGCCATGAACCCGCAACTTCCTTTCACAATTTCCATAGCCGGAAGGGAATAAATTCCTGTATCGGATAGTTTCGCAGAAACAGCAAGGAAATTAAAATGAGCAACTCCGAAGCCAACGCATCCCGCAAGGCGCAAGCAAAAGTGTTGAGAGTTTTCCGAAAGGTGCATCGCCTAACTGGCGCATTCCTCTTCGTATTCTTCTTCTTTGTTTCCATATCAGGCCTGCTGCTCGGGTGGAAAAAACATTCGGGCGACTTGATCCTGGCCAAAACCCGAACCGGGCAGTCAGAGAACCAGCAGGAATGGAAACCAATGAGTGAAATAATGACAATTGCCCAAACATACCTTCACGACTCCATAGACGCCTCGCTTTCCCCTACAATTGACAGGCTTGACATCCGGCCCGACAAGGGGATAGTGAAAATCTTGTTTACTGATCATTATCAAAGCCTTCAGATCGACTGCACCACGGGGGAGGTGCTGCATACCGAAACCAGATTATCAGATTTGATCGAGCACATCCACGACGGTTCTATTGTCGACGATGCTTTTGGATGGCAGAAAGGCCTTTTTAAGCTTTCATACACCACAGTCATTGGCCTGGCTCTCCTAGTGTTTACAATCACCGGTTTTTGGCTCTGGTATGGGCCGAAAGCCATGAGAAAGCAAACAAATAAGGTGCACGCATAGTTAGCAAAATATCGAGCAGATGATTAAATTTTCCATCAAAAAAGAGAAGGATGGCTAAAGCAAATGCGGCCCTGATTCAGGCGATTCGTCGGACGGCCGAAAAACTAAAAAAGGGCAACGACTATATGTGGGGCCATATGGGAAGCTGCAACTGCGGCAATCTGGCCCAGGAAATCACTCAGCTGACCAGGGCCGATATCCATGCCTATGCGATGAGAGGCCATGGCGACTGGTCGGATCAAATCAACGACTTCTGTCCCACCAGCGGCATGCCAATGGACTTGCTCATTAGCGAAATGCTGAGTGCAGGACTTGACAGGGAAGATCTTGTGCATCTGGAAAGGCTTTCTGACCAGGAAGTGCTTGGCAAGCTTCCCCTGACGGATCGGAACCTCCGCCACAACCACAGAGACGATGTGGTGAAGTACCTGTCAACATGGGCATCAGCTTTGGAGGATGAACTACTCGACAAAGTGAATATTTCCGATGCTACTCAGCCCTCGCTGCAAAAGCTACCTCTTCTTTAAAGGATAGTGAAAAAAGAAACAGTCTTTGCTCTTGAATTTTTGATTGGGAAAAATCGCCCAGTCGGCAATTCGCCCTTCAAATTGAAGCCCAGCCTTTTCCAGCACCCGCTTCGAGGCGGTGTTGTCCACGTCGCAGCACGCCCACAAGCGATACACCCAAACCTGGGCGGCAAACCAGGGCAGCATTTCGTTCAGCACCTCCACAATAAAGCCCTTGCCCCAAAAAGCCGGCCCAAGAATATAGCCAAAGGACACTCTGCCTTTTTCATTGATAAAACCAATTGAGCCAACAGGGATGCCACTCAGGTCGAAAATCAGGTAAGTGAAGTCAGTGCCTGCATTCCAAGCTTGTAGGGCGTAGTCCACAAAAGGCAGCGTATCTTTTTCTACGGACTTGTGAGTAGGCCACGATATGTATCTGGTCGATTTTTTAACCGATGCATAAGTATCGAACACGTGGGGCGTGTCAGTGGGCACAATCTTTCTTATTTTAAGTCTTTCTGTCTCAAACTGTTCCTTCACTTTAGGTGTGGTCATTGTTACCAATATTTCACTTAAGATTAAAAAATAATTTCGATAGTTGTAAACCACCAACCATACCTTGCTTCCAAACAACAGGATATGGAAGCAGAAAGAGAACTCGACGATTTATACTTTGACCTGTGGGACAACACATACGAAAAGACGGTGGTTGTAACCAGCGAAGACACAGACGATGATGACGACGACACATTTTACGATGTGTCGGTTAGCAGAGAGAGCAGTTACAGAAGAATAGACGATCTGTAGTTTCCATTTCATACCTTTACCCCAGGTATGAAAGACATCATTCATCAATATTATAAAAAGGAGCTAGAGGGCTTCAAAATACTGGTTCAGGTCAACCCGGAGAGCTTTAGGGGCACAGAACTAATTGTCCATGCCAATGGGCAGATAGAAAAAACCAAAAGGGTATTCGACAAAGATATTTTCGAAGACCTGGCGGCGGATGAATTCAAAGAAGGAAGCCCTCTCGAATTTAATCTGTACCTCAAAGGCCTGGTGGAATAAGGCAATCCGATCAAAGTTTGCTTTCTATTTGATTTTACCATTAATAATTCCATAACTTTGCAGCGGCAAATCGGTACGACCAGCTCCTGCTGAATCCCCCAGGTCCGGAAGGAAGCAAGGGTAAGCGGTTGTAGCGGTGCGATATTCGGTTTGCCATTTTTTATTTCCCTCCTTACAATTTAGCAGAGATTAACTAGCTTTGTAAGCATTCTTAAAACCCCCTCATACTATGCAATTTTTCATCGATACAGCGAACCTTAGCGAGATTAAAGAAGCCAACGACCTGGGCGTGTTGGATGGTGTAACCACCAACCCAAGCCTGATGGCCAAAGAAGGCATTACAGGCAAAGAAAATATTCTGGCTCATTACAAAGCCATTTGCAAGATTGTGGATGACAACGTAAGTGCCGAAGTTATCTCTACCGACTTCGAAGGCATGATGAAGGAAGGAAAAGAGCTTGCCAAAATTGATGATAAAATTGTTGTAAAAGTGCCGATGATCCGTGACGGCGTGAAAGCCATCAAAGCTTTCTCTGCTGAGGGCATCAGAACCAACTGCACATTGGTATTTAGCTCAGGCCAGGCTATTCTGGCGGCGAAGGCTGGAGCCAGCTATGTGTCTCCTTTCATCGGAAGACTCGATGACATCTCTCATGACGGGCTTGACCTGATTGAGCAAATGGTGCAGATTTACACCAACTATGCTTTTGAAACGCAGATCCTGGCTGCATCGGTTCGCCACACCATGCACCTGATCAAATGTGCTGAAATAGGCGCCGACGTGGTTACCTGCCCGCTGAATGTTATAACAGCGCTGCTGAAGCACCCGTTGACTGACAGCGGTCTGGAGAAATTTCTGGCCGACTACAAAAAAGGCAACTCCTAACAAATGAGTGTCTCAGCAGTTGTATCTTCATCTACCATTGAAGATATGTATATTATCAAAGTGAAAGGCAAGGCCAAAATTCCAGACTACATCCAGCTGAGGGATGATAATTTTGTGCTTATTGCCTATTTCAGGGCTGACAGGCCTTTGAAAAATATTGAAAAGTACGGATTGGAGGGGAAGGAAGAAGCACTTCAAAAATTGATCACTGAGCTGCCTTTTGGCAAGCTCCAAAAGCTAAGCCTCTGAAAATGTCATTTAGTTCTGAACCCGTTGTTGCGATAAGTAATGCTACTGTGTTTCAGGAAAACAGCACGGTGCTAAATGACATTACGTTTGAGATTGAAAAAGGCGAGTTTGTTTACCTGATTGGAAGAACAGGAAGCGGAAAGTCATCTTTGCTTAAAACCCTCTACGCCGACCTTGCTTTAAGACTTGGCGACGCCACAGTGGCAAGTCACTCAATCCGAAACATCAAAAGCTCAAAAGTACCCTACCTTCGCAGGAAAATAGGCATCGTATTTCAGGACTTTCAGCTTTTCAGCGACAGAACCGTCTCCGAAAACCTCAACTTCGTGATGAAGGCCACCGGGTGGACTGACCGGTCCAAAATGAAGGCCCGTGAGTCGGAAGTGCTGATGAAAGTAGGGCTAGGCTCAGTTGGCAACAAAATGCCTCATCAGCTTTCGGGTGGCGAACAGCAGCGGGTAGTAATTGCCCGGGCGCTGATCAATGAGCCTGCTATACTGCTGGCCGACGAGCCTACGGGTAACCTTGACCCGGACGTTTCTGATGGCATTTTCAAACTCTTTCTGGAAATCAACAACAGCGGTACGGCCATTCTGATGGCGACTCACAACCACGCCTTTCTGAAAAAATATCCGGGCCGGGTGCTTAAATGTGAGGCCGGGCGCTTGCTCGATTCCAAAAAAGACAGCTTCAGCCTCTCCACAGAAGACTTCTAGACAAGCCTGAATTGCTTACTTTTAGTAGTTAGTTTTCTGCTTCCAAATAGTTGGGGACAGAAGAAGTAATCTATGTATCCCAAGGCTCATGCCACAGCTTATCCAGGCAAAAACCATCCTCAACAAAACCAAAAGGCGTGACCCCTGGTTTCTGGACGACTACACTGTCAATCCCTACAGCGGCTGCTCTTTCAACTGCCTTTACTGCTATATCAGAGGTAGTAAATACGGTACGCATATGGAGGAAAAGCTGGCCGTAAAGGAAAATGCACCGGCACTGCTTGACAAGGCCCTGGCGCTGCGGGCCCGAAAAGGACAGTACGGCTACATAGTGCTTTCCTCTGCAACCGACCCTTATTTACAAGCAGAAAAGACCTTTAAATTGACCAGAAGCCTGCTTGAAGTAATCTTAAAGTACAGGTTCCCCCTGCACATGATCACCAAGTCGGATCTTATCTCCAGAGATTTTGATTTGCTGGAGGAAATAAAAAGCAAGGCCATTTTGCCTGATGACCTCAAAGACAAAGCTCCCTCGGGCTTGCTGATTACCTTTTCATTCTCGACAGTTGATGACCAGCTTGCTCATGTTTTTGAGCCTGGCGCAACACCACCGTCGAAAAGGCTCGTCACTCTCAGCGACTGCCTGACCCGGCAGTTTCATGCGGGAGTGAGCCTGATGCCGCTACTACCCCATCTGTCCGATACCGGCGAACACCTTCATGAAATGATGACTGCCTTTCAAAGGGCGGGTGCCCGGTACGTGATGCCAGCCAGCCTGACGCTGTTTGGCCATAATACTGCTGATAGCAAGGTACTTGTGATGAATGCCATTGCACAGCACTTTCCACATCTCACTGAAAAGTATTTGCGCTTCTTTGAGCACCGAAATGAAATGCCGAAGTACTACACGGAAGCACTTGATAAAAAAATGAAAGAATTGGCAGCAATGTATGACCTGCCTGACCGGATTATTCCTCAACCTGCATGATTCGGGATTTGTATGGTGAGCTTAGTGCCTTTATCAGGCTCAGAACTCAAAATTATGCTACCCTTCAGCCTATCTACAGTTTCCTTAACGATATACAATCCAAGCCCGGCACCCGACTCAGATGTTTTGAAAAACATATTGAAGACCTGATTCCGGTATTCGGGGTCAATGCCCACTCCATTGTCCTCGACCGAAAAAATCGCCTTTTCTTCATCAACTACAGCCGATATTTTTATAAAGCGAGGATCATCTGTTAGCTTTTTCGAAAACCTTATAGCATTGGATATGAGGTTATCAAAGATAAAAGTGAGTCTCAGCGCATCAGAATGAAAGGGAATATCTTGTTTGATGTCCTTCTGAATGTCAATTGAGTCAAACCTCTCCAGGTACCTGAAATTGAATATACTTTCAGTAACAATCTCATCAAGATCGACCGCCACATACTCGAGGGTCTTGCGGGTGTTTTGTGAATAATCAAGTATACCTCGTACAGTATTATCAAGCTTCACGACGCTTTGTTCCATCAGGCTCAGGTACTTTTCGACCTCATTTTGAGACACTCCGTTTAGCTTCGATAGCTGAATAAGCCCTAGTACCGAAGTAAGTGGTGCCCTGAGGTTGTGCGACACCCTATAGACAAAGCTATCCAGCTCTCCATTGATTTTCTTCAGTTGTCGATTCTGTTTTTTCAGGTTGTCCTCGGCTTCCTTACGTTTTCTTTCTCCTTCCTTTTGATTAATGGCACTGTAAATAGCCGAAGAAAGGCGTGCCAGGTTACTTTTAAGTATGTAGTCGTCGGCACCCTGCTTAAGGCAAAGCACGGCAAACTCTTCCGACACTGTGCCAGTCACAAGTATAAAGGGTATATCACCCAGCTTTTCTCTGCAAATTTTGAGTGCCTCAGTAGAATCAAATTGAGGAAGCAGGTGGTCGGAGAGCACCAACTCCGGTTTGAAGACACTCAGCTGAGTCACATAATCATCCCTGTTGTCCACAACAACGTCTTCAAATACAACGCCTTGCCTCTTAAGATTGATCTTTAAGAGATCAGCATCCTCTTCGAAATCCTCCAGGATTAATATTCGCAAAGAACTGGGTTTGCTCATTGGTCAGTTTGGTTCGGGTTGCCCGGATAGTAGTTTGTTCTCAGCCAGAAATCGCCAACGCACAGCATCTCCTGTTTGAATCTCTCAAACTGCACGTGTTTCCTTACGAAACCATTTACCCCGAGGGAGTAAGACTCCCGTACTACGTTATCATCTCCACAGGATGACATGATCACGATAGGGATATGTTTTTTTAGTTCGTCTTGTTTTATCTTTCGTAAAACTTCCAGCCCACCCACCTTCGGCATGTCCAGGTCCAGCAACATGAGAACGGGGAGCCTTCTGAATGAAGTTGAAAAGAAATAATCCAGCGCTGCCGCTCCATCAGAGAAATGCACAACGCTCTTGATCAACTTTTCCGATTTGAGCACTCTGGTAGTGAGTTCTGCATCTTCCTCACTGTCGTCTACAATTACTAAATAGGGCTCTCCCTCTGTTTCAGCTATCATCTTTTGTATTTTTGGTAGGTATACTAAAGTAAAATGTTGCGCCTTTGCCCGGGCTAGATTCTGCCCATATATTCCCTCCGTGCCTGGAAACGATCCGATGACTCAAGGCCAGGCCCACTCCTGTGCCATCGTATTCCTTCGCACTATGCAGCCGCTGGAAAACACCAAATAGTTTATCATAGTAGGCCATGTCAAACCCCACGCCGTTGTCCTTTATGAAGTACACCTGCCGGCGTGATTCGGAATAACAGCCAAAGGTTAGCTCAGTTCTGTAAACTTTGGAAGAGTATTTGATCGCATTTGAGATAAGGTTGTACCAAACCTGCCGTATCGTTTTTTTATCCCCCCAGGCATCAAGCGCTATTTCATTTTTCAAGAAAATCCTGGGGTCATCGTTCCTTACCTCCATTTCTTCCAGCACACTTTGCACCAAGAAGTTCATGCTAAAAGTTGATTTTACCAACTCCTTCCGGCCGAGGCGTGAAAAGTCCAGCAAATCGTCGATGAGCCGGGCCATCCGGACAGCATTTCGCATTACAATGCTGATCAGTCTTTTACCCTCGTCGTCAAGTTTATCATTGTACTCTTCTGCAATAATCTTCGTATAACTGTCAATTGACCGCAACGGTGCACGTAAGTCGTGCGAAACCGAGTAACTAAATGCTTCCAGCTCGGCATTCAAAAAATGAGCCTTTTCTTCTGCCTGTTTTCTGGCAGTGATATCGAAGATAGAAGCACGATCCTTGATAAATTTTCCATTTCCGTCAACTACAGCCGTTGCATTCAATATAGCTGGGAAAGAAGTACCGTTACTTCTAACAAGCTCGAATTCAACAGCATCCGCCCTCCCGCCTTCTTTGAACAGTTGGAAATTCGATCTGAAAACCTCCCGCTCTTCCTCCTTCAGAAAATCTGAGAAATTCTTCTTGTATACTACCTCATCCTTGTTGTACCCCAGCCAGCGTAACAAAGTATTGTTTATTTCAATAAAATTACCCCTGTCGTCAAGAGAATGATAGCCACAAGGTGCGTTGTCGTACAAATCCCTTATCTCTTCGGAGCGCTGTCGTAGCGCATTTTCAGCAGCCTGACGCTCCTTCATCCGGCCTCGAAAAATATATAGTGTAATGATAATGATCACCAGAATAATCAACCCAAAGGCCACATACAATTGGTAGAACTGGCGATTGGAAGCGTTAGCAAGACTTACCCGCCTGCCTAGCAGGTCTCGTTCACGGCTCTTCATACCCTCCGACACCCGCCTGATGGCATCGGTAAGCCGCTTTCCTGTCAGCGAATTTCTATTCGGCGGAGCTGGAAGCTGGCCAATACCCACACTTTCCATGGTTCCCAATGCAATCTTTTGCGCTATTAGCTGTCCCAGAGTATCCAAACTTCCAAGCTGAGCAGCATTATCGGCTACCAACTTTTTCAGGCTATCCAGGTGTACGGCAATATCCCTGCTCCTTTGCTTGTACGTATCCTCAAAGGATTTTTCTCCATAAAGCAGGAAGCCACGTCGACTCGACTCAATTTCAAGAAGATTTGAATAAATCCCTTCAATTTGAAAAAGCACTTCTTGTGTGTGCGACACTTCAAAGGTGATGGAGCGAAATTGTGACATATTCCGGTAGGAAAAGAACATCGTAACAACCAGAAGCAAAAGTGCCGTCACAAAGCCCCCAATAATACGTTTGTCAACTTCCGATAGCATCTTTCTTCTCTTCAAAGCGGCAGAATAAAACCGGTGTTTTAGCCAATTCCACTGTTATTCTGCCTTAACTATTAACCTTTCGTAAAACTATTCCATACCACAAAAAGTCAGCTAAAAGTGATATGGGATAATTATTTATAATAAAAATTGTAAAATACCAACAAATAAGATAAATATTGCCAGACTGAAAACGCCGAATTAATTCTGGCACCTGTTATAAATCTATAGAATTTACGCAAACAAGTTCCAACCACCCATCAATTAAGACGATGCGTTTCATCCCATATTATTGAATACCAGCTATTAACACAAGTAACTTTTCTATTTGAAAAAGCAATAGTCTTCAATTTTTGCCTTGAAAAAAATGTAGCCTCATTGCGGCTAAATATGACTAGCACCGATGGAGGCAATACTTCTGAAAAAACATGGAACTTGCTAGTCGCCATGCGAACGAAAATGCTACCTGGCTCCATAATCAACTGACTTATGGCCGTTGGTCAAATCCGTTGTTCAAAACTTGAAATAAGGTTTTACTTTTGCCCGAACCTCTTAAACAATACCCCCTACTACGTGAAGCATTTTTTACTCCTGGTGACGCTATTCAGTTTAACATGGCATGTCACTTTAGCTCAGAAAAAAAACGAAGACTACAAACTCCATATCCAAAAGGCCTCTTCACCAATAGTTATCGACGGTGCCATGGACGAACAAGCCTGGCTCGATGCGGATGTGGCCACCGATTTCTTCAGTATCCTGCCCATGGATACCAGCTTTGCAAAGGTGCGCACCGATGTGCGCATGACCTACGACGAGCACACCCTCTATCTGATAGCCACTTGTTTTCATGGGCCAATAGAAGGCCCGTACTACGTGGAGTCACTGCGGCGGGACTTTAGCTTCGGGAAGAACGACAACTTCCTGCTGTTCATGGATCCGTTCGACGATCAGACCAATGGCTTCAGTTTTGGTGCCAATGCGGCTGGTGCCCAATGGGATGGCATTATGTACAACGGGGGTTCGGTAGATCTCAGCTGGGACAACAAATGGACCTCGGCGGTGAAAAATTACGACGACCGCTACGTGTTCGAAATGGCTGTGCCTTTCAAAAGCATCCGATACAAAAATGGCATCACCAACTGGGGTATCAACTTCAGCAGGCTCGACCTGAAAACGACTGAGAAGTCGAGCTGGGCGCCTGTGCCAAGGCAGTTTCCCAGTGCTTCGCTGGCTTACACCGGCATACTCGTTTGGGACCAGCCGCCACCAGCAGCGGGGCCTAACATCTCGGTGATTCCCTACACACTCGGTCGTGTGACGAAGAACTATGAAGAAGGCACCGACGCCGACGTGACCGGCGATGTGGGAGCCGATGCCAAAATAGCGCTCACCTCTTCCCTCAACCTCGACCTTACTATCAACCCCGACTTCTCGCAGGTGGATGTAGACAGGCAGGTAACCAACCTCGATCGCTTTGAATTGTTTTTCCCGGAACGCCGACAGTTTTTTCTGGAAAACGGTGACCTCTTTGCCAATTTTGGCTACTCTTCCATTCGCCCGTTCTTTTCCCGGAGAGTTGGCCTGGGAGTGCCTATTCAATTCGGCGCCAGACTGAGTGGAAGAATTAACCGCAACTGGCGGATTGGATTGATGGATATGCAAACGGGAAAGGTTGAAAAGACCGCCCTTCCGTCGCAAAACTTTGCCGTGATGGCGCTGCAACGCCGGGTGTTTGCCCGTTCTAATATAGGCTTCCTGTTTGTGAACAAAGAGTCGATCAACTACACGCCTGATCTCAGCTCGGATAAGCCGGTTTACTCGCAGTACAACCGCAACATGGGCCTGGAGTATAACCTGGCCACGTCAAACAACAAGCTGACCGGCAAAGCACTCTTCCTTAAGTCGTTTAGCCCCGACGTGAAAGGGCAGGACTTCACCCAGGCTGCCAACCTGCAGTATTCCGGGAGGAAACTGACAGTGGCATGGCAGCACGAATATGTGGGCAAAAACTTCACGGCCGAAGCTGGTTACGTGCCCCGCAAAAATTTTATTCGCCTTTCGCCTCAGGTAAGCTACAACTTCTTCCCAAAGGGCAAGCTACTGCTCAGCCACGGCCCTACGCTTGGTACTTACACCGTGTTCAAACCTGACTTCTACCTGACCGACAACACCCTTTTTGGTAGCTACAATTTTGTTTTCAGAAAACAAGAGAAGTTCACCGTATGGAGAGGCTACGATTATGTGGAGCTGCTATTTCCATTTGACCCCACCAACTCAGGCAAGGACAGTTTGCAAACGGGCAGCAAGCACAATTGGGCCTCGTGGGGTACAGAGTTCAGCAGTCGGCCACAAAGTGTTTTCACCTACGGGTTCAGCACCCGCTACGGTGGTTACTACAACGACGGCACAAGGTTCAACTTCACCACCGATATTGGCTACCGGTTCCAGCCTTACGTAAGCATTGCCCTGAGCTCGAGCTACAACAAGATTGTGATGTCAGAGCCATGGAACACCACCAAGTTCTGGCTGATTGGCCCACGCCTCGACGTGACCATGACCAATAAGCTCTATCTCACGGGCTTTTTGCAGTACAACGATCAGCAGGACAATGTGAACCTGAATGCACGGATTCAGTGGCGCTATGCTCCGGCGTCGGATTTGTTCATTGTGTATACCGACAATTACCTGCCCACGCCCTATGAGCCTGGCCTGTTCAATGTAAAAAATCGGGCCATCGTGCTGAAGTTTACTTACTGGTGGAATATTTAACCCAACAAAAAAGCCGGCTGTTACACCGGCTTTTGTTTTACCTTAACCCTAGTTTTTAAAACTATTCGGCTGTGTCAGTTGCTTCGACATGGCCGCCCCAATGAGCGCTTCCAGGGGAGTGCCGCCTTTGCCGTCGTTCCCCATAATCATCGTTTGAGGGAAGTTCAGCTTGGCTATTTCACCTGCCACACCAATGGCAGTCTTGTATTCCCATTCGGCCCTTTCTTGTGGCGTAAGACCAGCCGTTACCAGTTTGGCGTTTTCATAGGCCTGTGCATCGGCTGCCACTCTTCGCTGCTCTGATTTCAGCCTTTCAGTTTCCAGAGCGATAGCTGCCAGCTCTTTGTTCGTGCGCTCCTGCTTCAGCTTGGTTTCTATCGAAATCAGCTGCTTCACCTGCTCCTTTTCCTGCGTTACCCGCTCGGCTGATTTGTCTCTTTCACCTTCAGCAATGATCCTCGACTGTGCGGCTTTGGCAGTTTCTACCTTCTGCTGCTCAATCTGCCGCTTGGCCGATTCGTCACGCTGGGCCTCCAAACGCTGCTTGAAGGTGGGCTCCAGCTCCACATCATCCACAATCACCTGCGACACGATGATGTTGTTCTCAGTCAGCTCATGCGGAATTCGTTTCGGCACACCATTCTCCAACACTTTCTCCACTGTGTACCTGGCACGTATTTCCTTGATCGTCCGGTCTTCCCTGTCCATCTGTATTTCGTTGAAAACAGTATCTTTCGATTCTATCTTGATCACCGCATAGGCTCCATCCTTCAACTGCTCATCCAGCGTCTGCCTGAAGCTTTGTGCCTCACCCGAGATGTAGTCCTGCGCAGCGAACATATAGCCAGTGTTGTTGGTCTGCTCCCTGATCGTTGGTATCAGTGTGTTCTGCACCAGGTTATCCATGCTTCGGTATTTGATAGCGATGTTGATGAAGTCCTCCTCGTTGGAAGGCAACTGGAACCGGCCTGAGATCATCACAGTGGCCGTTACCTGATCGATAAAGCGGATAGGTATCGGACGCATTACGCCCTCTATCTCCTTGCTGTCGGCTCCTTCAGCCAACACCTTCACGTCAATGAACTTTTGCCAGGGAGTGATTTTCGCAAAACCTCTCCATTTTATACCCTGATCCATTTCCACCCCGGTGTTACCTGTGGGGTAGACCAGGAAGTACTGATAACCCGGCTCTGCCCAGAAAAACATGTAGGGTAGGGCGACCAAAAGAGCGCCTGCCAGAACGGTGGCCAATGCTGTTCCTCGTGAAAAGAGCATAAAAAAAGCCGGTAACCGGCTGTCTGAATTTGGATCGCTAAATGACGACATTCGCCCCGACAGCGCAGATTTAAAGAAGAGCATCAAAAGCCCGAAGATAATTGCCAAAATTCCCAAGATTGTCATAGTTTTATGGTTTTAAGTTTAACATTCATTTCAATATATTATACTGAATATTTAATATAAATGTTTCTATAATTTCGATGAACTGATATTTTTAAACGATTATTCTGAATATGTAAAATATCATAGAATTTTATCTCACAGGCATATTACTCTGAATATAAGCATATTACAATATGACTTTTCGAAGGTAACCCGTGCTGAAAAAATATTTCTTCTTTCATCGAAATCAGGTTCACCTTTAACGTCACCCACTTTCTATCTGGTCACTTTGGAGCGCAATGCTTTCGTTTTGCATCCTATTCTCACTGCGTTTACAGGGAATCATGAGAGTACAAGTATTTCAATCCAATTGATATGACTGTAGTTTCCAAGCGTATTTTTTTGAAATAGATGATTCATTACATCTTTATTATTTCTATTTTGAAGAAATAATTATTTAACTATTACAACCAAACCAACCTAACTATGAAAAAGATAGCATTCTTTTTTCTGTCAACCTTTCTCCTGGCAGCATGCTCACAAACAGAAAAAACTTCCGCCACCGATGAGGATACAGTGGAAGGCGTGGCCAGCTCCGACGAAAGCGAAGCAGGCGCACAGCCACTCGCCGCAGTGTGCGTGTGGGACAACCTCTCCGTAAGAGCTGAGCCTAACTCAAAAAGCAAGTACATCACCTCGATCAGCATTGGGGAAACACTGACCCTGCTGGGAGAATCTGCCGTTGACTCTGCCGACAACAACCGTGCATATGCCAAAGTAAGCCTGGCCGATGGCAAGGAAGGCTGGGCACAGAGCCTGTTGGTGATTGAGGGAGGCATGGCTGCTGTGTTCACCGACGATGTTTCAATTTATAAAAGACCCGACCTGCTCACCAAGTCCGACAAAAGCTTCAGCCAAATGGACATCGTAGCCATCAAAAGCCTGCAAGATGACTGGGCGGAAGTTGTTGGCAAACGCAACGAGGGTACCTGGATAGAAACAGGCTGGGTGAAAAAAGAGAATTTGTCGCCAAAGCCTGTTGATATTGCTGCCGCCAAATTTGGCAGGATCGCACTGAACGAAAAAGACATGGCAAAGAGAAAGCAGGCCATTTCCGACATTGTCAACAATCCTGATTTCTCTGGCTCCACATTTATTCCAAGGCTGGAGGGCGAGTTGGAGGGAATGGATATTGACCCACTGGCTGAGCCAGCTGACAGTGTTAGCACAGGGCAGTAGTTCCCACTTTTATATGGCCCGCTCTACCGGGCCGGCCATATATTTACTTCTTTTGTGGAGTGATGCAAAAGCTATATACTTCAGGCGATTGGTCGTTCTTCCTCAGTCAATCATTCCACCCCAGGTTTCTGGCGCCAACCGAACACTACGTGCAATTGAAGCTCACCAACGACTGGGACGACTACAATGAGCTGACCCATGCTACCCGTTTTTTTGATGAAGCGCAAAAGAAACCCACCCTGGAGGTAGATTCACACTTGCTAATGAAGGGGGGAAAACTGAAGGGCGCTCTTTTCATCCTGCGTGGCGAGCTGGCAACTATTGAATCGAGGTATCCGATACCGGAGCCGGAAAAATCTCTTATCCTCAAATACTTCCACATCATGGAGCGGGGCCAGGGCATTGGCCAGCGATGGCTGAAAGAGGTCATCATACCCTACTATGGAAAGCTGGGCTTCGCCGATATCTACCTTAGCTCCAGCCACCCAAAGTCGTTTGGCTTCTATGAGAAGTTTGGAAAGGAAATAGCCACCTACACATCAGCAAGTGACAATGGGTTGCTGACAAGGGAGGGAAAGTGTTTTAGGGTAGCGATTGGGTGGTAAAAATACGGTCGAAAGCAGAGCATTTCACCAAGAGGGCAAATAAAACACCTTTCGTACCTTAAGCCTTATCAAATGCCAGGGACATTGCACCTTGGTTCACGGAAAACAAGTCTGCGAAAATGAAAGAGTCAATGAGAGAAACTTTATGGAAGCAGTTCGGTGCCAGCATCGACATGCTTGAAAATGCGCTGAAAATGTGCCCTGCTGAGCAATGGGATACTGGCAACAAATTCTGGTACGTGGCCTATCACTGTCTGTTCTATCTCGACTACTACCTCACGCTCAACCCAAAACAATTTTCGCCCACTCCTCCATTTACGCTCTCTGAGTTTGATCCGAAAGGTGCCATGCCCGACGAGGTGTACAGCAAAGACGAGTTGCTTGACTATTTGGAAGCTAGCCGGAAAAAATGTTATGAGTTGATCGCCAGCATGACGGAAGATATTGCCGACCAGCGCTGGGTGAACGACTACAAGAACTATTCGGTTTTTGAGATGCTGCTCTACAACATGCGGCATGTACAGCACCACGCAGCTCAACTAAACCTGCTCCTGCGTCAGACAATTGAGGACGCACCAAAATGGGTGTCGCAGGCCAGGACAGGCTCGTAATATGCCTTTTCTGGTCGAGGCTATCTTCCTGCCAAATCACCACCATGCTACGAATACTCATCTATTTCAGGCAGTTCCTCATTTACTGAAATTCGAGGGTGAACTTACCTTATTTTAGTTTCCGCAAACATCACCAGTCTTATGAAAGCTCGGCTTCGAGAATATTTAGTGCTTGTCGCTTTGCTGGTCGACTACCCCGAGCAGTTAAAAATTGTGGAAAATAAATGTTCCCTTATGCAGTCAAAGTCCTGATACAGGCACTTATTCCAGGAAGTCGATTGGAATTGGGCATTGGCACAAGAAACACCGCCAGCCAGGCTAAGACAAAAGCGGAACTACTCTAAAACAAGTTGGCAGTACAGATAAACCCCGTGTCATTTTGATGCGGGGTTTTTATTTGTTCTTTTGCCAGCCGAAGAATTGGCCAGCAAAAAAAGTCAAATTCAGCGAACCTTAGCTACACAAATATCAGGCAAACCGTCTCTTGTAGTCAATGGGTGACAAATCGGTAAACCTCTTAAACACTTTTCTGAAAGCCTCCACATCGTTGTAGCCCGTTTCGTAGATGATTTCATTCACTGTTTTGCGGCCCATTTCCAAGTGTTTTTTGGCAAACTCCACTTTCACCCGCTGAATATATTCCGCAATCGAGTTGCCAGTGGATTTTTTAAATCGGCGTTCGAAAGTCCGCCGTCCAATGCCGGCTTTCTCACACATCGCATCCACGCTGAAAACCTCCGTTGGGTTGTTTTCGATATACTCCTGCACCTTTAGCACGGCTTCGTCTCCGTGGCGCTTCTGCCCCACAAAAATCATGAAAGGATTTTGACTCTTCCGTTCAATATCGATCTCGAACATCTTCGACGCCAAGATAGAAATTTCTTTTCCCATGTGCTTCTCCAGGATATAGAGCAGCAAGTTCAAATAAGAATACCCCCCACCACAGGTATAAATACCCTTTTCGTCGCTGATAATGCCGTCGTCAACTACCTCCACCTCGGGAAACAAAGTCTTGAATTCATTCGTCGACGCCCAGTGCACGGCACATTTCCGCCCCGCCAAAAGTCCGGTGGAGGCCAGAAAAAAAGAACCAACACAAAGGCAAAGGATCTCTGCTCCGCTATGGTATTGTGCAACTACCCAGTCTTTGTAAGGCTGGTTTTTTGAGATCGCTTCGGGGAAGTTGCCACACAGTAGTGGAAGTACGATGAGGTCGGTTTTAGGCACCCGGTCGATTGTTTTGTCAACACGAATATCGTAGATACCGCCACCCATGCTCGTTTTCTCTTCCAGACCCACAATTTCAACCTGATAAAAGGGTGGGCGCCCCTGATAGGCCATGAAGTCATTGACCCGGTTCAAAATCTGATGGCTGCTATCAATACTAGTGACGGTGGCCTCATACAGTGGCAAAATGGAAACATGCTTCATGATGCAAATGTAGCAGGAACCCGGAAGTCAGCCATGCGTTGACGCAATCAGCGGGCTACATTGTCGTAATCAGCCGTTGTCACAGGCCGTTTGCACAACTACTTTTGTCAGGTAATCTAAATCCTATTGTTATGAAGTCATTAGAAATTGTCATGCTACCCGTTAAGGACAGACAAAAAGCGAAAGAGTTCTATTTGAAGCTAGGCTTCGAAGTGGTGTTAGAGGCACCGTCTCATCACGGCGAAACATGGATACAGATGGCACTTCCCAATGGCGCTACTACCATCTCGTTGGCAAGCTTCAGTGGTCTTATTTGCGATACAAACGATATTGAAAAAGAGATTGAAGCGTTAACGGCCAAAGGGATTCAGGTAGGAAAAATTGACGAGACACCATGGGGACGTTTTGCCTGGCTAAAAGACTTGGATGGCAACAGTTTGTGCCTGAGGCAGCAGTAGCTCCATAACTTTGAATACTGTCAAATAAGCTCAGAAGCTCCGTTGCTTCCGAGCAAAAACAGATGGCAGGACGTAAAACCGAACTGGCTAGCTGGGATCCAGAAGCTCAACGGTGAACTCAGTGCCGACACCCAGTTCACTTTGGAGATGAATTCTTCCTCCCAGCGATTCCACTTGCGTCTTGGTCATAAACAGCCCTACGCCCTTTCCTTCGACGCTTTCATGAAACCGTTTGTACAGCCCAAAAACCTTCTCGCCATTGGTTTTGAGGTCGATCCCCGTGCCGTTGTCTTTGAAGGTAAGCACGGTATACCCGTTTGACTGATCACTTTTTATGTCGATAGTCAGCGGTTGATCACGTTTTCTGTACTTAATACTATTGGTAATGAGGTTATGAAAAATGCTATGCAGATAGCTCTTTAAACTGTACACTTCATCTGTTTTTGAAAAATCGATATTTATCCATATATCATTGTGCCCCTGCTCATGCCCTATCATCAATTGAATTTCTTTCACCAGTCCACGCAGGCTTATTTTTTCCTTTGTTTGGGTGAGCTGCTGACGCACCTGCAATACCTGATCCAGGTCTTTGATCACCTGATCGAGCTTTTTTGTGGTGGACTCCATGGAGGTTAAGCACATCTGAAAGGACTGCTCGTCGAGTGCCGAGGACTTTAGCAGCCCTGAAAGCCCAAGTATATTGGCCACCGGCCCCCTCAAATTATGTGAAACAATATAAGTAAACTGCTCAAGTGCTACATTTCGTTGCAGCAGGTCATTGGTGATTCTATCCCTTTCCTTTTCAAGCAGTGTTTGAGTAGTTATGTCTCTCATGGCCCCCACCATTCGCTCCGCCTGACCCTGGCTGTTGCGAATAATCAGGCCCCTATCGCTTACATAGGCCAATTCGCCATTTTTCCGATAAAACCGATACTCATCTTCCCACACATTTGCTCGGGGATCCTCTATGCAGCTCATCATGTGCTGGTGCACACGAGCCTGATCTTCCTCATGCACCTGTTCTATCCATCCATCCTTGAGCATTTCATCGGCTACGCTTATCCCTCCAAACACTTCAATGAAAGTATTTGAACGATACACCATGTCATCCATCAGGTTCCAGTCCCAAATCACATCTTTCGTAGCCCTGGTGACCAACTCGTACCTCTCATTGCTCACCTTGATTTGTTCAAGATGATTCTTCTCTTTCGTGATCTCATGGGTGGCTACGCTCATGCCGATGAGTTCATTATTTTCACTAACAATGGGGTGTATACTTACTGAAAACCAGCATTCCGGGCGGTCAGCATTTGCGTAGTGGGACTCGTAGACCAACTTTTGCTTTGAAAGCGCTACACTTTCCAGTGCTTGCCTTACTATTTCCTTCCTGCCTGGCAGCACGATGTCTTCATATTTGGCACCAATTGCCATGGTGTTGCCTGCTTCTCTTTTAGTTAGTTCATCGGCTTGCCGGTTGAACAACAGAATCTTTCTCTCCTTGTCTAGCAGCGTAAATGCTGTATCGGTGTTTTCCAGAACATTTTTAAAATTGGCCTTGGCCTCTTCCAGTGACAGAGATGCTCGCTTCTGCTCGGTTACGTCCTGCAGTATCCCGATCACCTTCACTGGTCTGTTGCGCAAGCCATTGATGATTATCTCGCCACGGCCAACTACATGAAGCAATTGGCCCTGCCTGGTAATCACTCTGCATTCTACCTCAAAAGGCGACGATGCTGCCATAGCTTCCCCAACTACTGCGTGCACTCTTTTCCTGTCTTCCGGATGGAGGTGCGAAGTGATCACATTGACGTCAGGAACAATCTCCCCTGGCTCATAGCCAAGAATGCGATAACACTCATCAGACAACCGAAGAGGGCCGACCAGTGAATTCGGCGACTGCTGAAGGCCCATCTCCCAGCTACCCACCCTGGCAATGCGCTGAGTCATGCTAAGATGAGTCTCCTTATTCTGTATCTCCTCCTGGGCTCTTTTGTGGTCTGTAATATCGTGCACTATAGCAATCAGCCGCAGAGGCTCGCCACTTTCCTCATCACGCACGAGCGTTCCCCTCTGACAGACGAAGCACTCGCTACCATCCTTTCTGATCAGCCAGTGTTCCATCCGGCAATCTTCTCCCGATACAATCATTTGCCCAAGCGTGGCCTCCACCAACCTTTTGTCGGCAGGCAGCAAATGAGCAAAATAGAGCTCCAGGGTCACCGGTACCTCATTTTCGGTGTACCCGAAAATCCCGTACATCTCTTCTGACCAAACCAACTGTCCTCTCAGGGGGTTATGGCTGTCCAAAGTCAATTCCCAGGCACCCATACTGCCGATTTGCTGCGACACGAGAGAGCGGATTTCTTCGCCAGGCAGCTGCTTTTCAAAATTTTCGTAGGTTTCGTTAACGGCCTGCAAGAGCCCCTCCAGATTCCGGGGCGTAGTTTCACCCGCAGGAAGAAACTGCTCAAGCTGCCGCTGTAAAAGCATGTTCAACTGACCAGGTTTTAGTAAATCAGGAGCCTGATGGTCGTTCTCCTCGGGTATATACATAGTGGTTGTACGAAAATTCTTTACAGAACTTTTAAAGAAAAAAAACTTGATGGTTCCAGGGGGAAAGCAATTGCTACCGAAAGCCCGCTCACAATTTTAGAGAAATTAGCTGAACGAGCAAACATAATGGAAAGGTATAGTTCCAGATATAACTACATAAAGCCTAACAAAGGGTTGAGTACTTTAAACGCCGGTACTACCTGGAAAAGAACAAAAGGCCGCACCAGCCTACGCTGGTACGGCCTTTCAGGACCTGGATTGTATGCCTATTACTGTACTGTTCTTACTCTTACGTCGCCGTAGTCGCTGCTGACATTGATGGTGCCTCCCTGGCCTGTACCCAGTTTGCCACGATACTCTTTGCTGTTGTGGTCTTTCACCACGTAGTTGAATTCGAAGGGCACGCCTGAGTACGACATGTCGCAGTACTTCAGGTTGGCTTCCACCGAGGCGTTGGCTCCGCTCTCAAGGCCAATGTCAAACGAGCCAAACTTGCCGTCGAGGCTGATGCGCTGAAAGCCCTTGGTCACCTTGCGCACGGTGAAGTCCCCGGAATAACTCGTGGTCAGGTCCATCGACTTCCGCAGCAGATCGAGCTCAAAGCCCGAGAAGCTCACCCTGCCGGTGATGTTGTTGAGGGAGCCAAATTCCACGCTGCCATACTTAGCGTCGAGGTTCACATCCAGCAACTCCTCAATATCAAGATCCGAAAACTGGCTATTGATAGTGGCGTTGCCCACCTTGCCTATGTCGAGCTTGCTGTACTTCACTGTCATGTCGGTTTTTTTGGTGCTGGTAATGTCACCGCTACCAAACGACAGCTCGAGTCTCAGGTCGTTGGAAAATGTTTCTGCTTTGATATTACCGTAAGCAATGTCGAGGGTGGCCGGGCCATCGTAGGAACCAATGTAGGTGTCGCCAAAGCTGTTTTTCACCGTCAACGGTAGGTTAGAGGGCATTTTGATCGTGTAGTTGATCTCGAACTCCTCATTGTTCCGGTTGTTCAGGCTACCATCAATCCTCGTCTCAAAAGCAATCGCCTGCGACGACTCCATGATGGTGACGTTGATCTGGTCGAGCATCTTCATGGCTCTGGATTCATTTCGGTTGTCCACTTTGATCACCACCTCCACGTCTATCTGTGGCTTGTCCCAGGTGGAAATCTCCACTTTCCCGAACTTATTCCTTACCGAAAACTCCAGTCGGTTATCGTTCACTTTGTACGATTTCGACACCCTCTTCTCTTTTTCCGAGCCCTGAGCACTCGCCAGGCCTGCCACAAACAGCAGACAAAAAACCAGTGCCGAATATTTCAAATGTTTATACATGTTCTGTTTCATGGTCTTTCTCTTAAATAGAAACTGTTTCCTCCTGCGCTTTTTTCTGCCGAATCCGCTGCAGAAGACTGATTTGTTGATTTAGAATTTCGACACGCAATTGGAGATTGCGAATCACTGCATCCATCAGTTTCTCATTATATTGAAAGCTTTTCAATTCTTTTTTCAAGTCCATATACATGGAGTCAAGTTTCTCCACATCCTGCAAAAACTCCTCTTCAAGATCGCTATTGGCCAGGCGAAAGTCTTCTATCTCCTGCTTCTTCTGGCTGATCAAAGTTGTGTAATAGTGATCAGCCTCCACAAACTCTTTGTATTCTTCACTTACTGCCACTTCATTTCCCCCGGTTTCCTTGTATTGCATCACCTTTTCCACTGCAAACCAGGAGCTTGTAAGAAAGAAAAACACTGCTGCGACTCTCCAGGTCCAATTCCACATAGGAACGGGTGCCTTTTTGTCTTTTTCAAGCCCTTTGCTAATGTTGGCCCATACCTTATCGGAGGTTTCCTTGTCATCAAACTCCTCCTTGTGGTTGCGAATAAATTCTTCTAAACGACTACTCATAATTCACCTCCGACTTCAAAATTTCTCTCAATCTGCTTTTCGCTCTATTAAACTGCGACTTCGATGTTGATTCTGTTATGCCCAATATGTCCGCAATTTCACGATGATCGTAACCTTCCAGCAGGTAGAGCGATAACACTGCTCTGAAACCGTCCGGAAGTTGTGGGATGGCTCTCTTGATCCTCTCCACACTTAACAAAACTTCAGGATCATTTTCAAGCGAAGTTTGCTCATCGGCAACATCCACTTCGCCAATTTCCTGGTCGCTCATTTCCAACTTTCGTTTGCGAATATGGTTGATCGCCTTGTTCACCACTATTCGCTTTAGCCAGGCACCAAAGGTGGCGTCACCCTTGTACGACTGAATATTACGAAAGGCACTTAGGAAAGACTCCTGCAGGATGTCTTCAGCATCAGACTGGTTGTTCACAATGCGCCAGGCAACATTGAGCATGGCTTTGTTATACAGTTTGTAAAGCTGGTATTGCGCCTCTCTGCTCCCCTCCCGACAACTGTCGATAAGGGACTGATGGATATTGACAACGGCGCTTTTCCCTTCCTCCGTCACTGTATATGCTTGTGAATCCTCCAACCTGTATGCAATTGCTCTCTCCAAAACTTTCGAAATTCTATACCAAAGACCTTAGGAGAAACAGAGGGTTGCATGAGGAGGTTAAATGTGAAAAATTGTTCTATTGTTTTTGCTGAATACCGTCGTACTCGTCGTCCGGTTGGCCGTCATTGTCCCAATCGAGGCGAGAAACGAACCTGGCCTGGTTGTTTTTCAACACCTGAAAAAAGTAGCTGTTGTCACCTTCGTCGGATGACAGGTAGAGGCTGTCGCCAATGAAATGCCAATGCCCCCCCGACTCAAATATCAGAGAGTCTTTAAGATTATAGTAGCGTGACATGTAGGTTCCATTGCTGCTAAAGGTAGTTCGGATTGGCTTCATTTGAAGTATGCTGTCCCAGTCACCATTTTTTATAGTCAGCGTGGAATCTGTGGTGCCGTTGGCGATAGTATGCTGGATCAGTTTCAGCGACACATTCCTCCATTCGCCTTCGAGGAGTTCGTAGTTGTCGGGTTGGCGAGCGCAGGAAGCCAGCAAAAATGTAAGACACAGAAAAGAATAAATAGCCTTCATGGGACTACGTTTAACAATATAAGTAGAATTAGTTCAGGTAAACCCAGGACACTTACTACAGCTCACTAAAAAATAAACTAATAACTCCGACTAAAAGACTGTCTGCCTACCCTAAGGTTTCTCTTATTCCAAAAAATTTAGAAACCTTCCACCTTAAAGTAACAGCTCTTTTATTACATATTTACTCAAACTCTGCTACTTATCCCTATAACCCTGAATAAATTATTTGCGCTTATTGCCATTATAACAATTGGCATTAGCTGCACCAAAGGCATGACACCGGCTTGGAGGTCGGTAAGGCGCCGGTGGTTAGCAATGAGTGACAGAACAGTGCTATTTTAGAAGTCGCCTTCGCCACCTTCGAAGTCCTCTCTTTCCTCCCGGCCTCCGCCTCTTTTCTTCTGGTTGAGCCGGTACACAAAGCTGACCATGAACTGGCGGGAGCGCCACTGGAATTCGCTCTCCTGATAAAATGTCTCTCCCTGAGTGATACCTCTCCACTTTCTGGAGTTGAGGATATCTCTCACACTCAGGTTAATAGTGCCATTTCCATTGAGGATGTCTCTGTTCAGTCCCATATCGATGGCATAGTAGGCCAGCCTTTCACCTTGAGGTGTATTTTGAGGCGCTCTGTAGAAAGCATTCACCTGATAGTTGACTTTCTTCCAAAGTGTGACCCTGGAGTTTACCCTCCCACTCCAAGTGTAGGTGTCGGCGTTGAGCGATTCTCCATTGAAGTCGCCTTCGATGATCCTCCGATAGAAGTTAAAGTTGAGGCTTGATGTCCACCAGTCAAACCAGTCTTTGGAAATATTTGACTCTACGCCAAAAGCATTTTCGAAGGCGAGGTTGAGCGGCTGCGAAAACGTTACACCATCGGCATCTACGTAATTCACCCGCTGACTGACGTCGCTGGTCCGGCGGTTGTACACGCCAGCGTATATGGTAGATGTTTTTCCATTGACCAAATAGCCGATTTCATAGCTGTTGGTGAATTCGGGATTCAGGTTCGGATTACCGGTGCGTATGTTCCTTGCATCGCTAAAAGAAGAAAACGGGTTGAGTTCCCGAAACCTTGGTCGGCTGATCCTGCGGCTGTAGCTTACCTGCCAGGAGTGGGTTTCGTTGAGATGATAGTTGGCATGGATGCTTGGGAAAAGGTTGGCGTAAAGCCGGTTGTTTGTTTCGTCGGTTTGCAGCAACAACGTCTGGATATCGGATAGCTCGGCTCTCAAACCAGCCTGATACGACACCTTGCCATGGCGATTGGCAATCAGTCCGTACACAGCATGCACATTCTCGGTATATCTGAAATCATTGGTGAAGTTCACAAGATTATTCCAGGTGCCAATGGAATCCTGCTCTTCCACAAGATAGTTAGTTGAAATTTGTCTGAAAGTACTTCTGAATCCGGCTTCGAATTTTCCGTCCTTAGAAAAAGGGTGTACGTAATCCGACTGAACCAGGAGGTTCCTTTCTGTTTCATCGTTTAACGACCGCTGACGCAACATGATCATTTCTGGATCCTCGCCGTCGAGCAAGCGTTGTTCAATATCGGCATCTTCCGACTCGTTATTGTCCCGGAATTGGGCATATGCCGTTAGTTTGCGGTCTTTATCGTCAAACGACCGCTCGTAGTTCAGCGTCACCTCTGAGTTCAGTTCATTTTCCTGCTCGGTATTGACCCGACCAGTTCTGTTCTGCAACACGTCGTTGCTATTAAAGTCTTCGTAAATCAGATTATTCACATTCTCGCCGTCTTCGTACCTCACCACTCCCGATACGGTAATGATGTCTTTTGGGGTCACAAAGAAATCGGCTCCGGCTCGCAGGTTGTGAGCCCAGCCGCCCCGGGTTCTGTCTTCGGTTCTTCTTGTGATAAATGAGGTGTCAGGAAGCGTATATCGCTGAAAGGAGCTGCCTCCGCCCGGGCTCTCCCGGTAGTTGGCCCCGTAGTTAACAAAGTAGTTTATTTTCTCCCTGCGAAAATTGACATTGGCACTGGCTCCATAGTTGGCCGGGTAGCCAGCATTCAACTCAAAAGATCCATTTACTCCGTTTCTATCATCCTTTTTCAGTACGATGTTGATAATACCGGCCGACCCTTCTGCTTGATAGCGAACCGAGGGATTGGTCACTACTTCAATGCTTTCGATCAGGCTTCCCTGCAACGACTGGAGCCCGTTGGAGCCGCTGATCCCCACCAGCCCGGATGGTTTTCCGTCAATCAAAATTCTTACGTTCTGGCTTCCCCTAAGCGCCACATTCCCATCGGTGTCAACAGTAACAGAAGGCACATTGTCGAGCAGTTGCGTGGCAGTGCGCCCCACGTTGCTTGGGTCTTTGCTCACGTTAAATATGCGTTTGTCGAAGCTCATTTCCATTTGGCCTCTCTCAGCCTCCACCACCACTTCCTGCAAAGTTTCGCTGTCTGCTTCGACAGCTATGGTGCCCAGATTCATACGCTTCTGCCCCTCCGACAAGGTTATTCCCGAAAAATACTTGTCCTCGTATGAAACAAACTGTACCAGGCTGTAATATGAGCCTGGTGCCAACTCAATTTTAAACTGGCCCTGAAGGTCGGTAACAACGCCGGATACAAGGCTGGAGTCGGCCGTGTAGAAGGAAACCGTGGCGAATTCCAAAACGTCACCGCTACCTGCGTCAACAATTTTGCCTACTACATCCACTTCCCCCCCTTCCTTTTGAGCGGTAGCATCCGCTGACGTAAATAAAATGAGTCCTGCAATAAAGAATATTGTTGGGCGTGATAAATTCATGATAACTTTGTGTTGCTGAGCGAAAGAGAAGTGTGAAAATTTGCCTGAAACAAATGATGAACATCACATCTTGTCGCTGGGTATACTATTTAGTAAGTGTTCCAACGTCTATTTTGTTCAAATCTTTATGTGTTCGGCACATATACCCGATCAACGGAACGCAAGTTGAAGTAAATGAGGTGATTAACTATGCAGGTAATTGACTTACCCAACAACACTGAACATGCACGGTACTTTGCCAGCCTGCCCGACGGGGGGCCCGTTTACCATGAATTTCATCCTGAGTGGATCATAGTAGAGCCATGGAATGCGATTTCCTCACTGCTTATTCTACTCCCGGCAGTTTATTGGGCATTCAAACTTAACAAGGAGTTAAAGAGCTACCTTTTCCTTGCTTACTGCATGCCGTTGCTGTTTTTGGGCGGACTTGGCAGCACACTCTTTCATGCATTCCGCAATAGTGAGTTTTTCCTATGGCTGGACGTGTTTCCCACAGCCGTCTTAACCATCTCACTCAGCATCTATTTTTGGATCAAAGTATTACCCAGATGGTGGCAGATCGTCTATATCATTGTGCCTGCGGCAGCTGTCAGGTATGGAATGTATTTTATTGTGTCGCCTCATACTGCACTCAATATCTCCTATGCCATTACGGGCACCCTGCTTTTTCTGCCAATTTTGCTATTGCTAAACAAGATAAAGTACCGTTATGCGGGAATAATAGGTGCTTCGATAGCGCTTTTCGTATTAGCGCTTGTTTTCAGGGAACTCGATGCCTGGAAGGAAAATGCACTGCCCATGGGCACGCATTTTCTATGGCACATATCGACCGGTGTAGGCGCATTTTACCTGGCAGAATTCCTTTACAGATTCCGTAGGCTGGAGAATTTAAAAGGCGAGATTTACTTAGAGGCTGCTTCCTGAGCGTTTTTCAAAGCTATTTCAAAATCAGGGGACACCTCCAGCGCTTTATCAAACATGGCTTTGGCTCCAACATTATCGCCCTGAGCCTTAGCAGCCAGCCCCTTGAGGTTATACAAAGCGGCATGCATGCTTACTTCCTGCGTGGTTTCATCTGCTTTAGGAAACACGATCCTGGTCTCCTTCAATTCCGGCTTTGCCAGCAGAATGTCGGCTGACGTGTTTACTTCCACGTAGTGCTTCACCTGTAGCTGAAGAAAAGCCATTTTGTACAGTGTCAAAGGATTGTTTTGTTTCATGTAAAGCGTCTCGTACTGTGCGAGTGCTCTGTCTGGCAAGCCAAGGCTTTCGTAGCAAATAGCAGAAAGCTCCAGCATCAATGGGTTGCCGGGGTTGGCCCGCAGTGCTGCCTGGGTCACGATTGCGGCGGATGAATAATTTTGAAATTCGTAATATAAAAGAGCCAGTGAGTCAAGTAGCGCCGGATTTTTGCTGTCAATGGCAATCATGTTATAAAGCGCCGTTCTGGCTACGGCAGCATCGTTGAACAAAGAGGCCATTTCAAACACTTGCTTGTTTCTTTTGAACTCAGGTGTGGACTGAGGCGAATCCTGAGCAAAGGCTGCGACCACTCCAAAAAGCACCAACATCAACGTACCAACTACTCTTTTCATATTTTTCTTAGTTAATAAGCTTCTTTAACAATCCCGAAATTAACTTCCTCAGTTGAATCACGAAATATTTACCCACGATTTAACAACATTTAACCGATCCTGCTACCTAAATCGATCGGCAGTCGGCCCGGCTACACGATTTAGCCAGTCTGTTAGGTTTTCAACTCCTTTACGGGCTTCAGGCCCATCTTCAACCCTGTTTTCAGCATCAGCTCATAGGCAGGTCCAAATTCATTGCGGATTTCGCCTTCCATGATCGCTTCCTTGATCACTTCCTTGATTTCCCCAATGGGCTTGGAAGGAGGAATGCCAAAGGCCTCCATGATCATTTCGCCTGAAACTGGCGGCTGGAAGTTGCGCACATGGTCTTTGCCTTCTACCTCAGCCATTTTCTGTTCCACCAGTTCAAAATTACTGAGATAGCGCTGTACCCTGTTGTGGTCTTTGCTGGTGATGTCGGCCTTGCACAGCTTCATCAAGTCTTCCACATCGTCTCCTGCTTCGAACAGCAGCCGACGAATGGCAGAATCGGTCACCTCCCTCTTCACCAAAGCGATGGGTCTCAGGTGCAGCCTGACCAGCTTCTGCACATACTTCATTTTTAAGTCCATGGGCAGGCGCATTCTTCTGAAGATCTTGGGCACCATGCGAGCACCCCTGTCTTCGTGGCCGTGGAAGGTCCAACCTACCTTGTCGTTGAAGCGCTTTGTGGCTGGCTTGGCGATGTCGTGCATAATGGCTGCCCACCGTAACCATAGATCGGTGGTGACCTGACTAACGTTATCGAGCACCTTCAGCGTATGAAAGAAGTTGTCTTTGTGCGCCTTGCCATTGATCACCTCCACGCCATAAAGATCCACCATTTCGGGAAACACATATTTGAGAACTCCCGCATGGAACATGAGCTGAAAGCCATAAGAAGGCGGGTTCGACAGAATGATTTTATTAAGCTCGTCCGTTACCCGCTCCATTGAAACAATCTCTAACCGGTGGGCATTTCTGGTAATGCCTTCCATGGTATCGGGAGCAATGTCGAAGCCGAGCTGCGCAGCAAACCTGATGCCCCGCATGATTCTCAGGGGATCGTCTGAAAAAGTGATATCGGGATCAAGCGGTGTTCTGATTGTCTTTTTGCGCAGGTCTTCAATGCCATTGAAAGGATCGACAAGGTCACCAAACCTTTTCTTGTTAAGGCAAATGGCCATGGCGTTGATGGTGAAGTCCCTGCGGTTTTGGTCGTCCTGGAGGGTGCCATCTTCCACAATCGGCTTGCGGCTGTCAGTCCGGTAGCTTTCCTTACGGGCGCCAACAAACTCAAGCTCATACTCGCCCCACTTGACCTGAGCAGTGCCAAAATTTTTAAAAATACTAAGGTTGGATTTGCCCTTCAGGCTGCGGGCCACTTGCTCTGCCAAAGCTATGCCACTCCCAACACACACAAAATCAAGGTCTTTGGATGGACGATCCAGGAAAATATCTCTCACAAACCCACCAACAACGTACGCCTCCACACCCAGCTCGTCTGCAGCTTTACCAACAATGGCAAACACTGGGTCGCTCTCCAAAACGCTGAGTATTTTATTCACATGCTCACCCATGGCACAAAGTTAGCCCATTCTCAAGAAAGAATAGCATAAGTAAGAAAAGCTGTATCAGGCTTTTTTCATATCAAAAAAGAAGGTCGTGCCCTCACCCAGTGCTGTTTCCACTTCCAAACGACTACCCATGTTCTCCACAAATTCGTAGCATAGAAGCAAGCCTAAGCCGGTTCCTTTTTCATCGTTGGTGCCGGATTCTGAATAGTGAGTTTCGTGCTTAAACAGGAGTTTAAGTTTGTCTTCAGAAATACCGACGCCATTATCTTTCACCCTAATCCTCACCAAGTCGCCCATATCTTCCGCCTCCACTGCGATGGCTCCATTGGCTTTGGTAAATTTGATGGCATTGCCCACCAGGTTTCGAAGCACAACAGTTAGCTGAGGAGCATCACCCAATACCATAAGGTTAGCGGCTGACTGGAAGGTGAGGGATATGTTTTTCCTTTCAACAAAAAGCTTGAAATGAGAGGTGATCTCCGCCAGAATCGGTTGAAGCAAAACCGGCTCTATATTGGTTCTAATGCCGTTCATTTGCGTAAGCCCCCAGTGCAGGAGGTTATCGAGTACGTCAAATGACGCATCTACGCTTTGCTTGGCTTCTGGCGCTACTTCCCTGAGCTCTTTCAAGGTTATTTTCTTACTATTCAGCAGGTCCAGAAGCTGTTTCAGATTGGCCACCGAATTCCGCAGGTCGTGGCCAATGATCGAAAAAATCTTCGACTTGGTTGCATTCATTTCTTCCAGCTTTTTTGCCTGGGCAGCTATTTCCCCATTTTTTGCCTGTAGCTCGCTGTTGTGCTGATTCTGAAATTTGGACGCCCTGAACAATGCAAAAGTCAGTGCAATCAGAAGCCCAATGGCTACAAGAGACAGAATGATGTAGTAGTTCTTTGCCCTTGACTCCTGTTCATTAAGCGCCTTTTCCGTTTCAAGCAGTTCTATTTCCCCCTGCTTGCTTTCGAGGTCATACACAGCCTCAATGGACGCAATGATACTTTCTTTGTCAGCGTTATAAGTGCTGTCGCTGATCTCAATATATAGCTTGTAGTTGGTGAGGGACTTCTCATAGTCTCGTTTTCCTTCATACCCTCTGGAAAGCACCATATAAGCCCGCATGGCTATCAGAGACGACCCAAGCTCCTGCCCCATCTCAAGCGTTTCTTTTCCTTTGCGGATGGCTTCATCGTACAACCCCTGCTGAAGATCGATATTGGCGAGGCGCTCAAAGCCAAGTGCCACTATGCGGCGGTTGCCCGTCAGCCTCCCTTCCAGTATGGCTCGCCAATTATAATCCACCGATTGCTCCACGTCGCCCTGATTAAAATGAATGAGTGCTATATGGCTATAAAAAATCGGAATAGATGACCTAAACCCCAGCCGGTTAGCGATCGCCAGGCCACGGGTGCAGTAGTCGAGGCCTTTTTCATAGTCACCAAGAGTGATAGAAATACCTCCAATGTCTCTGTAGGCCTCTATCAGCGGCTTCTCCAGCCCCAATTCTTGTGCTAATGCCTCCGACCGTTGATAATAGGTCAGTGCCATGGTGTAGCTACGTTGTTCAAAAAGGTTTCTCCCGGCAGATAAAACTGCACTGACGAGACCTTCGGAGGGGCCGTACTGTTCGAAAATCCTGATGGCGTCCAAAGCATTTTTCAGCCCGTCAGCGTAGTTTCCCTCCACCCAGTGTGTCCAGCCAAGCTTCTCATATCCCCTCGCCCTGGCATAGTCAAACTCTTGTTGCTCGCCAAGCTCCAATAGTTTTTTGGCATAGAAGAAGCCCGAGTCTACATTAGACAGCATGGCAACATCTGCCTTTGACGAAAGCTCATCGACAATGGATGAATCCGTCTTGTCCGTACCCTGACCAGCACCTCTTTCAGGGAGAAAAAGAGCCAGCAAAAGAAGGCAGACAGTAGACTTACTCAGAAAGATGAACTGTCCAAAATTATCTCTCTTGAAGAACATGAACTATTTGGTTGATGGTGCTTTAAGGCTTGTAACTCCAAATGCTTTTGGGGCACTTAGCTTACAGCTCACAATTTCCATTTTTCTGGTTCGATAAATATATGACTTAAGCACTTTGAATAAAACTTTCGCTCTTCAATCTTTCCCGGCCCAGGCCTTTTGAAGAAACCTAAGCCAGTTTCCGTGCATCACTTGTTCAACTTCATTTTCCGAATAGCCTCGTTTTGTTAGCAAATCTGGCACTGTTTGCAGGTCAGCTATCGTGTTTAAATCGTAAGGGCATTGCTCTTTCCCAAAGGCACCATCCAGATCGGATCCAATGCCTATGTGCAAAGCATTGCCGGCCAGCTGACAAATGTGATCCATGTGGTCAATCATTTTTTCAAGGTTGCAATCCATGGCCCGGGGAGTCGATTGGCCCCGCACCCAGCCGGGCACCATCATCCAGGCGTCGAGCGCTCCCCCTATAACAGCGCCACGACCGATTAGCTCTTTGATTTG
Source organism: Imperialibacter roseus (assembly GCF_032999765.1). Taxonomy (GTDB): domain Bacteria; phylum Bacteroidota; class Bacteroidia; order Cytophagales; family Cyclobacteriaceae; genus Imperialibacter; species Imperialibacter roseus. The sequence continues at coordinate 594,119 of NZ_CP136051.1, read as the reverse complement.
CTCGTCGCTGAACTGGCGGTTGTGGTTAACCAGCGCCCGGCAGTTGTTGTGGCTGGCCCACACCGGGCCCTGATAATTATCCAAAGCTTCCCAAAAGCTGTCGTCGCACAAATGTGTGGCATCCAAAATAATCCCGAGCCGCTCCATTTCTTTCAGCAGTTCCCGACCTTTTGGGCCGAGCCCTCCGGTGGCATCGGTGCCCTGGGCATAGCGGCCAGGCCCATAATGCGCCGGGCCCAAAGCTCTGAGACCGTAAGCATACACTCTTTCAAGATGACCCAAAGTAACAATGGAGTCTGCCCCTTCCAAACTCAGGATATAGCCTACTGGCTTGCGCTCATTTGGCTGCCCATTGCCCCACAATGCAATATGCTTATTGAGTAGGGAAAGGTTGGTGATTTGAGTCATTTCACCGGCCTCCTCCATGGCTTTGTACCAGGCCAGCTGCCCTTGCGTTTGCGCCCAGGCTTGCTCAGGCGAATGCCACCCGGGCAAAGGATTGCCACGTGCTACATAACGGGCAATTTGCGTGGCCACCACCAGGCCGATGTTTCCCCGGCGAAGCTCCGGCAGCGAAACCACTGCTTTCGCTCTGTCAGGCTTGTCGGTTAGCCCTTCCTCCCTTTTATTAATGTCAGCTACTGGAAGTCTGATGTCCCTGTTCCATTCCATGGCGTTCATGGACAGGTCAAGGTGGGCGTCGATGGTGAACATAGAGGATTTGAAATTTGTCGATTTCAAATTAGGAATTAGTCCTTGCTTAAAAAAAAAATCAGGAGCCGGAAAGCAGTTCTAAGGCTTTATCAAGCGCACTTTCTTCATCAACCTCCACGTCAGGCTTTATACCGACACCTTCCCAATTGGTCTTTGTTATGGGATTGATGGCCCGACCGACGGGAATGATGGCCACAATTCCTTCTGAAATGGTGTACCGGTTAACCGGATGTGCCCCGCCGCCAGTAGTTTCACCCACAATGGTGGCTCGCTTAAGTGATTGCATGTTGTAAGTAAACTCCTCAGCCGCTGAAAAAGTGTAATCGCTTGTAAGTATCAAAAGCGGCTTACTTTGGAGATCGGGCCCTTCAATCTCCTGCAGGGTGTAAAAATCGGTACTGGAATCGCTGTTTCGGAAATAAAGCGTATTAAGGTGAACAGGCTTGCTTCTATCGAAAAAATAACTGGAGATAAGCTGCACTGCTTCTGGTGAGCCACCACCATTATTTCGAAGGTCAAGAATCACGGCTTTGGCTCCTGACAGCAGCGTCATTTGTTTAGTCAAGTCGGCCCTGAAGGCACTAATCGGGTTATGGAAACCCGTGATTTCAAGGTAGCCTACCTGACCGGCCAACATCCTGGCCTTCCCAAATCCATTAGGGTAACTGGGCACTTCCCTTCGATTGGAAGTGCTTCTGCCTCGGCTACTCAGCCTGATTCGCAAATGTTTGTCGCCGACTACTGACCTCACCTCCTCGTGCAACAAATTGGCCAGCTGTTCGTCAGTCATTTCTCCATCAAACTTCCCTTCCCCCAGGCGTTGGAGCAGGTGGTCACTCATTTGCTCTGCCTTGTCCTCGTAGATGTAATTATCTTTCAGCGCAGTCGCCAGGGCTTTCACCGTCGACTCTACATGAGGGGCTGGCCTGGCGTCGCACGCAAAAGCAACCACTAAAAGACTGAAATAGAAGCATTTGATCATAAGGGTAAATATAAAACCATCTACACTCGAAATGGCCCCCATTCCGGGGGATTTTTTCCCGTCCGGTTACCTTAACGAGAAAAACATAAATTGGCTATATTGGCTCCTCAACACCAAACCATCTATCATGCGGTCTTTCATTATCCTGCTTTGTCTCAGCGCAGTGCTGTTATCTTGTTCAACAACTCCGGAAGAGAAGAAACCCAATATTATTTACATACTGGCTGATGACCTTGGCTATGGCGATGTAGGAGCTTACGGACAAAAGTTGATTCAGACGCCCAATATTGACGCATTGGCGAAGAATGGTATGAAGTTTACCCGCCATTATTCCGGAGCCCCTGTTTGCGCCCCATCGAGGTATGCACTGCTCACCGGGCTGCACATGGGACATTCGTTTATCCGGGGCAACGACGAATGGCGGGAGCGGGGCGCCGTGTGGGATTTTGCTGCCATGCTGGCCGACTCTACCCTGGAAGGGCAGCGCCCGATACCCGACAGCACGCTTACGATGGGCGAAGTAATGCAGCAAGCTGGCTACAAAACAGCACTTATTGGCAAGTGGGGACTGGGGGCACCTGCCTCCGAAAGCACACCTAACACACAAGGCTTCGACTACTTCTGTGGTTATAATTGCCAAAGACAGGCACATAATCTGTACCCCACACATATTTGGGAAAATGAAAACCGGATTTACCTGAACAATGAGTTCATGGCTCCCGGAGAAAAACTGGCAACGGGTTCAGACACACTGGCGGAGTCGAGCTTCGACAAGTTCTACCAGGCTGATTACGCTCCCGGCGTTATGCACGAAAAGGCGCTGGGCTTTTTGCGTGAAAACAAAGACAACCCCTTCTTTCTGTATTATGCTTCTCCTCTGCCGCACTTGCCTTTGCAGGTACCAAAAGAGTACGTGGAAAAGTATCATGCCATTTTTGGTGAGGAGCAGCCCTACCTGGGCAACCTTGGCTACTTCCCTCACCGCTACCCCAGAGCTGCCTATGCTGGGATGATCAGCTACCTGGACGATCAGGTGGGTGAACTGGTCGCAACACTGAAAGAATTGGGGATTTACGAAAACACACTCATCATCTTCACCAGCGACAATGGGCCTACCTACACTGCCGGTGTGGACTTCGAGTATTTCAACAGCACCGGCCCATACACGAATGGCTATGGAAGAAACAAAGGGTTTGTGTACGAAGGGGGAATAAGGGTGCCGATGATTGCCAGCTGGGAAGGCAAAATCAAGCCTGGCACTACCACCGACCTTGCGTCAGTTTTTTACGATGTGATGCCGACATTTTGCGAACTTGTTGGCATAGCCGCTCCTGCCAAAACAGATGGCATCAGTTTTTTGCCCACTTTACTTGGGCAGGGCAATCAGCCTGTGCATGAGTTCCTTTACTGGGAGCTGTTGGAATACACCGGGCAGCAGGCTGTGCAAATGGGCGACTGGAAGGGCGTCAGGAAAGGGATGTTTGAAGGCAACCTTGGCGTTGAGCTGTATAATTTGAAAAGTGATCCACGGGAACAAAATAACGTAGCGGCCGAAAACCCCGAAGTCGTAGCACAGATTGAAGCCATCATGAGCCGGGAGCATGAGCCGGCGGCGACTGAGAAGTTTAAGTTTGAGGCCCTTGGAGAGAAATAGGAAACATGGATGGTAAGCCATCTCGAAAGTGGTGGACGCCGGTCAATTATACATCACAAGGGAGACCCTTGCAATATTAGAGGAAAATAGCAGGAAGTGCCGGTACGTAAGAATAGGCGGCAAAGAAAAGACACAAGACGCTACAAACGGAATTTATGGTTAGCCATGTTTGTAGTGGCGGACGCCAATTGAATAACTATCACAAGGGAGACCCTTGCGATATTGAGGACAGCAAATAACTTATAACCTTACAACACAAATAACTATGAATCAACCACCTATCTACCTCATCGTTACCTGGAAGGTGAAACAAGGCCAGGTCGATACAGTCATCAAACACCTCAGGGAAATGGTTCCGAGGACAAGAGCGGAAGCAGGTAACCTGTTTTACACGCTGCACCAAGGCAAAGACGATGACCACACGATTGCGCTCTACGAGGGCTACAAAGACGAGGCGGCTCTACAGGCCCACCGGGATGCAGACTACTTTAAGGAAATAGTGCTGGGCAAAATTGTGCCGCTGCTGGAATCAAGAGAGGTGTTGCTGGCGCATCCTTTATAAGGTATTAAAATGAAGAGTAGCGCAGATATAGAAAAGGTATCAAAGAAGCTTCAGGTACAGATCGAAAACCTAAAGGATCGTTTAGAAAAGACTGACAAGGCGTCCAAAGAGGCCGTTATTCTCAGAAATGAAATTAAAAGCCTCAAACCCGCCAAATGAGGTAGTAATGAAGTTTTGAGCGCATTCAGCCAAACAAATCTGAGCTCAAATACCTGTCACCCCTATCGCAGGTAATACACACGATCACGCCAGACTCCAGCTCTGAGGCAATTTGCAAGGCGGCATACAAGGCGCCGCCACTGCTCATGCCAGCCATGATGCCTTCCTCTCTGGCCATGCGGCGGGTCATTTCGGTGGCCTGGTCCTGGCTCACGTCCACCACCCTGTCTACTCTGTCGGGTTCAAATATCTTGGGCAGAAACTCCGGCGACCATCGTCTGATCCCTGGAATGCTGGAGCCATCCGTCGGCTGAGTGCCTACGATCTGGATATTTTTGTTCTTTTCCTTCAGGTAGCGGCTTACCCCCATAATGGTGCCTGTGGTGCCCATAGCAGACACAAAGTGTGTCACTTTGCCCTTAGTATCGTTCCAAATCTCGGGGCCGGTGGTTTTGTAATGGCCCTTCCAGTTGTCAGGATTGGCAAACTGGTTGAGGATCGTATAGCCGTCCTCAGCAGCCATTTTCTCCGCCAACTCTCTGGAGTATTCGATGGTTTTGGCGGCTGGTGTTAAGATCACTTTGGCTCCGTAAGCTTCCATCGACAGCACCCGCTCTTTGGTGGAATTGTCCGGCATGATCAGTGTCATGTGCACCCCCATTACCTGGGCAATCATGGCAAGGGCAATCCCCGTATTTCCGCTCGTTGCTTCCACAAGCTTATCACCCGGCTTGATATCGCCACGCTCCAAAGCGCTTTTGATCATATTGTAGGCTGCCCTATCCTTTACACTTCCGCCGGGGTTTTGCCCCTCCAGCTTAGCATATATAGTTACGTTCTTATTGGTTGGGATTTTTTCCAACGCTACTATTGGCGTGTTGCCAATCAAATCGAAAAGCTTCATTGAGCAGATTCTTTGAAGATGAGCAGATCAGTTTCCTCGGTATCGCTATTGTACATGCGGGCCTGGTAGTAGACTTTCGTGTTCGGAGCTACGCTGCGAGTCAGCCACACATTGCCACCAATCACGCTATCATGGCCAATAACGGTTTCGCCACCTAAAATGGTAGCACCAGCATAAATCACCACGTTGTTCTCAATGGTCGGATGTCTTTTTGTCTCCGCATCTTTTTTGTCGACACTAAGAGCTCCGAGGGTTACACCCTGGTATATTTTAACGTGGTCGCCAATGATGGTGGTTTCTCCTATCACCACACCAGTGCCATGGTCGATGCAGAAGTGCTCGCCAACGGTAGCAGCCGGGTGAATGTCAATGCCTGTTTTGCCGTGGGCATGCTCGGTAATGATCCTTGGAATCACCTTCACACCAAGCTTGTGCAATTCGTGCGCAATGCGGTAGGAGGCAATGGCGTAAAAGCCGGGATATGTGCGAATAACCTCACTCTGGCTCTTTGCAGCCGGGTCGCCTTCGTACAGCGCTTTGATGTCGTCGATGATTTTTGAGTGAACTTCTGGCAGCTTATCAAAAAAAAGCTTCGCCACATCTTCCAAATCCACTACGCCCTTCATGGGATTCAACGTGAGCATCTCATCCAACTCAATCTGAAGTTTCTTCAGGTGTATTTCCAGCTCTCTTTGCGACGAAAAAGCCCGCATGGAAAAATCAGGAAACAGCGTTTCCAGCAAGTCCACAAAAAACTGTGACACTCTTTTAGGGCTTGGGCACCTTGGGCACTCCAGATGATCCTTGTATAATTTATCTAGAAATTCCTTCTGCATGATGTATCAAACTGTTTTTTGAGAAAAGGGTTCCCCGCAATTCCATGAAAGGACAGGAATTGTCGCAAATTGGCATTCTGTTGATGCCACTTGACTATGCACCCTTCTTCCGATAGTAGTAAATATCGTGATAATTGTTATTTAACCCAGAACATCCCGCTACTTAAACAAATTCGTTGTGAGCACATCAAACAAGCCATTGAGTAAAGCTATTGTTTTAGCTGGCTTTGCTACAGGCACACTGGATATCCTCTCCGCTTTCGCCAGTGCCTGGATCAGAAATTCCACCACTCCTGCAGCGGTGCTCAAATTCGTTGCCAGTGGTGTTTTTGGTGTTGAAGCGCACTCTGGTGGAGCAATGATCGCAGTTTTCGGCCTGCTATTCCACTATCTGATAGCCTTCTCATGGTCGGTTCTCTTCTTTTTGCTTTACAGCAAGGTCTCAATTTTACGAGCAGGGGTTGTACTTCCGGCGGTGATTTACGGCCTCTGTGTGTGGCTGGTTATGAATCAGGTAGTGCTCCCGCTGTCCAATACGCCTAAGTTCCCTTTCAACCTGACCTCAGCCATCATTGGTTCATGTATACTAATTGTGGCCATTGGCCTGCCAAATGTGTTGCTCGCCAGAAAACATTTTGGTTCCTGACAGGGCATCATTCTACTTTCATGATTTCACCTCTTGGCCCGACGCCCGCCTCGTTGAAAGGCTCTATCTGGAAATAATAGGTTTTGTCCAGGTCCATGGCTGTGAAATAATACTCATTGGCACCGTACACCATCACGCTGTTGTAAAGCTTATCGGGTGCAATCCCTGTGTAAATGTTGTAACCAGTGGCATCGGGCATCTGCTCCCATTTGAGCCAGGCATTGCGGCGTTCACTGTCGCCACGGAGAACGATAAAATGCCGGACAGGTGCTGGAAGTGGCTTGTTCTGCTTACCAAAAACCCGGAAGCCACTAAGCGCAAACTTGCCTGTGGGCATATGAATGTTTTCCATCTTCAGGTAGCGAGCCCTAATGGGCTCACTGAATTCGATGTAGTCGTGAGGCACATCTGTTTTATTTTGTCCCTTGTTAGCAGCCACCTTCCATTTCTTGCCATCCTCTGAAACGTAGATGATGTATTGATGGTAGAAATCAGTGGGCTTGCCAAGGAAGTCAGCGTCCTGATCGGCATAATTGATTTGAATGGCATTCACCTGGCTCACCTCGCCCAGGTCAGTTTGGAACCACTCTCCCTTGTTGCCAGTAGTGGCGCTCCAGTAAGTTTTAATGCTTTCATCCACCGCCTGATTAGGAGCAAAACCTCCCAAAGTAGACGAGACTTGAACAGGCTTATTGTAGTTCAATAGCATCCAGCCGGTAAACCTGCTTTTTAAGTGATCAGCCGGGCCATTTGGTAGGTAGTGAGGATAGTCGCCGAAAGTGGTATTGCAATACAAGATGCCGTCGTCATCAAACCCTGCTGGCCAAATGCCAAGGCGGCGTTCGAAGTTATTCTTCACGCCAATGACTATCGTAGAAACATGCCACCAGTTGCCCGACAAGTCCTGATAGGTGGCACCATGCCCGGCCCCTCTGGCGAACCCTCCCGGCTTGTAGGCAAAAGGATTGTGCGACTGATATGTCCATGGCCCCAGGGGTTTGTCGCTGGTGTAAACTCCGTCGGCATAACCACTAAATTCTGTGCCGGGGGCACCGTATTGCAGATAATACTTACCATTGTGCTTGTTGACCCAGGCACCTTCCATGAAGGGGTCAAGAAAAGTATTGTCGGCATGCTCACCAAAGCGCTCCCAGCCGTGAATGCTGTCATTCACGTGGATCATATCCACTCTTTCTCCAATTGGCTGCAAGGTCTTTCTATCAATTTCTATTCCGTACATAGGGTAAAAGTTGCTGGAGCCGTAGTAGAGATAAATGCGGCCGTCATCATCTTCAAGAAAAGCAGGATCCCAGGCGGCACCCTCAAACTTGTCCACAGCCTCCGTCCAGTCGTCCTCAGTAGGATTGGTACTCATCCAGAGCGGAAACTCTTTTGTATGAGTAGAGCCAATGACAAAGAGCGTATCGCCCAATACGAGTGTGGCCGGAGCGCAAAGCTCATCATAGACATCGTGCCACGTCTTCAGAAATTTACGTGGTACAAAATTCCAGTTGTACATATTGTCGCTCCACCAGTAGCCCCATTGGTTGGTCGAAAAGAGATAGTATTTGCCTTTGAAAACAGTAATGACAGGATCGGCCGTGGCCCGGTGTCTCCCCATTTCACTGAAGTTGGGAATGGGCGTGTAGCCGTAGTCGATATTGATGGGGTTACAGTAAGTTAGCTGTTGGGCATACACAGATAAACTAAAAAAAAGCCCGATGAGCATGACAAAAAGGAATCGCATGGTAGAAGTATGTGTTGCTAAGCAAATGTAAGAAAACGTCGCAACGATCATTTACCTAATTGAATATGAGTTTAACGGTTATATTAGCTATTAGAAATACATTAAGCCGACATGACGTCACTACCGAATAATTACTACTCCTCCCGCAAAAGCTTCCTTGTCTGGCTCATCGTACTGCTACTTGCCTATCTGGGCACAGCTAACATCTATCGGTCTATAGTGTCGATGCACACCAGTTCCATCCTTATCTCTTTGGCTATTTGGATTCCCATCCTAGTCTTCATTCTCACCATATTTTTCGGCACCGGCTATACCATAAAAGACAATATTCTGATTGTAAAAATTGGTCCGTTTACAGCTGACAAGGTCGATATCAGAGACATCTGGACGGCTCACCGCACCTATACCGTGCTGTCGGCACCGGCGAACTCGGTCAAACGACTTAGAATAAAGTACAAAGACGGAGAAGTAGTCATTTCACCCGAAAGGGAAAACGAATTCCTGGCGACCCTGAAGCAGCTCAATCCAACCATCGAAGTGCTTGTTTAAAACTGCCTTACTGCCGATCATCTATTCCACATCTTAGGTTTTTGATCATTATTCCTAAATTGAGTTTTACTCAAGCTTAAACCGCTCCCAATGAAACTCGTTAACCAGCTGATCTTCGGCCTTTTTTTTGCCACTATCCTTTACTCTTGCAGCCCTTCCGCTCCCAAGGAAGTAGAGAAAAAGCGACCCAATATCGTCTTCATCATGTCGGATGATCATGCCTATCAGGCCATCAGTGCTTATTCCAACAAGCTGATTGAAACACCCAACATCGACCGTATTGCCAAACAAGGCATGCTGTTTACCAATGCCAGTGTTACCAACTCCATCTGTGCACCATCTCGTGCCGTTATCCTCACTGGCAAGCACAGCCACCTGAATGGCAAAATCGACAACAACTTCCCGTTTGATACTACCAATGTCACCTTCCCTCAGCTTTTGCAAAAGGAAGGTTACCAAACGGCCATGTTCGGCAAGCTGCATTTTGGCAACAGCCCCAAGGGTTTCGATCAGTACAAAATTCTGCCGGGCCAGGGGGCTTACTATAACCCCGATTTTATCACTAAAAACGAAGGCAATATCAAAGTGGAGGGATATGTAACCGATATCATTACCGACATGACGCTCAACTGGCTGGACAAAGAAAGAGATGCTGAGAAGCCTTTCCTGCTAATGTACCTCCACAAAGCCCCGCATAGGGAATGGCTGCCAGCAGAAAGACACTACACGGAATATATCAACAAAACATTTGAAGAACCGGCTACGCTGTTCGACAACTACGAAGGCCGTGGCTCCGCAGCCAAAGAAGCTGAAATGAACCTGCTCACCCACATGAACTGGGCCGGCGACTCCAAGATCTATCCGGACGTGATGGATGAGCTCGGCATACCTGAAACTGCCAACTGGGACAAAGCCGCTTTCAAAAGAGAAGTAGGCCGCATGAATCCTGAGCAAAGAGCCAAATGGGACGCCGTGTATGGCCCCATGAACGAGGAGTTCAAGAAGAATTACCCCAACATGACCCGGGAAGAGAAGATGAAGTGGCGCTACCAGCGCTACATGCAGGACTACCTGGGCTCCATAGCCTCTGTGGATGAGGGTGTGGGCAAAGTGCTTGACTACCTGGAGCAAAACGGCCTGGCAGAAAACACCATCATTGTTTACACGTCCGACCAGGGCTTTTACCTGGGTGAGCACGGCTGGTTCGACAAACGCTTTATTTACAATGAGTCGTTCAAAACCCCATTGCTGGTGAAATGGCCGGGTGTGGTTCAGCCTGGCACCACCAACACCCAAATGGTGCAAAACCTCGACTTTGCTCCCACGTTGCTATCAGCCGTGGGCGCAGAAGTGCCCGCCGACATGCAGGGTGAGAGCCTGATTCCCCTCCTCAAGGGCGAAAATGATAGCTTCAAACGAGATGCTGTTTACTACCACTACTACGAATATCCGGGTGTGCACATGGTGAAGCGCCACTACGGCATAGTGACCGAAGACTACAAGCTGGTGCATTTTTACTACGATGTGGACGAATGGGAGCTTTACGACCGCAAAAAGGACTTGCAGGAAATGACCAATGTGTACGACGATCCGGCCTATGCCGATGTGGTAAAAGACCTGAAGGAAAAGCTGGCCGGACTAAGGGTGAAGTACAAAGACTCGGAGGAGTTGGATCAGATGTATATTGAAAAATACAAGGAACTCAAGTAAGCCTGCCGATCATAAATGAAACCGGAGCCCAGTGGCAACGGAGAATAGATTCGGAGCGATCTTGAGTGGCTTTGTGGTGTAGTTAACCGGCTCACCCAGGCTCAGGCCTGTAGTTGAGGCCCTGGTATATACATCCTGCTCAAGCAATAGTTGGACCGATAAGTTTGGGTTGATGAAGTAAGATGCCTTTGCCATGAAGGCAAGACCTGGCACAAGCGTTGTGCGCCTTGCTTCATCATACACAAAAACATCAGGAAACGACGAGGAGCCGTACGTTTCCGTCGCCAGGTAAGTGTTACTAAAAATCAGTCCGGCGCCTGCCGACAACTGAAAAGGGGTGCCAACAGCGCTGTAGTAAGGCTTGAGGTGATACATGCCGTATAATTTGTGGCTGCTCTGAAACATGTAAACGGATGTTCTGATCTCGTAACCATTCCTGCTGCCGTACAAGTTGACCACATCGCCATACTCATTCTGGAAGTCATAACCCACTTCGAGTGTATCGCTGAGCGAGTAAGAAACGCCTATTCTAAATATACCATCATGCCCTCTTCTGCTGTCACCATACTTGCTGTCAAACTGCAAAGGGGTGTAGTTCTTTTCGATTTTTCTAACCATGCCGGTTAGCCCAAGCCCGTAGGAAAGGCCAAAGTGAAACCGGGGGCTATACTGCGGATGCCGTCTCGCAATTGGCGTCTCAGTGAAGCTATAGTTACGAAGCCTTCTCTTACCCTTTTCCGATGGCCTTATCAAATGCAAATCCTGGTTGGTAAATCTTGTAAGCCGGTCTATCGGAACCTGGAAGGCAGCCTTATCTCCCTCAACCTCATAATCAAGATGAACACCTTTGGCTCCATCCACAATACCCGCTACTATGCCTACCGGCGTAACAAACAGCACAGACCCCACCACCAGGTCGAATCCCCGACCAAAGTAGCCGGGTTCGTTGCTAAACACGTAGGTGGCCCACAATGACTCCCCAACTAGTGCCCCCCAACCAAACCCTCTCCAGAAACTACCTTTTTTGAAATAAGCAATCCTGGCAATTTCTTCAGCCCTTAACTCCTCCACCAACAGTTCATCTCGTTGTTGAAAATGAAGAAGTCCGTTTTCCTTATCGAGATCAAGTAAAAAACCTGCAACCTCGGTTCCATCTGTCTTGATGGCTTTTAGCAACACAACTTTCCGGTCATCAACAGGTAAAGCAGACTGACCAAACGCAGCGCAGCTACGCCACATAGCGACACAAAAAAAGACGCATTGAGTAAACGTGTGTTTATACATTTTAGGGAGAAACTAATGAAAAAGTCACTGGAAATTAATCATTAGCCATAAATAAAAGCCGTTTAGCGAAAAAATAAAATACTAGCATAATCGATCTCACATACATTATCGGGCGCAACTCACCAAAGCAGAAGATTATGGAACTAAAGCCCGAAAGGGCCGTTATTAAGTCAATAGGATTGCCGAAATATGGAGGCTATGAATACCATTCATCTGTTTGGACTTAGAATAGATGAGCCCATTGTTACCATCACCGATCTGCTGGTATCGGCGCTGTGTATTTTTTATTTCTACAAGCTTCAAAAATCGGGGAAGACCGGGAAAGTGTTCATCTGGTTCAAGTACTACTTTCTCCTGATGGGCATTGCCACAGCGCTCGGCGGCTTACTTGGGCACGCTTTTCTCTACGCCTTTTCCTTTGGCTGGAAGCTGCCCGGCTGGATCATCAGCATGTTCGCCATTATGCTGATAGAAAGGGGAACTATTGAGCATTCAGGGGTGCTTTTTAAGGAGTCGGCAGTGAAGGTGCTGAAAGTGATCAACATCCTTGAGTTGCTCACTTTCCTTTGCCTCACCATTTTCACACTCAATTTTTTCTTTGTAGAATTCCATTCCGGCTATGGCTTGATGCTCGTGGTGTTGTCGTTTGAAGGCTACCTCTACCTGAAAACCAAAAATGCCGCCAGCAAAAACATGCTCATCGGTATTGCCTTTGCGGCAGCGGCGGCATTGGTCTTCATGAACAAGCTGTCGCCCCACCAGTGGTTCAATCATTTGGCGCTTAGTCACGTGCTGATGGCTGCGGCTACCTTCTTTATTTATAAGGGCGTGCAAAAAATTGAGGTGAAATCCAGTAAAGTGCTGGCGTAATTTGACCATTTGTACTTTCCGCCGCCCATGAGTGAGTGCCCGGTTGAGCTACAGCTTTGGGTGTTTGCAGGAAATCGAGTCCTCCCTCCTGATAATTAGCATTTCTACACTCAGGGAAAGTTGCTTTCTATTCGCTTCTCAAAAGTGAAAGGTTCGAAATTTACTCAAGCCTAAGTTTGCATAGGAGGATTTTTATCATCAAACCTGATTCAACATATAAAATCTATAGCCCTTTCCCCTTCAATCCCTTATATTTAAATTCTACTTAAACTTTTGATCAGATGACATTGAATAGAAAAGACTTTCTGCGTACTGCAGGTCTGGCGGGAGCCGGAATGATTCTCGCCCCTCACTTGAGCTCCTCCAAACCGGCCAGAGCCAGCAAATACACCTTTCAGCTTGGCCTTGCCAGCTACACCTTTCGTGAATTTTCGCTGGATACCACAATAGAATACACGAAGAGACTTGGCATTTCCAAGATTGCATTAAAAAGCATGCACTTGCCGCTAGACTCGTCAGAAGCAGACATCAAGGCAGCTGCCAAGAAAATAGCCGATGCCGGCCTTGAGTTGTACGGCGCCGGCGTTATCTACATGAAAACGGAAGCAGAAGTGAACCAGGCGTTTGCTTACGCAAAAGCGGCAGGCATGAAAATGATCATTGGCGTGCCGAACTACGACTTGCTGCCGTTGGCGGAGAAAAAAGTGAAAGAAACTGACATCAAACTGGCCATCCACAACCATGGTCCCGGAGATGACCTTTACCGCAGCCCCAAGGACGTTTACGAAAAAGTGAAAGGGCTCGACAAGCGTATTGGCCTTTGCATGGACATTGGCCATGTGGTGCGTATTGGGGAAGATCCCTCTGTGTGGGCTGAAAAATTCAAGGATCGGATTTACGACATCCACCTTAAAGACGAAGACAAAGCTCAGGAAGATGGCAAGCCGCTTGAAATCGGCCGTGGTGTGACTGACATACCAGCTTTCCTGAAGACGATGATCAAAGTTGGATACGCCGGCTATATGTCGCTGGAATATGAGAAAGACGGCAAAGATCCGCTGGCGGGTGCTGCTGAGTCCTTCGGCTATGTGAGGGGAGTGCTTAAAGTGATTTAACAGAAATTTCTCGTAGTTGCCACATCTGGATATGTTTGACTTTCCCGGTGTGGTAACTTTTTTTCTAGACTGCTTATCAAAACCGGCCTTCCGTTGATTAGAAAAATACCCTGAACATCATGTTGGGTGTAAGCTTTAACCCAGCCTGGTTGATAGTTTCCAGGTTTCCGGCGGCAATGCGGTAATAGGTTCCTAACACATTTTTGTACGCCGACAGGTTCCAGATAGAAAACCCAGCCTGACCTCGCACACCTGCCCTCAAATTAAAGTTATATCTGGCTGACAAGTCAATGCGGAAGTAAGGGCTGACTCTGGCTGCGTTGGGGAGGTCGTAGCTGATAGTCCCATTAACTATTGGGCTGGAGGCATTTACAGCCGTATAAGGTCGGCCTGAGTGCCAGCTAAGGCTAGTGGACGCTTGAAAACTATCCCTGGTATAGCCCGCACCAATCGTTAGGTTGTGCAAAATATCAAGGTTATTGGGAAAGGCGCTTACCGACAGTTGAGGAAAATCATATCGATTTTTAGCCACAGCATAACTCGTCCAGGCAGAAAGCTCTTTAAAGTCTCTTTTCACCAGCACGTCCACACCAAACACCTGATAACTACCATTTGACCTTAGGTACTGGAACTGGTTTTGGAACCCCTGGCTGGAGGTAATGATACCTTTGACCAGTTTTAAATATGGCTCTGCACTAATCAACCACTTGTCGGGAGAATACAGCAAGCCCACCGAAGCCTGCTTGCTGCGAATAAGCGGAATGCCCACTCCATTGGAAAGAACCCATCTTCGTTTCTCGACACCTAAAAAGTCGTTTTGCAAATCGATCACCTGGGTAGTAAACTGGCTTTTTTGTTCAGCCAGCAGTTCAAGTGCAACATTTTCGGCCAGCTTCTGATGAATGGAAAGGCGAGGCTCCAGGGTAAATTGATCGAGCGTAGAGTAGTAGTTGGCACGAAGCCCTCCACTTATGTTGGTGTTGTTTGATGGCGTAGAGTGATTGACATTAGCAAACAACACCTGGCTTCTGTTAACCTCCTTTACATACCTTCTGAAAGCTGGGTTATTCAGCAATTCCAAATTACCAATGCCTACCTCTGTAAGTTGCACACCTCCCGTTACATCAGTGGTTTCATTAATAAGCAGTCTGGTATCGATTTTGAAACCGACATCCAGCACTTCATTTTCTTGCTCTAGCCGTTGGTTATTGGGAATGTTGTTGTTAACGCCCCTGAGCTTGTACCACGACACAGGCACACTTAGCGTTGATTTCACCGACGGACTCCACTCTTTTTCATACCGAATGCCTGAAGCTATACTCTGCTGGGTAAGGCTACTTGCCTTTGACTCCCTTACCCCATTTACTTCAGCATTTTCAGTGTAGGTCAGGTCGTTAAAAATTTGCAGGAAGCTGAGACTTAGCTCGTCGCCTTCTGAAATCTGGTAGTTAATTTTTGCCGTTAAATCGTAAAAATAGAAGTCTTCGTTGCTATTCAGCAGGCTATCTCCGGCCGAAACCCTGGCGACGTCGGTGTTGCGAAATGCCCGGTCAAAATAGTTGTCGTAAGTAGGCGTTCTGACAATATCAGCCATCGACCTGCGCCCGGCCACACTTATGGAAGCCCTGGAAGATAGTGGCGCAGTAAGGTAGCCGTCGGCACTTAGCAGATTGATGCCACCGCCACCACTCCACTCTTCGGCCACTTTGTCGTCGGGTTTGATCTCGATGGTACCTGAAACTCCTTCTCCCAAACGAGCGCCGGTGCCATTTTTTGTCAGGATTACCTTGTCAACGAAATAGGGATTAAAGGCAGTGATAAGGCCATAAAAATGACTGGACTGATACATTTTTATATCGTCCCAAAGTATCAGGCTTTGATCGTTAGTCCCGCCTCTAATGTTGATATCGGAAACCGACTCGTTGGCGCTTTGTATGCCCGGCAAAGCCTGCATAGTATACAGCACATCGGGCTCGCTCATGCCGGGCAGCACCTGCAATTCCCGGGTTTTCACCTCAAATGCCCCTGAAACGGTTTTTCCCACTCCGCCAACAAGGTAATTGGAGATAAGAACCTCTTCAAGCTCCACTGTTTTGGCTGCGAGACTGATGATCAGACAATCCGTAACTTTTTTTTTAGCCAGATCTATTTCCAGGGGTTGATAGCCCAGGTGCCTTACACGCAAAACGGATTCTGGTCCCTCAAGCGCTAACTCAAAATATCCTTCCACATTGGTAACAACCGAAGTTGACAGATGGCTTACGACGGCCGACGTCACGGGCTCGCTGGTTCCCACGTCTTTCAGGTAGCCACAGATCACCCTGGCGGTGGTCTCCAACTTTCTTATAGCAACAAATCGATCATCCAATTGCTCGAATTCCAGGTCGGTGGCCTGTCGCAGGTACGACAGACACTGAGCCAGGCTTAAGGCATCATCCGGAAGATCAACATAGAGGTGGGCAACATTTTTATCTGCATAGGAAAATGCAATTTCATACCTGGCCTCAAGAATTTTGAGAACTGATAATAACGGCTGCGCATCTTCTTTTTGCTGGCCAAAAATGTGTGCTGCCAAAAAAAGGAGTGGTAGAAGGAGAAAAAATTTTACTTTTCTATTGATCACCAGACAAACGAACCAGGTTCTCTTCACGGTCAAACTTTATATTGAGCGGAAGCGTGATTGACTTCAGAGCAAGATTTATGTTGTCATGCGTAAAGCTGCCAGTAAACATTTGATTGGCATCCACACGAACCAGTTTTACCTTAACGCCATACTGCCTTTCAAACTCCTCCACCACCTGACTATACGGCACACTTTCAAATCTGCTTTCGTTACCTAACCAACCCGGGCTATCGTCGGCACCTAACTCCAAAGCCGCTGACAAACCGCCTATCAAACGCCACCCCTGGCCTTTTTCTAATATTTGCTCGGTGCCTTTTGACCGAACTTTCACCGTTCCTTCATAGCATTGCACTTCAAAATACCCTGTTCTGCTCTTCACATTGAACTGTGTGCCCACAACAGTGACTGTACCTGACGAGGTCTTCACATCGAAACGGGAGCCGTGAGAGACTTTAAAGAATCCTTCGCCACTTAGTTCAACTACTCTGGCTTTGTTCCACCCGCTTTTACTGTAGGTGAGGCTTGAGGCTTTGTTCAGTGCAACCTCCGAAGAATCAGGCAGATAAGTGGTGGTTTTCGTGGCCGCCAGTACCCTGACCGTCTCATCTCTCAACAAGAGATAGCCTATGACAAGTGCTGCGCTGAGCACTAGTAGCAAAGAGGCCGCAACCTTTAGAAAATTTCGTTGCCACATGGCGACAACTCCGACCTGGCGAGGAGCGATAGGCAATCTTTTCTCCTCGGCCTCAACATCGTAATCAGGAGCTTTCATCCGTTGCAAAAAACCTTCAGTTCGCTGCAGCTTTCGATACGTTTCGGTTTTCTCGAACGACAACCGTTCCGACTCCGAAAGCGTTTCGGCCAGCCATTTTTTCACCAAGTCTTCTTCGTCCATAATTTTTACTTCTTAATAAAAACAGATGAATGCAAGAATCTCCTACCTGCCACATTTTTTGCACAATCAAAAATCGCCCAGCTGCTCCCTTATAATTTTGTATGCTGTGTATATCCTCTTCTCAACTGCCTTGCGACCTATACCCAGCATGTCGGCAATTTCCTGATGCTTTTTTCCTTCTACCCGATTCAACATAAAAGTCACCCGCTGATCCTCGGTCAAGCTTTCGAGCGCAGCATGAAGTCGCTGCCTGTATTGCTCTTCCTCCATTGCAAATTCAGGCGACTCAATTGTGTATCGCTTTGCTTCTGCCGTCTCCTGATACCGTAACGCTGTCTTTCTTTTTGCCAGCTCATTTAACATTTGGTTGTTGGCCACTGTAAAAAGGAAGGCCCTGGCCTTTTCAGGTGGTACGTTTTTGCAGTTATTCCATAATTTCACAAAAGCTTCCTGCACAATATCTGCAGGATGGTTTCCGGCACCGTACTTATAGTAGAGAAAATCATGAAGGTCTTTTGAGAGCGCTCTGAAAAGTGTTTTAAACCTGCCTTCATCACAAACATTTCGCTTCTCATGGCTCATATGAACCCCAATTTAACAAAGTTTAGGTTTACCGGTAGGAGTTTTCAGTGTCAGCCGGTTTAATTACCGAAAGCAGGGCAAAATCCTATGCAGAGACAAATTACATTTTTGAAGCAGTTCATTGTATTAATGAGCCTGGTGATATCGGCGATCTCCTGCCAGGAGCCTACTGAGGATATTACGGAGCCCGGCAAAGAAGCGGCTTTCACCAAAGGATCGACCCTCGGGCAGCTGCTGCAAAAAATGTCGCTAAAGGATGGCTCCGACGATAATGTAATAGACAATGCCAGTTGTCTGACGCTGGTGCTACCGGTAAAAGGAAGCTTCAGAGGAAAGGCATTTACTGTTAGCAAAGAGGCTGATTTAGCTGTTTTACAGGACATATATTATTTAAATCCTTACCAGTCAGACCGTTTTCTTTTAGACTTCCCCTTGCGTGTGATCAAATCCGATCACACGGAGGTGGCAGTTTCCAGCCAGGAAGAGCTGGACGTGCTGGCTGCCCTGTGCGTTGGCAACGGACTTGACGACGACATCGAGTGTGTCGACATCGAGTATCCGATCTCCATGGCCACCTACGACCTGCAAAATCAGATTGCCGACATCCGAACAGTAGCCGACGACGCCTCTCTTTTTCAGCTTTTAAATGAATTTAATAACGACGACCTTCTTTCTATCCAGTTTCCTATCCAGGTTGCCACCAGCATAGGGGCGCAAGTGATTGAAGGCAATACTGCGCTACAAAATGCATTTGACACAGCGCAGGACACCTGCGATGAGGGCGATAGAGTCTTTTACAATACAGGCCTGCCACTTGCCACGGGAAAGCTGGAGCTGTTGTTAACTGATGCCCCCTTCCCAATTGATTTGATTGAAGAAGCCAACGTCACAATAGTCAAAATTGAAGTGAAAACCGGCGATGCAAATGACACCATACCTTTTATTACAGTTTTTAACGAGCCGACAACCTTCAATTTGCTCGACTTGAGTAATGGCATCACCGCAAAGCTCAGTGAAACAGCATTGCCGGTTGGCTCCTATTCATTCTTTAGCGTATACGTTAGCGAGGGAAGTGTGCTACTGAAAGACGGGCGACTATTCGATCTCAAAATCCCATCAGGCGACAAGAGCGGCATTAAGGTAAAACCAGCCTTTGATATTGAAATAGAAGAGGGTGAAAGTGCCAGCTACTTACTGGACTTTGACGTTAGCAGCAGCTTTGTGGTGAGAGGCAATTCAAACACTCCTGCGGGCATCAACGGGTTCAACTTCAAGCCAGTCATCCGGACTTCCAATCAGCATTCTACCGGCACTCTTTCTGGTACCGTTAACGACCAGAACGGCGCCGTTCTGTCCGGAGCCCAGGTCGCCCTGTTTGCAGCCGACACACTTCACACAACAGCACTGAGTGGTGAGGATGGCAAGTTTACCATTCTCGGCCTGACCCCGGGAGGTTATCAGGTTCAGGCAGAGTTAATCGACCACGAAACCTCAACACTTGACGACTTATTGATCGAAAAAGGAAAAGAAACTACAGTTACTATCAATCTGACTAACATTAATTAAATCAGTTATTCTTTTACAACAAAACAAAAATTCATGAGAGCGAAGAAGATTTTATTACCATTTATTGCCATGGCTATTATTGCCGGACTTGTGGGATGCAACAACGATGGCGACTCGGGCGGAACCGGACAGTTGGTAGTAAAAATGACAGATGCACCTTTTCCAAGCGATTTGGTGAGCGAAGCAAACGTAACTGTTACTAAAATTGAGGCCAGACAAAAAGGCGGAGACTCAGAAAGCGCATTTATTACCATCATGGAAGACGAGGTATCAGCCAATCTATTGGATCTTACGAATGGAGTGACTGAAAACCTGGCCGACGTCGAAATTCCCGAAGGTACTTATGATCTCATCAGGGTGTATGTGGCCGATGCCACTGTGGTATTAAAAGACGGCACATCTTATGACCTGAAGGTGCCCAGCGGCTCTTCCTCGGGAATTAAAATATTTGTAAAACCAGGTATAGAAGTAGCGGGGGGGCTAACTGCCGAACTACTGCTGGACTTCGACGTGGCCAGCTCCTTTGTAGCCAAAGGCGACGCCAGTTCACCGTCTGGCATCACCGGGTTCAACTTCAAGCCTGTTATCAAGGCCTCCAACCAATCTTTTGCCGGTCGGCTGGTGGGTGCTGTAACAACCGAAGTGGAAGGGGAAACGGAAACTGAAATCATCGCATTGGGGGGAGCCACGGTATCGGTTTATGCCGCCGACACGCTCAATACCACGGCTATTACAGCCGAAGATGGTACCTACACCGTGCTTGGCTTACAGGCTGGCCTCTACAACGTAACTGTGGAATTGCAAGGATATGCAGCCAATACCTCCGAGGGGGTGGAAATTGTGGCAGCTAATGCAACCACACAAGATTTTGTACTCAACCCCGAATAAAAAGAAGTTTAAGATGCCGTATTAGTGCGGTAAATCTCTTAGGTTAGAGGGGAGGCGAGCTTTTAGGCTTTGCTTCCCTTTTTTTGTTGCCAAGCCCAGCCACCATTGCTTTCTGCCACAAATAAACGAGCTTCTAATTGAGGTGGAATAGCGTACCTGCAACGACCTTCAACGCAGAAACGGTTTTTCTACCAGCATAACGCATCAGCATTAACTTTGGCTATCTTTATATTTACAAAAAGAAAATTCACCACCCCTCACCGAACGGTGTTAACTGCAACAAATATCATTTATGAAAGTCGCTCATATACGCTCCATTTTTCTAGGCTTGCTATTAGTCACATGCTCAGCCCGGGCCCAAAACGTCTTGCAGCTTCACCCCCAAAACCCTCACTACTTCCAATACCAGGGCAAGCCACTGATCATTATCGGCTCCGGGGAACACTACGGGGCAGTGATGAACCTCGACTTTGATTACAAAACTTATCTCAATACCCTGGGAAAGGAAGGCCTCAACCACACCCGCTTGTTTACGGGAGCTTACCTGGAGAAGCAGGGCGACTTTGGCATCAAAAAGAACACCATGGCACCGGCGGAGGGCAGGGCCATCCTGCCATGGAAGCGGAGCAACCAGCCCGGCTATGCGCTGGGCGGCAATAAGTTTGACCTCGACCAGTGGGATCCGGCCTACTTTGCCCGACTGAAAGACTTCATGACGCTGGCCAGCACCAACAAAGTGATGGTGGAAGTATGCCTTTTTTCGGCTCACTATGGCGGGGGATGGAACTATGCTGCCTTCAACCCCAGCAACAATATCAACAGTACGCCCGAGCTGGAGGCGAAAGACGTGAATACCCTGAATAACAAAGGGCTACTGGCCCGCCAGGAAGCTTATGTGCGAAAACTGGTGAGGGAGCTGAACGGTTTCGGTAACTTCTACTTTGAAATACAAAACGAGCCGTGGGCGGATAATACGGAGATTGTTTTCACCAGAAACGATTACGGCGAAAGCCCGTGGATGGACAAAATACAAGTGGTGTCGCAAGCATCGAATCAGTGGCAGAAATTAGTAGCCAGCTGGATCAAAGACGAAGAAAGCAAGCTGACCAACAAGCACCTGATCTCACAAAATATCTCCAACTTCTACTACCCTATTACTGAGCCCGACCCGCAGATCGACATTTTCAACTTCCACTATGCCTACCCAAGGGCGGCCAGCGAAAACTATTACCTCAACAAGGTGCTGGGCTTCAACGAGACCGGCTTTGCCGGAGGCGAAGACGACACTTATCGCCGGCAGGTATGGCAGTTTGTGATGGCGGGAGGTGCGCTGTTCAGCCACCTCGACTATTCCTTTTCGGTAGGCCAGGAAAACGGACAAGACACTACCTATGAATCGCCGGGGGGAGGCAGCCCTGACTTGAGAAAGGAATTTGGTATTCTGAAAAGCTTCATGGAAACCCACGACCTGGTGAACCTGCAGCCCGATGCCTCGGTGGTGAAGGCAGCGCCCGGCGCCACTACCCTGGCCATGAGCAATAGCAACGGCATGTGGGTGGTGTATTGGGAATCGCTGGCTGTGAAAAGCTACGACATCACGCTCACCCTGCCCGCTGGGAGCTACTCAACGGAGTGGATGGATGTAACGACGGGGAACATCATATCGAAGGGTGCAGTGAAAGACAGCAAAGTGGCCGTGCCGGGGCAGGCTGATATGGTGCTGGTGGTGAGGAGGAAGTAGTGAAAACCGCACCCTCATATTATGGGTATAGTATACGTATATTATGCGTTTACAAACGGATAATGCAGCTTTACGGGGTTTATTGAGCTATTTTTGTAAATAAACCAAAAAATATACATAATGGGTGTAACAAGCACTAGTGCGTGTTACACAAATGTTACCAGCAATTGTCTACATGACGCATGACAATCTCCAAAGGTTTTTTACAGAAACGTACGGTATTCAGCACTGGCCTACTTACAAGTGGGACGATTCTTTGGATTACTTTTTCCTATATACTTTATGCTTTTTTCTACTTAAGCCGTGAGATTTTAAGGTTTCTAACTGCTGATTTTGGAGATCAAGTATTGCTGGTGCTGGATAAAAATGAGGCCTTCATTTACAACATCTTTTGTTCATCTCTAGCCGTTGCAATTAGTTATGGACTGGCACTAAGGTTTGTACTTCAAAACTCAGTGGCTGGGCAGTCAGCAAAAACACGGTTACTGATACGAAGGACACTAAATGACCAAGGCTTTTTTACCTGGGCATTCTTATCTTGGTTTAGTAGACTGATAAGCATACTGGGGATTTGTTACATCACCTTTCCAATTCAATATGACATTTACTTCCTTGATGAGTTTCCTTTACTCCTAATTCTTCTTCCAATAGTCGTCTTCTTTAGCACATGGCCGAAACTAAGTCGCATCACCAAAGGGTATGCTGCGAAATGGGCAACTGTTTCCTTTGGTCTTTTTGCAACAATGAGCCTTGGCTTTACATTCAAGAGTTTTCTAGCCAGCGAAAAAATTGATACAATACTTCTTAAAAAATCAATCGAATTCACATACGGCTTAACAGTTCCTAGAAGTCAAATACATCAAATGCTACCACGAAGGTCTCTAACTACAAATGTCTACGTTGCCAGGGATACGATTGATCCATTTCAACCGATAATCTTCGTCAAAGATGTCTACATTCAGACTGGACTCGATAGTGTTGACTTTAAACTAAACCTAGAACGAGACAAGCTGTCATGGCTTGAGAGTTCTCAAATGGCGATCAATCTGCACATAGACGAAAATATCCCAATGACTTTCGTTGAGGAACTTAAGTACCATTTCCGGCGAGATAGCCTGAGCATAATTCAGTATTCTACTGGCCATAAGCACTCAAAATATCCGACAAACTATCCCCTATGGAAATATTCAGGTATTCAGCAATATCTCTATCCAAGATTTTACCCAAAACTTGTGGAGTTTCTAGACTCTGCTGAGCATCTTGATTTTACAAAACACAGGATTCGACTGCCACAATCGATGATGTATAGGGTAAATGCATTAGAAGAATACGATCGTATTGAGGTATATATTGGCAAGCAGGAGGTAATGGTAAATGGAACGGTAGTCTCAGACGACAGGCTAGCCGAGATTGTTTATAAATTCACAAAAAAGTACTCTCCCGACAATGTCATTATATTTAACAAGGACAATCAAATCACATTTGGGAGGTATATCAAATACCTTGATTTGGTTTACAGCCAAATAGAAAAGCTAAAAAACGAAATGTCATTGGAACTCTACCAAAAGCCGTTTGATAACTGGTATTGGTTACCTGAATTTAATGTCATAAACTCCAAATATCCACGGAATGTCTTAGAATGGACTCGGGAGGAGGAGCGACTCCTAGGCTTGATGAAAAAAGCTGGTAACACAACGGTAAAATGAATGTGGGCTTCACCGGTTAACATAGGGAAGTTGGCTTGGATTGTCCGCCACAAAAGTTAATTTTATCATCGGCGTGGTTAAGATGTAGTGGAAGCGGAGCTGCATAAAACTCCCACACTCATCTTACCGAGGCGTTAGCAATAATCCCTTCATGAAAAAGTTCCTAAGTGAAAAAGCAAGTGTAGTTCTCATTTTTCTTGGGGTGGTTCTAATTGCTCTTGGACTACTTCTATTCCTTTGGAACGACCTTCAACTCTCATATTCTGCACCAATTAACAATGATAAGTTTGGGCAGTTTGGAGACTTCATTGGCGGAATAGTCGGGTCTATATGGGCACTTGCCGGTGTAATCCTATTTTATGTAGCCCTTACAGAGCAAAGGAAAGACCTTAAAATAAATCAACAAGTCTTACAGCAGCAGATTAAAGAATTTGAACTTCAGAGAAAGGAACTCGAAGAAACGAGACAAGTATTTAACCTTCAAAAATTTGATAACACCTTTTTCAATCTGCTAAAGGTTCAAAATGATATTTTTAACTCTATGTCCGTTGATTCAAGAAAAATCAGAACATCAGGATCAGATCGAAAAGAAGAACACAAAACACATAGTGGAAATAGATTCTTTGCATACGCATTATTTGCCACTGATAATTGGTATGAACAGCTACCAAAATACAGAAACAGTACGGACAAAGACTTGAAGCCGAAGTACCTCGAATACCTCAACACAAAGCATAAAGGTATCAATAAAAACTTGCTCCAATTGCTAGATAACTTTTCAATAGACAATAGCCAAACATCTCTATACAAACTCGCATTTTATAGATTTTACGTTGGCCATATTTCGGATTTTAGCAAATACGTATCTCACCTAAGTCAAATTTTAGAATACCTTGATAACACCTCTAGTAATAATCCAGAGCTGGATTATTCTAATTACCCTAAATTTATCAAGGCACAACTTTCAAATGATGAAAAGCTGATAATTTGGTTAGTGAACGAAATCGAAGGAAATGATCAATCTCTATTCCTGAAACATGAAATTTTCAAGGGGATGAGACCCAGAATCGACTTAGAAGAGCTGAAGGAATATTGCTAACAAACTATAACGTCATGGAGTCTCACATGCAAGGAAATTGCGGTGGGGATTGCAGTGCCCTCCAATTTGTGTATTTTTATTTATCAGCGTGGCTATTTGCGGAGGGCAGTGGTATCACTTACTAATCCCCACGCTCCTTAGTGAACGTTAGCAATTATACTGCATGCGGACTTGGTCTTGATTGATGAAACTTTTTGACTACGTATTTTATCGTTGGTTCAAACTCTATGCAAAGTCAGACAACGACCCGCATTTGTCAGCTTCACTGATAGTTACAGCCTATCAAGTCCTGACCATCATAAATATTGTAACCTTCGGATGTGTGGCGGGCGGACTTGAGGTGCCAGGTAACCAATATGCTTATCTGCTGATCATCGTATTTTTCGTTTTAAACTACCTTAGGTATGAGCGAAATTTTGACGTTCGTATTCTTGAGGCCTACTGGTGCAACGAACCAGCACATCGACGGAAAATTAGAGGTTGGATTCTGTACAGCTATTTGGCCGTGATGTTTTTGGCTCCATGGACGTATGGACTTGCGACTTACTAGGCGTCTTAAAAAATTGCTAACACAAGGCTATAGCGAATGGGGCCTTATGCGGTAAACTGACGGCGGCTGGCTTGGATTGTCCGCCACAAAAGTTATTTTTATCATCGGCGTGGCTAAGTGCAAGTGGGCAGCGAAGTGCATAAAACAACCCCACTCGCCATAGCCAGGCGTCAAGAACAAAACACCACCAAACACTTTTTCTACCAGGTTACTCTCAGCCTCATAGCCAAGACCTACTCACCGCTTGTCGGTTGCCTCTCCTAAAAATTCCTATGTGACATACGAAATTTCGTATGTGATAGCCGAAAATTCCTATGTTATACCCGAAATTCTGTATGTGACAACTGAAAATCGGTAACCAACAACCAATTTTTTCGATATAGAAACCAAAATTTGGTAACCAACATGCAAATTTTCATAAGTGACAACCGAAAATCCGTATGTAGTAACCGAAAATTCCTATGTGACATACGAAATTTCGTGTGTGATAGCCGAATTTTCCTGTCTGACATCCGAAATTCCGGATGTCAGCTACCAAAAGCTTGAAGTGATACAGAAAAATAGGTAACTGAAACCGGGTGAGTTTGAACCAGCTCCAAAATCAAGGAACCTCTTCCGAAAAATCACAACAAAGTTGCCATTGATCACGAACCGGAAAGCCAGATGAGTGAAAAAGATAGATACTGTGTGCAATGCTAAAAGAAAGAGGCTGCAAAAAACAGCCTCCTTCTGTGGTTAATCCAATCCTAAACGAATAGCCCTTTCAACGGGAGAATATCCAACATCTGACTCGGAAATAGACAACTCACCTTTTAACAACAAGGGCGGTTGTGCCATAAACTTAGGAGTACTTCCTCTGTGAGGTTGCGCCGAATGAACAACAAAAGGGTGACACAGGTAAACCGTCCCTGCCTTACCAGTAGCGTAAACCACCTCCCTTTCAGGCAATCCGTCTAACTTGCCAGCAAGCTCCATAAATGAAAGCCCGGAATCGCCCTCTTTTGACAAGAGCCGGGCAACGTCGATGTGCGACCCCTCATAAATGACGGTAGGTGCATCATTTTCGCTGACATCGGAATACAAAATCAACATCAATAAGGTCCGGCCCTTCGATTTGGCATTGACACGCCATTCAAGAAAATTGTCAGGGTCACTGCCCGGGAAACTTGCATCTACGTGTTTGCCTGTATCAGTCGGTTGCTGATCAGATGGAAACCTTACAGGAAACGTTCCGACACTTCGGCAAGGAATCCATTTGCCAGCGCCAATCAATTGATCAAAAATTGAATACATCATCGGCGTGTTGATTGAATCAATAAAGGGCTGCTGGGTATACATCCCCAAACGAATAACGGGCTCCGTCCAGGTGGAAGGAGCTGATTTGTCGCAGGGAAGATCGTTCCATAGGAGATCTAAAGCGGCTTCTGCAATTTCTTTAGAAAATGCGTTGTCAATTCGGACAAACCCGCTGAGAATGAATTGCTCTATTTGCTTTTCAGTTAGTATTTCTGACATGATTTTTCTATTAAAAACCACCCCACAGAGAGCAGCAAGTGACCGCCAACCCATGGGTTTGGTTTGAGATAAATAATAAAATTAATGATAGTTAGATGGGTGCGCTATGTAAAGAATATAGCGCATTGCTTAAGAACTAAGCCTGAAGAGGGTGTTATAGCATTACAGTCATTCTCATGTGGTGAAATTAGAAATTACTGATAAAATGACAAAACAATAAAGGATGTTGCGGTGCTGGAAAGGAATGAAACGGCAACTGCAAAACAGGGTCTCCATCCCGGCGCATGTTCTTAAAGTCAAAGCTTGGAAACTGATCCTTCTCAGTTCGGGCCTTAGCTGCGTAAGAGGCTTTCCAGTTCCCACTCACATCTTAGCGTATGCTGTTTGATAGTTTCATTAACATTAATCTCTGCCATCCAGCGATGGAATGCCTTGCCCTTCATCCGATCAACTATTTTCGCTATATTTAACTATTCAGCGGCCTCGCAAGGCACAGTTTAAGTTTATGGTGAAACTACCCGTGAGGCATTCACAATGGCATCCACGGGAAGTTGCTTTTTATACTCACTTGTAAATTCCGTCGGCAGTTCAGCCGGTGGATCATCTATCTTTTTACCTCAGTGATTAACAACACCTTTATGAAAATCAAAACACCACTATTGAACCTTTGCAGCACTTTCATCTTTGTACTACTTCTTCACTCCTCCATGGCGCAACCTGGCACACTGGGAGTGTTCACCAACAACGCAGACGTGGGCGCTACGAAAACAGTCGGAAAAACGACTTACGATTCAAACAAGCAGTCATATACCATTTCGGGCTCAGGGGAAAACATATGGAGCCAGAAAGATGAGTTTCAGTATGCCTACCGCAAAATGACAGGAGACTTTATCCTCCGGGCAAACGTAGCATTTGTTGGTGAGGGCGTTGACCCACACCGTAAGATTGGCTGGATGGTAAGGCATAGCCTCGAAGTGAACTCCCCTTGTGTGTCGGCAGCTGTGCATGGCGATGGGCTTGTGTCGCTGCAGTTCCGTGAAAACCCACAGTCGGACATGGATCAGAAGGCGTTCGCCATGACCCACGCCGATGTCATTCAATTGGAACGAAGAGGGGACACCTTCATCATGTCGGCAGCTAAAATGGGAGAGCGGTTTTTTGAGGAGCAGGTATCGGGCATCGAGCTGGGCAACGAGGTGTATATCGGCCTGTCGGTTTGTGCTCACAACCCCGATGTGGTTGAAACGGCCACCTTCAAAAATGTGCGGGTGATTGTTCCGCCAAAGCCGGATTATGTGCCCTACAGAGATTATATCGGCAGTCATATTGAGCTGATGGACGTCGCCACGGGTGATCGAAAAATTGTTTTCAGCGCAGATAACTCCTGGCAGGCACCCAACTGGATGGTAGACGATAATGTCTTTACGGTTAACTCCGATGGATTGCTCTATGATTTTGATTTGAGAACCGGAAAGCCAACAAAACTGGAAACTGGCGCTGCCGTGAGAAACAACAACGACCATGTGCTATCTTTTGATGGAAAGCAAATGGGCATCAGCAGTACCCCACCGGAAGACGGGCATTCCATTATTTTCACCATGCCCAGAAAGGGCGGCAATCCGAAACGGCTCACCCCAAATGGCCCCTCCTACCTTCACGGCTGGTCGCCAAATGCCAAAGAGCTGGTATACACTGCCGTGCGAGACAATGCATGGAATATTTTCAAAATACCTGCTTCAGGGGGCCAGGAGGTGCAGCTTACCAAAACTCCCGGCCTTGATGACGGGCCGGAATATACCCCGGATGGGAAATACATATACTTCAACTCCAATCGGACAGGCATAGGCCAGATTTGGCGCATGAAGCCCGACGGAAGCAATCCGGAGCAGGTGACTTTCGACGAGCTGAACGACTGGTTTCCACACATTTCTCCCGACGGCAAATGGATCGTTTTCATTTCCTTCCCGAGAACGGTGGACTCAGGACAGCACCCGTTTTATAAGCACTGCTATATCCGGCTAATGCCGATTACCGGGGGTGAGCCAAAAATTATTGGCTATATTTATGGAGGCCAGGGCTCTATGAATGTACCGAACTGGTCACCCGACGGGAAACGCATCGCCTTCGTAAGCAACAGCGCTTTCTTGAACTACTAGCCAATAATTAATTTGTGTCCAATGTATATGAAAAATGTAGTTTCTTATCTCTTCCTCCTCTTCATCCTTGGAGCCTGTAGCTCCACAAAAGAAAAGACTGGCACGAGCCAGGCAGAGGCAATCGAACAGCAAACGATACGAAAAATAGATGTGCATGCGCACTACCGCTACGCCCGCCCCTACCTTTCCTCCTTTTTTCAGGATTGGATCATGCAGGCGGTGCTGGTGGATGTGGCTAAAGAGGATTCTACCGGCATCAACCGTAGCTGGAAGCAGTATGTGGATATGGATATTGAAAACCCCGGGGTATTTTACCTGTGTAGTTCACTGGTGGGTGTGGGTATTGATGACCCGGACTTTGCCACCAAAAACATTGAACGGCTGAAAAACGAGATTGCCACCGGTGCCAAAATGGTGAAGGTGTGGAAGAACTTCGGTATGGTGACCAAAGACGGCAGCGGGCAGTTCATCCAGATTGACGATGCCCGTCTTCAGCCTGTTTGGGATTTTCTAAAGGAAAACGGCATCCCCGTCATGGCCCATATAGGTGAGCCGGTGCAGGCATGGCGGCCGTTGGACAACCCAATGAATCCGCACTACGAGTACTACAAAAACAATCCGCAATACCATGCGTTCGCCCATCCTGAAATCCCAAGCTATGAAACCATCATTGCTGCCCGTGACCGGTGGATTGCAGCAAATCCGGATTTGCCCATTTTGTGCGCCCACATGGGCAGCATGTCGCACAACGTGGATATGGTGGCTGAGCGCCTGGACAAATATCCAAACATGATGGTTGAGCCTGCTGCCCGGTTTGGCGACCTGGCCAGCCAGAACAGCGACAAGGTGAAGGCCTTCTTTGTGAAGTACCAGGACAGGATCATGTTCGGCACCGACTTCGGGAATTACGATCCGGCAGTGGACTGGACAGCCGAACAGCTC
This sequence comes from Imperialibacter roseus, assembly GCF_032999765.1. Classification (GTDB taxonomy): domain Bacteria; phylum Bacteroidota; class Bacteroidia; order Cytophagales; family Cyclobacteriaceae; genus Imperialibacter; species Imperialibacter roseus. The sequence continues at coordinate 564,124 of NZ_CP136051.1, read as the reverse complement.
GACGCTGAGCAGAAAGACCTCGATGCCACTTACAACGACCTGTGGCGGTACCTAAGCACCACCGATTCGCTGGTCATCAGGAAGCAGCATACCAGGGGCCTGGGCCTACCCAGGGAGGTATTGGAAAAGGTTTACTTTCAAAATGCTAGTAATTTCCTGGGGCTTGAATAAATAGCACTGCAGCAGTTTCTCTTTTGGAGCCAATGCCGCCTCACATTTTCCTCACATTCTAAAAAAGTGGTCTTTCTGTACCAATTTAAAAGACTGTTATCCAATTTGGGTCTTCAGGGGCTAATTTTGAGAATGCTTCTAAGGAAATACCTTTTGTGTATCGCAGCAGCGAAAACAGGAAGAAATTTAGAATCTAAGTTGTTTTGGCCACAAAGGCCATAAGAAAAGACTGATAAACAGCACTTGCATAGAAATCAACTAGTCAACATTAACTCAAAATCCGAAACTCAAAACTTTAGTGTCTTCGTGCCTTTGTGGCAATTCTCAAAAACCTAAAGGAATGTTAAAGGCACAGGGTAAAGCTGCTAACAGCAATTGAACAAAACCTTACTACTCAGCCTCCAATTGTGTTTCTCAGGCACAGTTTCTCTGAAGTCAAACAAAATTTTCGAAGTAGATCAACACCAGGTTGAGTTATGCAACATCCCTCAAAAAAACCCAGGGTATCACAACGCTGAAAAAAAGGAATAGTACCCGGTCAGGTTCTCTTTTGGAGCCAGGGCCCCCTGTGATGGCCTTGCTTAAAAGCCGCCGACGAGCTTTCCTAATGCAAACTCTTTACCTCGCTGGCAAGCTTCTGCAAAGTGTCTTTGGCATTGCCGAACAGCAACCTGGTTTTGGGATCAAAAAAGAGTTCGTTTTCGATGCCAGCATAGCCCTTGCCCCTGCCTCGTTTCATTACGATGATGTTCTTAGCAAGATGCGCATTGATGATCGGCATGCCTGCAATGGGGCTGCCCGGGTTATTGATGGCCGCCGGATTCACGACGTCGTTGGCACCTATGACCACTACCACGTCGGTGTTGGCTATTTCGGTGTTGATGTCATCCATCTCCACCAGTTGGCTGTAAGGCACGTCGGCCTCAGCAAGCAGCACATTCATATGCCCGGGCATGCGGCCGGCCACTGGGTGGATGGCATAACGCACATTGGCTCCCTTCTCAGCCAGCAACATGTCGAGTTCATGACAAACGTGCTGTGCCTGCGCCACTGCCAGGCCGTAGCCAGGCACTATCACCACACTTTTAGAATAAGAAAGCAAAATGGCCGCATCGCTCATGCTGATTTCCTTCATGTCGCCTTCGGGTCCGGCACCGGCACTTGCTCCTGCCCCGCCAAACGCCCCCAGAATTACGTTGAGCAGCGACCGGTTCATGGCATTGCACATGAGCACGGTGAGGATGGTGCCTGCGGCGCCCACCAAAATACCTCCCAGGATCATTGCCTGGTTGCCGTAAATAAACCCAGCCATGGTAGCTGCTATGCCTGTGAGGCTGTTGAGCAGGGAGATAACAACTGGCATGTCGGCACCGCCGATAGGCATTACGAAAGTGACCCCGTACACCAATGAAATGCCGAGCAGTAGGTACAGCGCCCAACTCAGCTCGTCCGCTGTTTGGCCTGACGCCATCATGTAAGCCGACAGCCCGACCACTACAAGCAGTAGAAGCAAATTCAGGTATTTCATCCAGCCGGAGACGGTGTCGCCAACTTTTCCATCGAGTTTACCGTAGGCCAGCATGCTACCACTGAAGGCAACACTTCCCACTATCAGTCCTAACAGTGTGGCCAGCGCCGAGCCCACATTGCCCATGTCGGTATTCGGAAACTCCAGCATCGCCACCAGGGCCGAGGCTGCACCGCCCGTGGCATTGTAAAATGAAACCATCTGGGGCATTGCCGTCATCTGAATGCGCAATGCCATCACCCAGCCCAATACGGTGCCAACTCCAAGCGCCGCCAGAATGATCCACACATTGGCCAGTGGAATAGCCTCTCCCTGGCTGTTTTTGTGCAGCAGCAGGGTGGTGACCATAGCCAGAAACATACCGGCAGCAGCATAAAAATTTCCCTTTCTGGCCGTTTCCGGATGGCTCAGCAGCCTTAAGCCCACCACAAAGAGAAGAGCGGCCAGCAAATAGCTTAGTTCGAGCAAAGCCCCGCCCAGGGTGAAATCGACACCATTTAAACTCCCAATTACCTGATCCATAGATGGTTTATTTCTTTTTCTTTTTGAACATCTCCAGCATGCGGTCCGTCACCACGAAGCCGCCGACCACATTGAGTGTGGCAAAAATGATAGCGAGAATCCCCAAAATCAGCTCCAGCGATGCTTTTGATGCATCGGCGTGGCCAACGAGGATAATCCCGCCAATAATGATGACACCGCTTATGGCATTAGCTCCAGACATAAGCGGGGTATGCAACACGGATGGCACGTTGGAAATCACTTCAATTCCCAAAAAAACCGACAAGGCGATGATGAAAATGGCCTCTCTATAGGTGAAAAAGAAAACAAATACCTGCTCCATTAAATATCAATTAGCTCTCCAAAAAGTGATTTTACCCGGCTATTCAAAACTTCCCCTTGGTGGGTGATGCACGTGCCGGCCACGATGTCATCTTCGAAATTAAGATTGAGCGACCCGTCGTCGGCAATCAGCAGTTCGAGAAAATTAAAAACGTTTTTTCCGTACATCTTGCTGGCATCCACCGGCATCAGCGAAGGGTAATTTGATTGCCCGATGATTTTCACACCATGATGCACAACGGTCTCATTGTCCTGCGTCAGCTCACAATTGCCACCACTTGAAGCCGCCAAATCGACAATCACAGATCCGGGCTTCATTCGCTCCACTGCCTCTTTGGGCAGAAGAACTGGCGCTTTTCTGCCTGGAATCTGTGCTGTGCATATCACCACGTCAGCTTTCGCAGCATGGTCGTTGATGGCCTGCTGCTGCTTTTGTTTGAATTCTTCCGTTTGTTCTACAGCATATCCACCTGCCGCAGCGTCTTCTTTGGCCCCTTCCACTTCCACAAACCGTGCTCCCAGGCTCATCACCTCCTCTTTCACTGCCGAGCGCACATCGAAAGCCTGCACCTGAGCGCCAAGCTTTCGGGCAATCGCTATGGCTTGAAGGCCTGCTACTCCCGCTCCCAGCACCAATACCGTGGCCGGGCGGATGGTGCCTGCTGCAGTCATGAACATAGGGAAAAAGTTGGGCAGCTGACTGGCACCTTCCAGCACGGCTTTGTAACCTGAAACAGTAGCCATCGATGAAAGTACGTCCATTGCCTGCGCCCTCGACGTCCGGGGTATAGAGTCCATACTGAAGCTGGTAATTCCCTTTTGGAGAAACTGCGTCACAAGGTTTTTATTCCAGAGGGGGTTGTACTGGCTCAGCCATATCTTATCGCTCCCCAACTGCTCAACCAGCTCCGGCGATGGCTCACCGATTTGCACAAGCAAATCAGATTTAGTCAACACTTCTTCTCGTGAAACTATCTCCGCTCCTGCTTCCTCGTATAATTGATTGGATTGAAATGCCGTTAACCCTGCATCTTTTTCTACAAAAACCCGAACTTTCTGCTGAACCAATCTGGCTGCGATTTCCGGTAAAAAAGCGATTCTCTGTTCATTTCCGCTTTCTTTTAGAAGGCCTACAATCATTGTTTTGCGTTATTAGCTATAGGGTGTACTATTATTCTCAAGGCAAATGAACCGCATGGCTCAAAAAGCCTTGCAATCGTATCACTCACCGACTTTCAAGTCACTTTCGCATCATTTACTTGTAAATATGCGGTAAAAAATTCCAAAGTTTTCAATTATCATTTGGGCACCACCGTCATGTGCACCCACTTTCCTTATCCCTCAACCTACGATAATAGCTTCAATGTGAGTCTTTTGCAATTATTTCGCTCACTTATGACATTGCGCTTCCCTTTACAGACGCAGTTTGACCAGCTACCATGTACAGCAGTCAGCTATTTTAAGATTTCTCTACTCGTTTCTGTTTAACGAACGGATTATTTCCACTACTTTCCTAAACGGCCTTTAAACATCACAAGGCTGGTGACACAAGAAACTACTGCACAACGAATCGGCTATGGCCAGCAATAACTTTAATATTCAGGGTCTTTCAGCTAAAGAAGTCTTCGAAGCCAGGAAAAAGCATGGTGCCAATACACTGAACTTCAAAAAGGAGAGCGGCCTTATCGAAGCGCTCAAAAGCATCGCCGCAGAGCCCATGGTTGTGCTGCTGCTGGTTGTCTCTTCCATTTATTTTTTCACCGGCAATGTTGGTGATGGCCTTTTTCTGGCGGCGGCCATTGTGCTCGTAGCAGGCATTTCTCTGTACCAGGACTCCCGCAGCCGCAACGCCCTGGAGAAGCTCAAGAACTTCACCCAGCCTATGTGCAAGGTGATAAGAGACGGCGAAACGATAGAAATAAAAAGTGAGGAACTGGTGGTGGGCGACAGCCTGATGATTGAAGAGGGTAATACCATTGCCGCAGATGGCATCATCGTGCATTCCAACGATTTTTCAGTCAACGAATCAATTCTCACGGGCGAGTCGATGGCAGTATATAAAGATGCTTCCAAGGAAGATAACAAGGTTTCACTAGGCACAACAGTTGCCAGCGGATTGGCCATAGCCACTGTTACCGCCATTGGCAACGCCACTAACCTCGGTAAAATTGGCAAAAGCCTCGAAGACATCGCTGAAGAAAAAACACCACTGGAAAAGCAGATAACCAATTTTGTTAAGAAGATGGTACTGATCGGTGCCATTGTCTTTCTGGTGGTATGGGCCATCAACTATTTCCGGTCTTACAATGTGGTCGACAGTCTATTGAAGGCACTGACACTGGCCATGAGCATTTTGCCTGAAGAAATACCCGTGGCCTTCACCACATTTATGGCGTTGGGTGCCTGGCGACTGATGAAGCTTGGCATAGTGGTGAAGCAGATGAAAACTGTGGAGACACTGGGTAGCGCCACGGTGATTTGCACTGACAAAACCGGCACACTTACCGAAAACAAAATGAGCCTGGCGAGGTTGTTTGTGCTGTCTTCACAGGAAATAGCGGATGCTAGTCAGCCGCTTTCAGCAGATGCCCAGTCTCTTGTTCGGTTGGCCATGTGGGCCAGCGAACCCATCCCTTTCGATCCTATGGAGGTGGCGCTGCACGAAGCTTACGGTAAGTTTATGGTCACCGATGAGCGGCTTGTATTCAACATGGCGCATGAGTATCCGCTGGGTGGAAAACCGCCCATGATGACGCATATTTTTGAAGATGGCAATGGTAAAAGAATCATTGCCGCCAAGGGTGCCCCCGAGGCGATGATTGCTGTATCTGGCCTGTCGGCAAGTGAAAAGGAGCAAGTGCATGAAGCCATTAACACCCTGGCAAAGGATGGTTACAGGGTGTTGGGGGTAGGCGAAGCCAGCTTTAATGGCAACGACTTCCCTGCTACTCAGCAGGAGTTTTCCTTTTCTTTCAAAGGTTTGGTGGCTTTTTACGATCCGCCAAAAAAGAATATTCCGTTCGTACTGGAACAGTTTTATGCAGCAGGTATCAAGGTGAAAATTGTGACTGGAGACAATGCCCTCACTACGGGGGCCATTGCCCGACAGGTTGGGTTTCGTGGTTTCGACAAAAGTATCAGCGGCGATGAGTTAATGAAACTATCTGAAGGCGAGCTGAAGGAAAAAGTGGAAGATATGCAAGTATTCACCCGCATGTTTCCCGAGGCCAAGCTGAAAATCATTAACGCCCTGAAGGTGAGGAATGAAATTGTGGCCATGACAGGCGACGGCGTGAACGATGGGCCTGCACTAAAAGCCGCCCATATTGGCATAGCCATGGGCAAAAAGGGCACCGAGATAGCCAAACAGGCTGCTTCACTTATCTTGCTGGAAGACGACCTATCCAAAATGGTGGAAGCTGTAGCCATGGGACGAAAAATCTACACCAACCTAAAAAAAGCCATTCAGTACATTATTTCCATTCATATCCCTATCATCCTTACTGTGTTCCTTCCATTGGCCCTTGGCTGGATCTATCCCAATATTTTCTCGCCGCTGCACATCATTTTGCTCGAGCTGATTATGGGCCCTACGTGCTCTATCATTTATGAGAACGAGCCAATGGAAAAAAACATGATGATCAAAAAACCACGGCCTTTCACCAGCACCTTCTTCAACTGGAAGGAACTGACAACAAGCGTGGTGCAGGGCTTGGCGATTACAGCGGGGACCTTGTCGATCTACCAGCTGGCCGTCCACGGAGGAGCCAACGAGGAAGTGACCCGTACCCTGGTTTTTGTGACTCTCATTTCGTCCAATATCTTCCTTACACTTGTCAATCGCTCTTTCTATTACTCTGTCCTCACTACGCTGGCGTATAAAAACAACCTCGTTGGCCTGATCATTGGCGCCACTGTGGCAATTACAGGCCTACTGCTCTTTGTGCCTCCACTGACAAATTTCTTTGGTTTTGATAATATCAGTGCTGTGCAGCTTTTGACAAGCGTGGTCATCGGTCTCTTGGCGGTGATTTGGTTTGAGATGATAAAGTGGAGGTCAAGAGTAGCCGCTAAAACGGTCTAGTCTTTTAGAACGGATACCCAATCGCAAAATTCAGCACCGGGTTTTTCCAGTCAAAACCAAACCGCTCTCCTTTGGGAAGGTAGGGTTTTTGAATAGGCGCTGCCAGGTCGAGCCTGATCACAAAATTCTGAATATCGACCCGCAAGCCGGTTCCGAAACCAACGCCCAGCTCCCGTATAAAATCGGAAGTGAACTTACCGCCCGGTAAGGAGGCATTCTCGTTGGTCAGCCAAACATTACCGGCATCGGCGAACACGGCACCTTTTAGAAACGAATAGATGGGGAAACGGTATTCAAGGTTGGCTTCCAGCCGGATATCACCAGCCTGATCGAAGAAAGACCCTACACTTTCACTATCAGGCTTATAAGTGCCCGGCCCCAGCGATCTCACCCTGAATGCCCGTACGCTGTAAGGTCCACCGGAAAAGTACTGTTTGGAGAATGGAAGTGTGACCGAATTGCCAAATGGAAAGCCAAACCCTGCAAAAACCCTGGCCACCAACTTTTGGGTCTTGCTGAGGTATCCGTAGTACTGAACATTGATATCGCTCTTGTAATACTGGGCATACTCAAGCCCAAAGAATGTATTTTTCTCACGCTGCGATGTTAGCTTGTTGAGTAACCCCAACCCGTTGCCAGCCATGTCCACATTCAAAGTAACAAAGAAGGGGTTCCGGATGCCTGAGCTCATCAACTCGTTGTAAGTGAAGGTATAAGTCAGGCCTCCAATAAACTTTTGGTCAAAGCTACTTCTCAAGAAATCATTCTCCGCAAGGATTGCGTCAAATTCAGGCGTCGTTTTGGCCAGGTTCACAAAGTTGATGCTGATGGGATTGAGTTCGTGATAAACATATCGGGTGGCATTCCAGCTATAACCAAACGTGCTTGTGAGCGATTGCAGGACATAAAGCTTACTTCTGTTCAAGTACTCCACCCCGGTGCTAAACTTGGTCTTGGGCACAGCATATTTAAAATCCCGCACTATTTCAACAGGAAACAAAAGCCTGGGAAATACCAGATCGCCCTTTAGGCCCAGTTGAATACTCTTTAAACCCGTGTTGTCACCTTTGATTAGCTGCTGCTCATAGCCAGCTTTGCCGGTCGCACTCAGCGTTTCTCCTCCACGGAAAAGGTTGCGGTTGCTGTAAGTAAGCGACAAAGACGGCCCCACAAAGTTGTTGGACTTGGTGACACCCTGAAGTTCTGCTCTCAAAGCTCGCTTTTTCAAAGGAGACAGATAGATATTAGTGGCCAGTTGACCCAACGAATCGCTCGCATTCGCCTCTCCGACCTCATCATACTGAATATTCACAAACTTATAGCTACCGATAGAAGACAGCCGGTTGCTCGTCCGCCGTGAGTCGGTGGGATTATACCTCTTCCCTTTTTCAAGCAAAATATAAGGAGCCAGCCGCCTGGGTTGGAAAAAAGCAGAATCCTGAATATAGTTGATTCCCGAAAGCGCTACAGTGTCATTTTTCACTCCTTCGTTTAGTGAATAATGCGGAAACACATTGATGGAGGCAACCTCGTAAGGGATTACCGACTTATGAGGCACATCTCTTTTTAGCCTGAGGTAGAGGTCGACGGATTTATCATTGTATCCATTGGTGTCGGCTTCAAAAATGAGAAAGTCTGCGTTGAAATTGTAGTAGCCTTTGTCCTTCAGAAAAAAGTCAATCCGATCCCGCTCCACTTTGAAACGCTCCAAATCAAACCTGCCTCCGGGTTTAACAAAGCCACTGCGATTCATATACTTGCTAATCTCTTTGTAAATCGGCAGAGAGCCGCTGTCCAGCTGATAGCTCTTGATAGTGTAAGGGGCGTCTACATGAACCGTGTACTTAACGGAGCCGGTATGTTTGCCTTTTTTTTCCACCGAACTAATCTCACTTCTGAAAAAGCCCCGGTTTTCAAGGCGATTGTTGACAAGCTCCTCCACCCGAAGCGGATTAACGTCGGAGAGATAAACAGGCTCCTCGCCTATCTTTTTATTCAGAAAGCGGTAGTAAAGGCCGGGGTGTTTCCTTTGTGCTTTGTAGTGAGCCAGCAGCCCAAGGCGAACCCCAAGTATTTTAGAGTTGGGCTCGGGCCTCATCACAGTTTCCAGCTCCTCTTCAATGTCGCTTAGCTGATCCACTTTGGTTTCGGCAGTCAAGTCAATTTTTGACCCGGTATAAAGCAACTCGTCCTCCGGGATATACTTTTTTACCCTGCAGGAGGACGCTCCAAGCAAGGCGCTTAGCATAAAAAATACCGATATCTTAATCAATAACTTCAATTTCTTACTTCTTTTCAGCTTGTTCCTCTTCAATCTCCTTTTCCAAACCCTCGTCCTTTGCCATTTTCTGCCAAAGCTCTCTGAACTTATTAAACTCCTTGTTGTACAAAAATGCAATACCAGTGACTATCAGCTGTCCATCGATTACACTTTCAAATTCGTTTTTTCTAAAGCCTTTCAACCTGTATTGGCCGCTTTCAGACAGCAGGTACTCGAGACTTATATTACCGATAACGGGCGTGGTTCCCTCCGTGGCCTGGCTGCTACCCTCAATATTGACAGCGCTGCCCACCTGCACAATCAGTCGATCATTGAACAGCTTCTTTTGTGCATTAATATCGAGTTGCGTACGATCCTGCGGGCTCTCCCCCTGGTAGTCGGTGTAGCTATCGAGTCCAAAATTGAGATCAAGGCCAGTTTTGCCGACCAGTTTATCAGAAAAATTATTCAGCTGACCCGACAGTACTTTGTTTACGTTGCCTCTGGCTACAGACACAGCACCACCGCCACTGCCATCGCTGCCAGATCCGGGGAAAAACCGGTTGAGCACCAGCAGAGAGAATACCTGCTTGTTCAACTCACTTTCCTGACTGTTCAACTGCTGCAGCCTGCCATATACATCACCGCCAATGGCTCCCTGCTCATCTTCAGGCATATCCAGCGCAAAAGACAGCTCTGGTTGCAGCAACTGCCCATCCACATTCAGATAGACCAGGAAAGGAAGCTTTTGCTGGTATTTACTGGCCAGATTGGTGCTTTCTCCTGATGTTCGAATAGCCATCAGAGGAGCCGCCGAGGTTTCTACCTTATAGATAGCCCTCACATTGAGCAAAGCATCAAAGGGATCTCCCCGCCAGGTGATGGTACTCTGTGGAGAGATTTCAAATCGTTTTTTTACCAGGTTGTAGAGGTTGGTCTCGTAATGCCCGCTATTAATGGAGTAGGTGCCAGACAGCGTGGTTCTGCCGTTTGGCTCAAGGCCCACGATCAGATCGCCGGTACCGGACACCTGGAAGTTGTCGCCCGTTTTCTCATCTATGATAATCTTAAAAACGGCATTCTTCTCTACAGACAAATTGGTGTTTACATCGTAGCCGACCAACTGGCCAGCCGCAGTTTTGTCGTCTCCCCTGGTGAGAATATCGTCCGGATTTTCTTTGTTCACAAAAAGTAACACCCCTTCTCGTTCCATGATGTCCACCTGAGATTCAGGTACCACAAATGTGAAATCCGTGCCTTCTTTGATCGCCAGCTTCCCTTTCACAACCGGCACTTTCAGATCTCCGCTAACAGCGAGGTCTGCATCCATTTTCACTTTGCCATAAAAGAGTTCATTGTCATTTTCTGACGCATTCACCGGTTGGAAATTCTCTGCCTTCACTGTAAAGTCGAAAGTAGGGTTGGTCAGGCTTTCAGTGAGCACTTTGCCGTCCAGTCGAAAGGCATTTTTGTCCTTATCAACGATTGTAAAGTTGTCCATATACAAACCTGCGTTATCGACAGTCAGCACCTCGTTTGGCAAGGTAAACTGGGTATTCAGTGAATTAACTTTGAGACTGGCGGCTGCAAAGTTGAGCTTGCCGGTATATTCCGGCGAAGCAGTAGTGCCAGTAATTTTGACTTTGCCAGAAATCTTTCCGCTGGCATCAGAAACCGCCTCAGAGGCAAAGCCCTCAACTGCTTTCATATCGACACTATTGAGGTTCAGATCGAGGTCAATATTGGCTCCTTCTTCGGCTGCCGTATAATCGCCTGTCAGGTCGAGGTCGGCATTCTCACCACTAAGTGCCAGGTTAAAATCGTAGCTTCCTCTACCAACTGATTTCGCATTGACAACCATCTTACCAAATGCAACTTTCATCACCTCCAGCTGATCAATATTGAGGTTGGCTAAAATGCCAGCGTCCCGGAATGGATTTTCAATGATCAGCTTTCCGGCCAAAACGCCGGTCGCCAGCTGCTGGTCAGGATTTAGGGCACTAAGTAGGGTAGCAAGGCTGAACTCCTGAAACAAAATTCCAATATGTTCTTCCTGAGTGTCTGGCAGTGATGAACTAACCGTCAGCGACTGATTCCCTTTACTGAAAGTGAAATCCTCAAATACCATGAGTTTGTCAGAATAGCGGATTTGATTGGTTTCAGGAATTTTCCAGGGTTCTTTGTCGAGGATAAGCCCAGCAGGCACGAGATGATAGGTGATAGCACCTTTTTCCATTCGAATTTCAGACTGAATATAAGCCAGGGTCGCATCTTCGTTAAGTGAGGTGAAGTCAAGCAGGAGCAAGCGGTCTTGCAGCACGCCGGCAAAAGTCGTTTTCTCAACAGCGAGCGGCCCTGCATTTACACCAGCCCAGCCAAACTCAAAAGTCAAGCTGTCTCTGGCTCCCCGCACATCCATTCGGAGACTATCGATCGTATTGCCATTGTACTGCACAAAAGGTGCTCTTAATCTTGCAGCGACAGTTTGAAGAGCCTCATCAAATTCCACCTTCAGGGTAACGGAATCCAGTCGCTCCAGTCCATCGAGCATCACTTCGTTTAGAAAAGGAGATTCACGCACCGTCAGGCTCAACTTCATGGAAGCTGCCTGCAGCACGGTGTCAGTAGCGACGGAGTCAGGGAAATACCGGGTGAACTGCCGGGTGAGGGCTGTTGCCAGAGAAGCCGGAGGTGTATTTGATCTAAGATCCAGATTGAGCGAACGACTGGAAATGTTAAGTGTAGTTGTGTCTTCTTGAATTGAGGCACCCGCCTTGAAGCTACCCAGCGGAAACGACTCTCCTTCATAGACTGCCAACCCATCTTTGATATCGGCCTTAACAGTAAAAAAGTCGGTGTTGCCTTCAAAATCAGCCTGCAGCTTGAACCTTGCCCTGAGGTCCTTGCTTGTTACGCCCAGCGCCCTAAAGTCTGCCCCTTTCAAATCCAGCGTCAACCCAATGGTGGAGGAAGTGGAGTCTAGCTCCAGTAGTGTTTTCAGGGAAACATCCAGGTTTTCATCTTTGAAAGATAGCGTAACGTCACCCTGGCCGTTTTGCATGTCTCCTACCAGCGTTAGCCCCGAGAAATCGTAATGGTTAAACTCAAGCGTTTTAAAGTCAGATTGAAGCGAGGCGTTGAGTGTGGACAAATCTGCCCCCGAGCCGGAAGCAGTTGCCTCGAAAGTAAGAGTGCCCAACTGCTCATTTTTCAATAGCTTATTGAGTTGAAGCTGGTTGACATCAATGTGAGCGCTGAAAGCCAGTTGCTCCTTGTTGGTAAATTTCCCGTCGATATTTACTTCGCCCTCAGGAATAGTCAAAGTAGCAAGCAAAGTCGATCCATCTTTGTCACCTTTCGCTTCCGCCCGCAAAGTGATTGTTTCAGGGAGGGCAATACCAAGTGCTTCTTCGTCTATGAAGCGAAGGATGTCGGATTTTTGCGATTTGATCAGCAGCGGCATGGCTTCAACCCGCAAGTACTCGGGCTGCAGGGCGTGCTTCAGCCCGCCGCTCCACCTTAGCGACGTGCCTTCACCCCAGGCAATGAAAGCGTCTTCCACACTGAAATCATCGAGCCCGCCAGCGACTCGAACCCTGCCATTGATGATTTTTTTACTCAATGTTAAAAGGTATTCGTTGTCTTTTAATTCTGGCGCAAAAACAAAGGCATCGCTCACATCGACCTGCAGCTCGCTGATGTCGACGTCTGCCACCGCTCGCTCCGGCTCATTCAGGGCGCCAGCGATAGATGGGTAACTCAGCTTTAGGTCTGCCTTCATATTGCTCTTGCCAGTTGACAACTCCAGGTCTGACAGCGACAAATTTTCATCGCCCACTTTCAAGTCAAACGCCAGCTGGTCGAGCTGAAAATCACTAGACTCCCGGAAAGTGAAACCGCCGACTTGAATGTGGGCCAATCCCGGATGAAGAGTAACGTCCGACGCTTCGAAGGAAAGGTCGGTAATAGCCATGGCATTTGGGTTGAATATACCTTCCTTCGGCCGAATGGTGTCTGCCTGGTAGGTTACCTGGTTATTTTCAAGTGTGATTGATTCCACGGCTACCTGCCAGTCGGGCCATTCGAAGGTGATCAGGGAGGGCTCACTTACAGTACTGTCGGGCTGTGAGGCCGCTGGCTGCAAGTGTCGACCAGACGTGTAGGCAATTTCAGAATTGTTAAAAGTGAATGATGCTACTTCAACAATATTTTCTTCCAGATTCAACACCGGTATCTCAGCCAACAAGTACCCTACATCAACCAAAAGCAGCAGGGAATCAGGAGCTGATTCATAAAGGAAACTAACGTCTTCAAGCGCTATTTCATCAACTATAAGAAGCGGAAGTGACGATGCGGCGGCTGTGGTATCTTCCGGCGAACTGGCTGTTTGATATTGTTTGTAGGTAACTGCTGACTGATCGAGCGCAAAAGATTCGACGTGAAACTTCATCTGATCGAGGTCGAAGTCGTCCATTTCGAGCTCAAGAGTACCTATTTTCAACAAAGCCAGCATACCGCCAACTTCGTCATCATAAGTAATATCAAAATCATTGAAAGCGATAGATCCAATCTCGATGGTGAAAGGAGCTTCTTCTTTAGGTGGTTCAGTAGCTGCCTGAGTCAAGTCGGGCTCAGCTGCAAATGCAGCTATCAGAAAATCGAAATTGTAGACTCCACTGGGCTCTTTTCTGTTTACCCTGGCAGTAAGCCCTGACCATTCCAGCATTTTCAGGTTGAGACCATCTCCTTTAATTAGCGGAATCAGCGCTACCGATATCTCCAGGCTCTCCGAATAAACCAGTGTGTCGCTCCGCTGGTCTTCTACATAAAGCCCTTCGAGGAAAGCATTGCCCGAGAAAGTGACAAAGAGTCTCCTGATACCCACTTTTGCCCCCGTCTTCTCCTCTACAAAACCAACTGCCTTGCTCACAATGATATCCTGGCCCCAGGGACTTCGGATGATCAAAACGACAATAATGAAAAGCATCAATATGCTCAACACAATTCCGGCAATGATCTTAATGAATTTATTTCCTTTTCTTTCTGGCATACATTCCAATCATACCCTCATGTGCAGGGTGGCAATGTGGGAAAATATTCTAATTAGATTGGAGGGGTATAAGATAATAACGCAAGATAGCACCAAACAGCTATTTTCTAATTCGATAATGAAAGGATCATTGTTTCAGCAAATAGTTCATGCATTGAGATTCTGACACAATTGCGATGCCTTCCCAAAAGCTATTTAATAATTATTTCATTAACAATCAGTTAATTACAGTAATTCTAAACACCCCTGAGGTCACAATCATTCCTTAACAAAAAAGAAAAATAAAAATTATTTGCGTAAGCATATCCTTACGTATATATTTGTAAGTAAATACTTACATAATGCAGAATGGAAATAAGACGAGACGTATTTCAAGCCATAGCCGACCCAACAAGAAGAGACATCTTGAACCTGCTCACCCACAAGTCTCTCAACCTCAATAGCATCGCCGAAAACTTTGACGTTAGCCGACCAGCAATATCTCAGCATATCAAAATACTGACCGAGTGCGGGCTCATTGTTATCGATCAGAAAGGACGGGAGCGCTACTGCCAGGTACAGCCTGAAAAGCTGAGCGCAGTGGCCGATTGGCTGGAGCCCTTCCGCAAAATGTGGGAAAATAGATTTAACCAACTCGATAATTTGCTTAATCAATTAAAAGAAGACAAAGATGAATAAGACAGTTTTCACCAAAGATTTAACTAATAAGAGAATATTAGTTGAAAGGCATTTTGATGCGCCCGTAGCACTGGTTTGGAAAACCTGGACGGAAAGCACCTACCTCGACCAATGGTGGGCCCCAAGCCCATGGAAAGCCAAAACAAAATCGATGAACTTTAAAGAAGGTGGCTACTGGCACTACTGCATGGTGGGGCCTGAAGGAGAAGTAGCCTGGGCGAGGCTTGACTATGGGAAGATCAAAATTCCGATCAGCTATTCGGCCAAAGATTCCTTTTGCGATGAGGATGGTAAAATCAATAAAGACTTTCCGGGAGCGTACTGGGAGGTCAGCTTTTCTCCGACGGGCACCGGCACTAAAGTAAATGTAGTCACATCATACAACTCGGTGGAAGAGCTTGAAGCCATGGTGAACATGGGCTTCCAGGAGGGCTTCGCCATGGCGCACGACAATCTGGACGAGCTAATCAAAACACTTGTCTAAAAATCTCTTTTCATGAATGCGGCAAGTCGCAGACTCCCCTTGTGTTTGTCGCATTCATACCGTAGTGTCATTGTCAAAAAAACTGATATTTGACTATCGAAAACCCAACCCAATACCGATATGACAAAGCAACTTTGGCTCAACCTGCCTGTGAAAGATGTAAAGAAGTCAAAAGCCTTTTTTACCAAGCTTGGTTTTCAGTTCAGCACCGGGCCTGGAGACACTGAAACCTCTGCGGCTCTCTTGGTCGGAGAGAAAAATGTGGTGGTGATGCTGTTTGAAGAGCCTGCCTTTAAGGGTTTTGCAAATGCTGAAATTGCCGACACAAGCAAAGGCTGCGAGGTGCTACTCTCCATAGATACCGAAAGCAAAGAGGAAGTAGATACTTTGACTCAGAAAGCGATTGATGCGGGCGGGAAAAGCTCGCACAAGCCGTCCGCAATGAGCGGCTGGATGTATGGCAGTCTTTTTATTGATCTGGATGGGCACCGCTGGAATGTGCTCTACATGGACATGAGTAAAATGAAAAATTAACTTTCACCAACCTAAACCTACTACTATGAACTTCTTTAAAAGCGCAGGGGCCGTTCTGCTTGGACTGGTTGTCATCTTTGCGTTGTCTCATATCACCGATGTTGTTCTTGAGAAATCGGGGCTTATGCTGTTACCATTCGATTTAAATCCACTTTGGTTCAAACTCTTCGTCACTTTCTACCGCACTTTTTATGTGTTTGTCGGCGGTTACGTCACTGCCAGAGTAGCCCATATTAATCCAATGAGGCACGCTATTATTCTCGCTACCATTGGCACTGTGTTGGGTATTCTTGGCGCAGCGGCCATGTGGAGTGAGCCGCCTCATTGGTATCCGGTTGCATTGGTTATTCTTGGCTGGCCAAGTGCCTGGTTGGGCGGCAAGCTCAGGGTTGGATTCGGCAGATGAGCTATTGTTTTTCCCGTCCTGCGTTGGGATGACGATGTAAGGGTGACTCCGGTCTGGCTCGGGACATCGGCTCCATCCGCCATGTCAAAAGCAGCGGCACAAAAAAAAACAGAGGCACTGCATGCACAACATTTGGTGTAAAATTGGTAGAAGCATGATTGACAATGCCGTATTTTAGGTTGACCATCCGGCCATCACCTGGTGGGATGTCCAAAGAGATCGATAAACCTACCATTTATGACCCAACTTAAAAAAGGCACGCTCGCCGTGTGGGGCGGCGAAACTGAAAGATTCCCATATGGCGCCACCACACCACCGATTGTCAATAGCGTTACCTATGCCTACGAAAATCTCGACGACTGGTACGACGTGGCCATCGGCAAGCAGGAAGGCCACATTTATAGCCGCAACACCAACCCAACCGTGCGGGTGCTCGAAGAGAAAATTACCGCCCTGGAAGGAGCCGAAGCAGCCATATCCTTCGCCACCGGCATGGGAGCCATCAGCAATACATTGTTTGCCTTTCTTACGGCAGGAAAAAGAGTCGTTTCACTGAAAGACATCTACGGCGGCACAAGCCGCATTTTTCTCGACTTCCTACCCTCTTACAAAGTGGATGTCGCACTATGTGATACCACAAATCATGAAGCGCTGGAAGCTGAAATTGCCAAAGGCTGTGACCTCGTTTACCTCGAAACGCCCACCAACCCCACGCTTAAAGTAGTGGACATCAAACGGCTGGCAGCTGCGGCTAAGAAAGTCGGGGCAGTCGTTGTCGTCGACAACACGTTTGCCACTCCCATCAATCAAACACCACTGAGCCTGGGTGCTGACCTGGTAGTGCACAGTGCCACCAAATACCTCTGCGGACATTCTGATGCCATGGGGGGACTGCTGGCTGGTAAAGCAGATTTGATTCGCAAAGTGTACCAGTTCCGGGAAATCAACGGCGCTAGTCTGCAGGCCGATCCCGCCTACCTCATTGCGCGGGGTATGAAAACCCTGGAGCTGCGCATTGAGCGGCAAAACGCTTCGGCTATGAAGATCGCCACCTTCCTGAAAGCCCATCCAAAAATCGACGATGTGTTTTATCCGGGCCTGGAAAGCCATTCAGGCCATGCTATTGCGAAATCGCAAATGTCGGGCTTTGGAGGGATGATGAGTTTTGCGCTGAAAGGCGATTACGAAAGTGTAAAAACATTCCTGCACGGCCTCAAGCTGGTGCACCTGGCTGCCAGCCTAGGCTCAGTAAGCACGCTGGCCGGCCCGCCCCGCACCACCAGTCATGTGGAGCTGACCACAGCCCAACGTGCACAGTTAGGCATTCCTGAAAGCCTTATCCGCTATTCGGTCGGCATCGAAAACCTCGACGACCTGCTCGCCGATCTCACCCAGGCGCTCAACAGAATCTGATGCCTCCGAGGTGAAAAAAGCCGTGGTTGGAAAAGTTACCTCGTGTCGCATTTCACCTCCTTTTATGTCGGCAATGCCACTTTCGGCTTTGAGCAGATTTACCAACTTTGATTCAACCAAAAATGAAAACAGATGAGCGGATCGAAGCAGACCTTTCAAACGACCATTCTTCAAACGGGTAATAACACAGGCATTCCTGTGCCAGCAGAAATTGTTGAAGCGCTTGGTGCGGGCAAAAAACCCCTCGTGGTGGTCACAGTAAACGACTATACCTACCGAAGCGCCATTGCCACCATGGGCGGAAAATTCATGATTAGTTTCAGTGCTGCCCACAGAGCAGCCTCCGGCCTCGCTGGTGGCGACAAAGTGAAAGTAACGCTGGAAGTAGATACGGCTCCCAGAACGGTGGAAGTACCGGAAGATCTTCAGAAAGCACTGGACGCTCAGCCTGCCCTTAACAGCAAATTCGAAGGACTCTCAAACAGCAAGAAAAAACTGCTGGTGCTTCCAATTGAAGATGCGAAAACAGAGGAAACAAGAGCCAGAAGAGTTGAAAAAGCCATACAAATGCTTGAAGGCGGTAAAATCTAATATTCAGTTACCAGCAACCACCACAGACTCACAAAATTGGTGGACCTCATATTATCTTCTTTAAGCCGACAATCATCAATACTACAATTAGGATATTGATTGATTATCACTACCTTTACCAATACTACAAATAAGACATTGCTTGTGTGTAGGGCGGCCGGAATGTGAAAAGGGAATCCTCATCGCAGCCGGTTAGCAAACAAAAACTCACTAAAAAGGACTTATTATGAACAGATCACAATTCATGAAAGGCTTTGGCTTAAGTGCATCGGCTTTACTGATCGCACCAAATACCATCCTTGGCCAGGAGGACAAACCCGCCCCTTACCAAAAAGACATCGTGCAACAGTTTGTTGGTGCCGGCCATAGCAACCTTGGCAAGGTAAAAGAGCTGTTGGCTGAGTTTCCCAACCTGATTTACAGCAGCCACGACTGGGGCAATGGCGACTTCGAAACAGCCATCGGAGCCGGTGGCCATGTCGGCTACAAGGAAATGGTCAATTTCCTCATCGATGCCGGAGCAAGACCCACCCTGCATGCGCTTACTATGCTTGGCAAGACTGAATTGATCAAGCCTATTATTGAAGCCTATCCTCAGATGGTCCATACACTCGGACCACATGGTTTCACTTTTCTGCATCACGCCCAAAAAGGCAAGGAAGACGCCGCCGAATTACTTGCCTATTTCGAGTCGAAAGGGCTGAAGGAAACCAAAGTAGCTATTAAATAAGAAGATTGACATATGAAAGAATTTCAACTAGGCGAGTTCGAGGAGATTGTACTCCTGACCGTTGGTGTTTTGTACCCTGAAGCCTATGGGGTAGCATTAAAAGATGAAATCGAGAGCCGACTGAAGCGAAAAGTGAGTGTTGGGGCTCTGCAGTCTGCCCTGCGCAGGATGGAAGGCAAAGGCTACCTCCACTCCAGAGAAGGCGAACCCAATACCGAAAGGGGCGGAAAGCCCAAGCGCTTTTTCACTATCACGGCTTATGGAAAAAAGGCGCTGGATCACTCAAAGGATGTGCGGCTGGCGCTGTACAATGACATTCCCCCTGTTGCATTGGATTTCAAATTCGCATGATCAAACGGCTGGCGAACCGGCTGCTCAGGTGGTACCTCCACCCCGATTTTTACCCCGACATCAGTGGTGACCTGGAGGAGCTATACCTGCGCAACAGGGCAGCTTCGCCGTTGGTGGCCGATTGGAAGTACATGCTGCAAGTGATTGTACTTTTTCGGCCTTCATTGATGCGAACATTTTTCAAAAACTCAATTATAAAGGACACAGGTATGTTAAAAAATTATTTCAAAATAGGTGTAAGGAGCCTGCTCAAACAGAAGGCCTTCACCTTTATCAATGTAATGGGGCTGGCAGTTGGGCTGGCGGCCTTCCTGCTGATTCAGCAGTATGTAAAGTTTGAAGAAAGCTATGACCGGCACTTTGCCGATTCTGACCAATTGTATCGCCTGACAACCGATCAGGTGGTAGACAGCGTGCTGGGCACCAGGGATGCCATGTCATTCGCCCCCTCTGGCAAAGCGCTGGTGGAAGAGGTGCCGGAAATTATCGACGCCACCACCACCTACCAATTTGGGGGGTTGATCTTCAGAAAAGGAGAAAGCTTCGTAACCGAGGAACGTGTAATAGCCGTCGATGAACATTTCCTGAATTTGTTCACTTACGAAGTGCTCAGCGGCAATACTGCCTCTCTCTTAAGTGAACCGAACAGCCTTGTGTTATCGGAATCGAAGGCCAGGTTTTATTTTGAGAGTCAAGATCCTGTTGGCAAAACCATCTACCTGCAAGATTTTGAGAAAGATTTTAAGGTCGCTGGTGTGATTGCTGACCCCGGTCAGAACACTCATTACAAATTTGATATCCTTATGGCCATCAGCACCATCAAAGAGCGGCTTGATGAAGAGGCTTGGAACGGTTATAACTACTATACCTATGTAAAACTCGACAAAGAGGCCAATATCGACAATATCAGGCCAATGCTGCCTGCCCTGTCAAAGAAATACATGGGAGAAGACAACACCCTCGTATTCAATCTTCAGCCCGTGATTGACATTCACCTTTATTCCGATTTAACCTTTGAACCAGAGATACACGGCAGCGCCCGGGCAGTCAGCTTCCTCAACCTTATTTCCATTTTTATCCTGGTCATTGCGTGGGTCAATTACGTGAACCTCTCCACGGCCAGGTCTTTTGACAGAGCGAAAGAAGTGGGCATCAGAAAGGTAGTGGGCGCCCGTCGGAATCAGCTCGTTTTTCAATTCATGACAGAGGCTTTTATGATCAATGTGCTGGGGGCTTTACTTGCCCTTGGGCTGGCAGAGCTTGCCTTGCCATCGTTCAACAACCTGATCAGCAAAGAAATACTCGATCATGCCTGGAATGATGAAGGATTTCTCAATAATGTAGGTCTCTTTGCTTTTGTTGGCACACTGGTGTCTGGTGTGTACCCTGCCCTGGTGCTCTCCGGGTTCAGGCCCGTGATGGTGCTGAAAGGCAAATTCAGAAACTCCAGGCAAGGGATTTGGCTCAGAAAAGGGCTCGTGGTGCTTCAGTTTGCCGCCTCTCTGTCGCTAATTGCCTGCACCTTTATCGTCTATCAGCAGGTCAGTTTCATGCGGTCAAAGGACATCGGCATGTCAATTGATCAGATAGTTGGGTTCAGAGGCCCCAGATCCAACAACGAAGATTTTGCAGCTCAAACCCAGAAACGTACTTTGTTTGCTGAGGAGCTAAAAAACCACCCTGAAATAAAGGGCGTGGCCATGATCTCCAATCTGCCGGGCGGTGGCAGCTCCGACGTGAATTCAAGCAGCGGAGGGATCAAAATCGTCGGCAAAACCGACTTACTGGAAGCCACCACTTACATTCTGTATGTTAACGATGAAGTAATCGATCTGCTTGACATCAATCTCCTTTTTGGCCGCAACTTCGACAGAACCAGGGGTATCGACACGGCAACCGTGCTGGTAAACGAATCCTTTATCAAGCGGTTTGGCCTGGAGGTAAATGAAACGATAGTCAATGAAAAGATTCAGTTCGGCAAAAACCCCGAAAACCCAAAATGGAACATCGTGGGAATCGTTGAGGACGTGAACCGCAGCTCTCTCAAAAATGCTGTTGAACCAACCGTTTATTTCTACAATGATGCACCACCACAGGTGATGGTAAAGCTGGAAGCAGGCAAGTATCAGGAGGGTCTCGATGCGCTGGCTGCCACCTGGGACCAGTTTTTTCCCAGTGCACCTCTGAAGTATGCTTTTCTGGATGAAAGGTTTGACGGATTGTACCAGGAAGACAAAAGGTTTGGCTCCGTTTTCGGTGCGTTCTCAGTACTCGCTCTCATAGTGGCCACGCTTGGCCTTTTTGGCCTCTCCTCTTTCATGGCGATTCAGCGCACCAAGGAAGTGGGCGTTCGAAAAGTGCTGGGCGCATCGGTGGGACACATTATTGGTATTTTCTACAAAGACTTCTTAAGCCTGATAATTATGGCTTTCCTTGTGGGAGCGCCACTTATTTACTTTGGAATGAATGATTGGCTGGACGGCTATGCTTACCGGATCAGCTTCCCGTGGCTGTTTCTTGGCTTGTCGCTGTTCATTGTGCTGGCGATTGCCTTGCTCACGGTAGGCTATCAGGTATACAAAGTGGCTGTTTTGGATCCTTCAAAAACACTGAGATACGAATAGTACCCAAAGAAGAGCATTCGAGCAACTTAAAAGCCATCCGGTGGGGTGGCTTTTTTTGATGTTCCGCAAATTGACCTCCTTTCGGTACATTCTGCTATCTTGCTTACTATTAAACAACTTTACCCTTAACACAAACCCACCTAACTTACTTCATGAAACTTCTGACATTTCCTGCGCTCATTTGTTTTTCCATCTTTTACTCCTGTTCCACCCCAACCCAGGTAGGCAATGGAGACGCCGCCCAGGTTATCGAAAACAGCCTGGTGGCTGGCTTGCAAATCAAAGGTGAACCAAAGAAGATCTACACGCTTGCTGAGAGAATGGCCCACTATAACGTGCCTGGAGTAAGCATTGCCGTAGTAAAAGACGGAAAGGTTAGCTGGGCCAAAGGCTACGGAACCGCCAACGCTCAAACCGGTAGCCTGGTTGATGTGAACACACTCTTTCAGGCAGGATCCATCAGCAAGCCTATTGCCGCTCTGGCTGCGTTAAAGCTTGCTGAGGAGGGGAAAGTTGAGCTGGATGCCGATGTAAATACGTATTTGACAAGCTGGAAAGTCCCTGACAGCGAATTTACTCAAACTGAAAAAGTAACACTCCGTCGGCTGCTGACTCATACGGCTGGCACCACTGTTCACGGTTTCCCTGGTTATCACCCCTCCATGATATTTCCGGGCATTGAAACGGTATTGAATGGCAGAGGCAACACACCCGCCATCTACGTAGATACAACTCCCGGCACCCTTTGGAGGTATTCAGGCGGTGGCTATACGATCATGGAAAAGGTAGTTGAAGATGTAACCGACTTGCCACTCGACATTTACCTGAAGCAAAGTGTTTTGGAACCTCTGGGTATGGAACACAGCACTTATACGCAGCCACTACCTGCCGATCGTGCTGCTGAAGCCAGTGCCGCCTATGATAGCAATGGCACCCTCATTGACGGGCTTTGGCACAACTATCCTGAACAGGCAGCTGCCGGCCTCTGGACCACCCCATCCGACCTGGCCAAATATTGCATCGAAATTCAATCCATAGTGGCTGGCAAAAAGGATGGCATCTTATCGCAGGAAATGGTGACCCGCAT
Source organism: Imperialibacter roseus (assembly GCF_032999765.1). GTDB lineage: Bacteria > Bacteroidota > Bacteroidia > Cytophagales > Cyclobacteriaceae > Imperialibacter > Imperialibacter roseus. The sequence goes on along the minus strand of NZ_CP136051.1, from coordinate 541,290 downwards.
GCTCACCAAAGGCAAAAATGACTGGGGACTGGGGCCATCACTGAAAAACGATAGCGAAGACCTGATTTTTCAACATGGCGGCAAAAATGCAGGCTTCACAAACAATATGGTAGCCTTTGCCCATAAGGGAGAAGCCATTATCATAATGACGAATGCCGACAACGGTGGCCGGCTGATTGGCGAAATCATCAATTCGGCCTCTGACTACTACGACTGGGGACTTTCGAACGTAAGAACCATTGAAACCATCAAACTTTCTTCGGAAAAACTACAGGAATTTGTCGGAAAGTATCAGTATTCAGAGCAGGTGCCGGGATCCGGCAGCTATTATATTGAAGTAAGGCTGACGAATGGTCAGCTGACTGTAATTGACCCTGACCAAAACACATCATTCAGTCTGACACCGACGGAGGCTATGAAATTCATCGACCTGGAAAAAGGAGACCAGATTGTCTTTTCAGCCAGTGAGAATGGCCCGGTGGTCTTGCTTTGGAACAACAACTACAGGTTTTATAAAGTAGAGTGAGGTCAGACTTTGAACCAGCGATCAATCTATGAATAGGTATGTCATTCTTCTAAGCCTCACACTGCTGAGCTGTAGCGTGCCGAAGAGCTCTCCAATTCAGAAAGACGTGGTCACCATCATCAACATAGGCAAGACCGACAGAGTCAGTCTTGGCCAACAGTTGGCTGTAGTCAATAAGTTTAGTCCAAAGGTAATTGGCCTCGACATCTTTCTACTAAAAGACAGCCTCGCCAAGGATTCCATTATTGTGAGGGAGCTAAAAAATGCCCGTCAGGTAGTCCATATTTTCAAACCAGAGGGTTATAATCAACAAACCAATGAATTTGATGAGTTGATATACCCGCATCCAAAATTTCAGGCCAATTCCTACAGCTACGGCTTTGCCAATTTAATTGTTGAAAATCAAGCAACCGGAAATATCCCTGCTGCACTTAGAACCATTGACAAATCCTATGTCGCTCAAATGAAACTTGGGGATAAAATATTCAACTCGTTTAGCTACGAACTGGCTGCAAAGGCATATGGTGTGAAAGACAAATATCAGAATAAGCCAGATGAATTATTTGAGATCATGCCGACACTGCAAATGGACAGCATCACGATAATTGACTACAAAGACCTGCTCCTTGGTAATTTTGACAGCGCTTCTCTGCAGAACAAAATTGTGCTCTTTGGTTATGTTGGAAATGAGGAGGATCAATTTGCAATGAAGGATGGTAGTGTGCACAATGGCATAGAAATTCATGCGGCCGTTGTACGGGAAATAATGTCAAAACCAAACGAAGTGATGCCTCCCAAATAGTCTTCATAGTAATCGGGAATCCGAACGCTAATTCTCCTTTTTCACTTTCTGGAGACATTCAACAGATCGGCATTTCATGTCTGTGTCGCAAAACAAAGCCAAGTCGGACGCAGGGTACGCCACCTATGCTCTAGGGCATGTATACAAAATATCATATCTTCATTGTCGAACTTGAAAGCATGTTTGCATTTATCGGCAATTTTTTAAAGAACAAAAGCCATTCGGTCTGAAGCTTAAACTAACCACCCGTTGAAACAAATGAAGAAAGAGACAGGAATGCTCAAAAAGCATAATTCGTTGGTAACTGTCAGAAGACTCCTTCTACTTGCGCTACTGATAGCCCCGCTGACGCACGGCTTTTCGCAAGTGAAGCTGCCACAAATCATCACAAATGGTATGGTTTTGCAGCGTGACGCAAAACTCAACATGTGGGGGTGGGCGTCTCCCGGCGAAAAGGTCACCCTTGCATTCAACAACAAGCGATATAAGGCAACAACCTCTGCAGAGGGAAAATGGCAGGTAGAGTTGCCTGCCATGAAAGCCGGTGGCCCGTATCGCATGACTATTTCTGGCAAGAACACCATTACCCTCGAAAATATCCTGCTTGGTGATGTTTGGTTTTGCTCGGGGCAATCGAACATGGTTCACCAGCTAAACATCCATGATGTGACCTATGCCGATGAAATAGCCAATGCCAACTACCCTGAAATACGGCAGTTTCTTATCCCAACCCGCAATAGTCTGGCCAGCCCATTGGAAGATTTGGCTGACGGCTCCTGGAGCCAGGCCGTGTCAGAAGAGGTGAGACCTTTTTCGGCCGTGGCCTATTTTTTTGCGAAAAAGATCTATGAGAAATACCATGTGCCCATCGGCCTGATCAACGCCAGCGTGGGCGGCACCCCTATTGAGGCGTGGACAAGTGAGGAAGGCTTCAAAGAATTCCCTTCGATCCTGCAAACCATAGAAAACAATAAGGACACGGCCTATGTCAATGCCATCAATAGAAAGGCAAGGCCCAGCCAGCCTCTAAAGCAACCCGAAGACAAGGGACTAACCGAGCCAAAACCATGGTATGCTGTTGATTTTGTCCCAAAAAACTGGCGTACCATCAACATCCCAGGCTACTGGGAAGACCAGGGTGCCAAAGACCTGAATGGCATCGTTTGGTACAGGAAAGAAATTGATGTGCCAGCCTCAATGGCAGACAAAGAGGCGAAGGTATTTCTTGGGCGGATAGTGGACGCAGATGTGCTCTACATCAACGGAAAAGAAGTCGGAAACAAAACGTATCAATACCCACAACGAAGGTACCCGGTTCCCGCTGGTCTGCTAAAGGCTGGAAAGAATGTCTTTGTGGTTAAGGTCACTAACTACAATGGCAAAGGTGGGTTCGTGCCCGATAAGCCCTATTGCTTGTTTGCCGGCACCGACACTGTCGACCTTAAGGGCTACTGGCAATACAAAGTAGGCGTTGTGTTTGAGCCCCAGCCAACATTGCCACCAGGCATCAGTGCCCAAAATCAGCCCACGTCACTGTTCAATGCCATGGTCGCTCCCATCAACAATTATCGCATCAAAGGAATACTGTGGTATCAGGGCGAAAGTAACGCAGGCAAACCTGCTGAATACGCTGACCTCCTGCCAGCACTGATCAAAGACTGGAGAAATCAATTCAGTTATCCCGACGCACCCTTTATTTATGCCCAATTACCCAATTTTATGGACGTGAACTACCTGCCCTCAGAAAGTAACTGGGCCATTTTGAGGGAATCGCAATTGAAGGGCCTGAAAGTTCCCAACACGGCCATGACGGTAAATATTGATTTGGGAGAATGGAATGATATTCACCCTGACAATAAAAAGGATGTAGGAGAAAGAATGGCCCTTGCTGCCCTTAGGATAGCTTATGGTGAAGAAGTTGTTTATTCAGGCCCTTTGTATCAAAATTACTCCATCGAGGGCAACAAAATAACGATCTCCTTCTCTCATACCGGTGGTGGTTTAATCGCCGATGATGGAGAAGCACTGAGCGAATTTGCCATTGCCGGAGAGGACAAAAAATTTGTTTGGGCACAGGCGAAGATTGAAGGTGACAAAGTGATTGTTTGGAGCGACGAAGTGACCGAACCAAAATATGTGCGGTACGCCTGGGCCGACAACCCTGACAATCCAAACCTGTATAACCGGGAAGGCTTACCGGCCTCCCCGTTCAGGACAGATCAATGATGCATGGCCCTTACAGCTATTTCTACCAGATTATTAACAACACCAGCAAATGAAAAACCTACTTATCCTATTATTTACTGCTTCACTCAGCCAGGTGGCTGTTGGCCAGGGGGCAAAAAATGACAGCAGCAAATACCCGCCCCTGGTCACCTTTACAGCCCAGGAAGACCACGCCAACATGATGCAGCAGCTGGGCATTCAACAGCTAAGACCAGGCCCTAGTGGCAATGAGTCGGCACCCAACCATGCCAACTACGACGAATCCATTGCGAACCCCTGCCCTCAGTTGCCAGACCTTCTCGTAACCAGCAGCGGCAAAAAAGTCACCTCGGCCGACATGTGGTGGAAGCAGCGCCGGCCTGAAATTGTAGAAGACATTGAACGGGAGATGTACGGCCGCCTGCCGAAAAACATCCCGGCAGTGACCTGGGAAGTGAAAATCACCGACAAAGAGTTCGTAGGCCGCATACCTGTTATAGCTAAGCAATTGGTGGGGCATGTCGACAACAGCGCATACCCGCTCATCAATGTCGACATCAACATGATGCTGGTGGTGCCCACCAATGTGAAAGGCCCTGTACCCGTTTTAATGATGTTTGGCCGTCCCTCATTCCCTTCACCAGCCCAGCCTTCCAATAGCGACATGGAGACCCTGAATGCTGCTTTTAAAGAAATGATGATTAAGAGCAATCCTGAGGTAAAGGAAATTTTTGATCGTTATCCCGCCTATACGCCCGTCACGAAACTGCCCGGCCCTAACTTCTTTGCACCGGCTCCTACCGGCGATTCTCCCCCCACGGAGCAGCTGTTGGCAGCGGGCTGGGGTTATGCCACCATTGAGCCTGCCAGCATCCAGGCCGACAACGGTGCCGGGCTCACCCGGGGGATTATTGGCCTGGTGAACAAAGGCCAACCACGCAAACCTGAAGACTGGGGCTCACTGCGTGCGTGGGCATGGGGAGCCGCAAGAGGCCTCGACTATTTGGAAACAGACACCCTGGTAGATGCAAAGAAAGTGGGTATCGAAGGCGTATCACGGTACGGAAAAGCTGCCCTGGTAACCCTCGCTTTGGAGCAGAGATTTGCCGTAGGATTGATCGGATCTTCAGGAAAGGGAGGCGCTGTACTTCACCGACGTGTTTTTGGCGAAGCCGTGGAAAACCTCACTGGTTCGGGCGAATACCACTGGATGGCGGGCAATTATCTTAAATATGGCGCCTCCAAAGCAAAATTTGGCAGCAAGACAGGCTGTGACCTGCCCGTTGATTCTCACCAATTAATTGCACTGTGTGCTCCTCGTTTAACATTCATCAGCTACGGAATACCAGAAAAAGGCGATGCCAAATGGCTGGATCAGCAGGGAAGCTACATGGCTACGGTGGCGGCCGGCCCGGCATTCAAGCTGTTAGGCGTCAAAGACATTGGAGTCTCCAATAATTATCAGACTGAGCAAATGCCGCCCGTTCTCACAGGTCTGCTCGGTGGTGAGCTGGCATGGCGACAACATGACGGAGGGCACACCGATGCCCCCAACTTCCAATATTTCATTCCATGGGCAAGCAGTTTTTTAAAGTACGAGAAAACACAATAACTCAGGCTGCAACCAAAGAGTAGGCCTGATTTGATATTGCTTGTGACCAGGGAGGGTGTCCTCAACCACTCACCACAGTTTTGCAACAAATTCTACCCGCCAAAGTATACTCATTCCATGCGGTCATAAGAGCATCAGTATGATTTATGAGTACCAGGAGTTTAAGCTGAACAGCGTGCTTAGTCGGTATATCGACTGTGTGTGGACAGAAAGCTACACACAGCGGCCAGAAAACAAGGGGCGAACCTACCTCGTGGTACCTGACAATACAGTGGAGCTAATCTTTACCTCCGGTACGCTGGAAAGAAAAATAAAAGATGGGCTGGGAAAAGTAGAGGTTTTGGGAAGTCACCTCTCAGGATTGAAAACCATTGCACAGGATGTAAAAGTTGACGGAGAAATGAACCTTTCTGTTCGTTTCAAGCCCCACGGACTTTACCCATTTATCAAACCACGCCTTCAGGAAACCATCAATCAGTCAATTCCTATTGAAGACCTTTTTGGAAAAGATATACTGGAGTTGGAGAGCCAGCTCTTTGAAACCCACTGCCTGCTGGATAGGGTTAGGCATATTGAAACCTACTTTTTGAAAAGATTGCTGACGCTCAATCGGCAGGCTGACGCTACCTTCGACTACCTGATTAACCGCATTGTGGACGGCAGGGGCGCTCACCGCATACTCGATCTGGCTGAAGAAACTGGCGTCACCATAAAAACTTTTGAGAGAAAATTCCTGCAAAACCTGGGTGTGTCACCCAAGCAGTGCGGGCAGCTGATTAGGTTGTTTCATACACTGAAAGCCACCAACAAAGCCAGCCAGGTCAACCTGACAAGCATTGCCCACGACAATGGCTTTTATGACCAGATGCACTTTATCAAAGAAATGAAGAAGTTCACACGCCTAACACCAGGAGAGTACCTAAAAGCTCCAAGGGAATTGCAGATGCCCATTTTCACAAGAAACTGAAGCTAAACATCTTTTGTCCAGTTTTTACTATCCTGCTGTGTTGTAACCTCGCAATTTTGGCAATTAAAATCATAGCTGGCTTCCTCTATTTCACCAAGGCATACTCAAGGATATCTAAGTAGATACAACACTGACTGATGAAAAAATTTGCATCTATTCTTCTTGCAATATTCCTCGGCTTTATCGCTGGAAGGCTTGCTGCCAGCAACCACCAGGGTGAGGTACCCGGCACACTTTTATTCCGGGTAGTTTCACCCGATGGCACAACTGAATCCTACCTCTTTGGTACTCACCACGCCTTTAGCAAGTCTTTCTTTGATACACTGAAAACTGCGAAGGACAAACTCATGGCAGCGGAGATCGTGATTACAGAATCAGACCCCGCACCCGGGCACACAGCCAACGACATTGTGAACACCCGCACGGCTGACACTCAATGGCCAAAATACCTGACAAAAACTGACCTGGCCTACTTACGAGAGCGCCTGCAACACAGCCCCGCCAACTTTGAAAAGCTGCGGCCTGAGGAACTGCACGCAGCTCTCAACAGAGAATACACCATTAACACCTGCAACACAAGATCCGCCGCCGATCCCAATCTCTCAATCGACGAAATTATCGGCTTTCTTGCCAAGCAGGCAGGCAAGCGGGTGATTGGCCTGGAAACGGCCGAAGAGCAACTGGAGTTAATCAGGAAAGACATTGAAGGCATGCCACCAAAAGTGCATAAAAAACGTCTGTCCCGGCTTATCCAATTGATAAAGAGCGGAGGTGATACCCAAAGCTGCGAAGCCACCAGCATGTACCGGGAAATGGCCTTTGATTACCGGCTAACGGAGCCCTGCCGTAACAGCCTCATGCTGACCGAACGCAACGCTCGATGGATAGAAAAAATCGCTGGTGATCTCCAGTCCTCAAGCTGTTTTGTCGCTGTCGGCCTAAGTCATCTACAGTTTGAATGCGGATTGATCAGTCAGCTGAGAGAAAGAGGGTTTGTGGTGACGCCCGAGGAAACTCATTAACGGCCCTCACTTACACCACCTCTATATTTCGTACCCGCCATGGCTTTGGTGGGAAAGCTTTGTCTGTCTGACGGTTACAAGTATCACTCAGTTTAAACTCAATAATTAACGAGATGAATGAGCGGTAAAAATACAGGTTGATCGGTTCTAAAATGTTACCAACTACATAAGTAACATTATAAACCGTAAACATACCGTTATGAAAAAACTTCTACACCTCATGCTGCTCAGCCAGTTTGTATCAATAGCTGAAGCAACTGCCTTTGGGCAAATTGTATCGGGTAGGATCACCGACCAGGGCGATGGTTCACCTATCCCGGGCGTAAATATTGTAAAAAAGGGATCAACCCTGGGCACAGCTTCCGACGTAAACGGCCACTACCAAATTGAGCTGGATCCAGCAGATAAGAACATCATTGTATTTTCATTCCTTGGCTACGTCACCCAGGAGGTTGATGTCGGCAAGAGAACTGTAGTCGACGTGACCCTGTCAGCAGATGTTCAGCAATTGCAGGAAGTAGTCGTAACTGGGCTGGCGTCACAACTCCAGGGCCGAGTAGCCGGTGTTTCCGTTGTAACAAGAGGCCGGAAAAAACAGCAATACCAGCCTGTTTCCCAGGAAAGCTATGCCAAAATTGAAGAGTCCGGCTTTCAAAAGGTAACCAAAAAACCTCTGTCTACCTTCTCAGTTGATGTGGACGGCGCTTCCTACAGCAATATGCGTCGGTATATAGAAAGTGGCTCGCTGCCTCCAAAAGATGCTGTCAGGATCGAAGAAATGATCAATTACTTTGACTACGATTACGCTCAGCCCGAAGGAGAAACACCTTTTAGTGTGAACTATGAGCTATCGTCGTCCCCCTGGAACAAGAAGAGCCTGCTCCTGCATATTGGGTTACAGGGCAGAAAAATTGAAATGGATCAACTGCCTCCCTCCAACATCGTCTTCCTCATCGATGTTTCGGGGTCGATGTCCGATCCTGACAAACTCCCCCTTCTGAAATCATCACTAAGGCTCTTGGTTCAGCATTTAAGACCGGTTGACCGGGTCGCAATGGTTGTGTACGCCGGAAGTTCAGGCCTGGTTTTACCGTCGACCGATGGCGACCGAAAGGATGTCATTCTTGCGGCGCTGGACAAGTTATCTGCTGGCGGATCGACTGCTGGTGGCGAGGGATTGAAGTTGGCATACAAAGTGGCCGCAAGGAATTTTATTGAAGAAGGTAACAACAGGATTGTACTTGCAACGGACGGAGATTTTAACGTTGGCTTACAAAGCAATGATGAAATGGAACAGCTGATCGAAGAAGAAAGAAAAAGGGGTATCTCCATTTCAGTATTAGGCTTTGGTAGAGGGAATATCAAAGATGACAAAATGGAGATCATCGCCGACAAAGGAAATGGCAACTACTCCTACATCGACAATCTGCTCGAGGCCCAAAAGGTACTTGTGAGTGAGTTTGGAGGTACCTTCTTCACTATCGCCAAAGACGTAAAATTCCAATTGGAGTTTAACCCGGTTCATGTGGCGGAGTACCGCCTCATCGGCTACGAAAACAGAATTCTGGACGATGAAGACTTCGATAATGACAAAAAGGATGCAGGGGAAATTGGTGCTGGCCACACAGTTACTGCCCTCTACGAAATTGTACCAGCCGGAAAGAAAGGCACTGCTTCAGGGTTGAAGTACCAGAACTCACAGCCATCAGAGGTGGCGTTGATAAGTAACGACCTGGTAACTTTAAAACTCAGGTACAAAAAGCCCGATGGGTTCAGAAGCCAACTGGTGGAATTCGTGGTAAAAGATGAGCCGGTGGCACTGGAAGCTACAAGCGCCAATTTCCGGTTTTCAGCCTCGGTAGCTCAGTTTGGCATGCTTTTAAGGGATTCTGACAAAAAAGGTTCAGCTACGTGGGAATCGACCTACGAACTTGCCATCAATGCTCGAGGCGACGACCCAAAGGGCTATCGTGCTGAGATGATCAGGCTGGTGGAAACTGCCAGTTTGCTTGACACCCCTTTAGATAACTAAAAAAGAAGACCGGCCGGTAGCTTCAAACTCACCGGGCCGGTCTTTTTGTTATTTTCCAGAGACGAAACTATACAACCCTTTCCAGAGCAGGAATAAAACCACCTAATAGTTTTTCGAAAGGCTTTTTAAGTAAAATCTATTAGATTGAATTTCCCTTTTTAGCAAAAAAAGGCTTTCGTTATTCTATTTTCAACACCTCATGAAAAAACACCTACTCGCCATCGTCGTTTGCCTTGTTACCTTCAGCGCCGTCTCACAAGAAACCCCGACGCTCAAATGGTGGAACCCGGCCCAACACGATTTTCCCGTGATAGAAGGACAAGCCTGGGCAGGCGAAACGAAAGCTCCTTACGACAGGCTACCTGCCAGGGCGGAAGGCAAGGTTCCACCAGCAGTTTGGAATCTTTCTCAACATTCAGCTGGCCTGATGATGCGGTTTCGTTCTAATTCTTCGCAGATTGTTGTTCGCTACATTTCGAAACCGAAGGGAGAAGGCAACAACTACGGCATGGATCACATGCCCGCCACGGGCGTAAGTGGTGTCGACCTCTACGCCATTACTAATGAGGGACGGGAAATCTGGTGCGCTGCCAAACGAAACTTTGGTGATACCATTACCTACCGCTACGAAGGGCTGAGGCCCAACGACCAATTCCACGAATTGGGCCGAGAATACCGCCTATATTTGCCGCTTTACAATTCGGTTTCCTGGCTGGAAGTGGGCGTGGAAACCAGTGCTCATTTCAAGCCTCTGCCTGTTCGAAAAGAAAAGCCTATCGTCGTGTACGGCACGTCCATTGCTCACGGTGCCTGCGCTTCCCGGCCCGGCATGGCATGGACATCGATATTGGGAAGAAAAATGGATAGGCCACTGATCAACCTGGCTTTCAGTGGCAATGGCCGCCTCGACAGCTCCGTCGTAGATTTTGTCAATGAGATCGACGCCCAAGTGTTTGTGCTCGACTGCCTGCCCAACCTGATTCCAGGCACGTGGGAAAGGCTCGGCATCAACGGAGAACAGGGGCTAAAGGATCGGGTGCTAACGTCAGTTCGTGCTTTGAGGGCAAAGCATCTCACTACACCAATTTTGCTGGTGGATAACGCTGGCTATACAGACGCTCTTGTCAACGACGATAGAAAGTGGCAATACACCACGGCCAACCGTGTTCAACAGGAGGCATTTTATCAGTTAAAAAAAGAAGGAGTAAGCGGGCTCTTCTACCTGACAAAAGAGGAGATTGGCCTGGGACTGGACGATACGGTAGATGGCACCCACCCGACAGACCTCGGCATGCTTCACTATGCGCAGGGCTACGAAAAAAGCTTGAGGGCCATTTTGAATGAACCGGTGGGAGTCGCCTCCACTACCAAACCAGTCACACAATACCGAGAGCCTAACAACTACGACTGGGAAGAGCGCCACAACGAAATTTTGCAAATGAACGCCGCTGCGCCACCTAGTATGGTATTCCTGGCCAACTCCATCATCCACTTTTGGGGTGGACTTCCCCGAACCAAAAGAGTGGTAGAAGAAGAATCGTGGAAAACGCTGTTCACACCTGCAGGCATGCGCAACCTGGCCTATGGCTGGGACAGAGTGGAAAACGTCCTCTGGCGGGTATACCATGGTGAACTGGATGGTTTCGAAACCAAAAAAATCTTCATCATGATAGGCACTAATAACCTGCACTTGAATACGGACGACGAAATTCTGGAGGGGCTGAGCCTGTTGCTCGACGCCATCAAAATCCGCCAGCCGAAAGCGGAAGTTACGTTAATGGGGCTTTTACCACGAAGAAATAACGAACAGCGAGTGGCGAATCTAAACCAGGAAATGGCCAGGCTTTCAAGTACTCAGCAGGTAAAATACGCTGACCTGGGTGCCATCTTCTTAAACAAAGACAACAAGATTGACGAAAGCCTTTTCTCAGATGGTCTGCACCCTAATGCTGCTGGGTATGTGAAGATGAGAGAGTTGTTAAAGCCATTGATGAGTAAGTAATAGAAAACCCCTTTCTTTCCAGAAAGGGGCCCCACAGATTAAGCAGCCAGATAAATAAGGTCGATGGTTTGCCCTTATCGGTTTTTTACTTCTGCGGCAATGTCGCAGTCAAACGGGCTGAATCCCATGGAATTGTTGCCCGCATTAATGAAGTAGGCACCGTTGGACGATACACCGCCTGTACCAAAAAGATCACCCATCATGCAAGTGCCCTCTTTTGGATCCTTGCCGGCAAACATGCCTTCAAATCGAAAGCTCTTGGGGCTTTCGTACTTCAAATACGTGAGGTTGACAGTGGTGACATCATAGCCCCAGCTCTTCTCCAGGTGTTTTTCGATAGTGGCGAGCAGAGCCTCATCGTCGACCGTGTTTGATGCATCACCGCTGGTCCATTTGCGAACGATTTGCTCTCTATAGCCATCGTATAGTCCACTACCCTTTGCGCTCGAAATAGGGAAAGTAGCCTGCGATACGATGATGCCCGCACCCTTTTTTCCGCCGGTTTCCAGCCGTGCCTGCACCTGGTGGGTTCCCTCCGGCCAACTGCAGTCGTCCAGCCTATCACTGATTCTTCCGTTCAGGTAGTCCCCGTCTATTTCCTCTTCTATGTACCCTTGCTTTTTGGCTACGTCGGACATATCGCCCTCAATGTCAGTATTCGTGTCATAGAAAGCATACTCTTTCAGACACTCATTTTCTGTGATGAAATAAAACCGCACCGCATAATTGACCGACCCGCCAGTCATAGCGCTGCCCATGGTTTCGCTAGTGCTGGCAGCAGTCACCGGAAAATAGAGCAGGTATTGATTTACCGTTCCGTCTATGGTTGACACAGTTTTATTTTTCTGAAGATCACCATACAATATGGCATTGGTGGCATTTTCATCTTTTATCTTACCTGCATCAGGAAACATTTTATCCCGCCATTTATCAGCAGAAAGCTGGGCATTGGCCAAATAGCAAGCGCAGAAAAAAATCAGTAGCGTTAATCTGGTTTTCATGATCAAAAGTTTTTCGGTTTCGACTTCTTGATTCGAAAGCTTGCCCAATGGCATCAATTATCCAGCTAGCATTGAGTCAACGACCTTTTTTTTGAGTGAACGACCACCTGGAGGCAACGAAAATTTCTGTCTTTTCAAATACTCTGTTTTGTTAGAAAATACCTGCTATACGCATTATATTTCCCTCCGTGAAAAGAGGACTTGCAGTACTTTTTATGCTAATTCATTGGGCAATTCCAGAGAGCGTTGCCCAGGAATCGCTGCTCGATAGCCTGGCGGCCAGTCTCAAAATGGCGACCAGCAATAGCGATAAAATCAGGCTTCTGAACGCCCTGGCTTACGAGCTGTGCTATGTGAATGCCGACTCTGCCATTCGTCTATCAGAAGCTTCTCTCCAATTGGCTGTCAAGGAAAATGAACCCAAAGGCAAAGCCGATGCACTGAATAACCTCGGCATTGCCAACCACATCAGGGGCAATTTTCCCGTGGCGCTTAACCAATACTCCTCCAGCCTACTCCTCAGGCGAGAGCAAAATGACTCGGCAGGTGTGGCAGGTCTTCTCAACAATATGGCTTCCATTTACGCTGTGCAGGGCAACTACCCCGAAGCCCTCGAAAATTACCAGCAGTCATTGGAACTTAAATTGAAGCTTGGCAACGAAAAAGGCGCCGCCAACTCACTCAATAACATTGGTAACATCTACTACTACCAGAAAAACTACGACCTGTCGCTGCAATACTACGAGCGTGCCCTGGAGATCGAGAATAAAATGGGCAACACCATGGGGCAAGGGCGGTCGCTTGGCAATGTGGGGTTGGTATACCTGGAGACAGGGAAGCTGAACGAAGCCCTGCAGAACTACCTGCGGGCGTATCAAAAGATGGACTCTTTAAAGCTTGAGTGCCAGAAAATGTATCCTGCTAACGGACTCGGCCAAACCTACTATCAGCTCGGCAAACTCGAAGCGGCGCACAAATTTCTCGACGAAGCATACACAGAGGCTGTCGCCTGCAACGACCCGGTGATACTGTCTTCCAGTCTGGAGACTCTTGGTAAAATTAGTGTTGCCAACAAGCAATATACTCTGGCCGAACGACGGTTGAAGGAAAGCTACGACGTAGCCGAAGCCAACGACTTGAAAGTGCAGGTAAAAGATGCTTCGAAATCACTGTATGAATTTTATAAGTCAAGGGGCAACATTGATCAGGCGCTGAGTTTCCTCGAAATAAACAAATCAGTGACAGACAATCTGCTCAACGAAGACCTGACGGAACAACTCACCCGGATGGAGGTAAATTATCAGTTCAAAGACGAGAAAGACTCGCTGCAGTTTGCCAGAGAAAAGGAACTCCTCTCATATAACTCAGAGATCAAGCGCCGAGAACTTGTTCAAATGTCAACCTTCTTCGGACTTGGGCTGGCTTTTGTATTGCTATTCGTTATCTACCGGTTTTACAGAGTCAAGCAAAAGGCCAATGAGCAGCTCTCGGTAAAGAACGAAATCATTTCCCGCACGCTTCAGGAAAAAGAAATGGTGCTCAAGGAAATTCACCATCGGGTAAAAAACAACCTTCAAATCGTTTCCAGCCTTTTGAATATCCAATCGAAAATGGTGAAAGACGAAGCAGCAAAGCAGGCAATTCGTGACAGTCAGTCGAGGGTGCATTCCATGTCGCTGGTGCACCAAAACCTCTATTCAAGTGGTGAGGTGGGTGAAGTATCTGCCAACGAGTACCTGGAGCAGCTCATTCTGTCGGTTTGCAGGTCGTTTGATCCGGAAGGGAATCGCCAGCTCAACCTGCAATTGGAACCTGTGGCCTTACCTCCCGATATGGCCATGAACCTCGGCCTCATCAGCAACGAAATCATTACCAACGCATTCAAGCATGCGTTCCCAGCACCAGACAAAAAGGGCTCGGCGATTTCGGTATCTCTTGTTGCTGCAGCTGAGCATATTTCTCTCAGTATTTCCGACAATGGTGTTGGCCTCGAAAATCCCCAGCAGTCGTTTGGCATGCAATTGATCGAAGCACTTGTCCGCTCCATCAAAGGCACGTTGTCTGTCGATAGCACCAACGGCACCTGTTTCACCATCAAACTTTCCCAACCCTATGGCCAGACTGTTTATAGTTGAAGACGAACCCATCATTGCTTATGACCTCAGGCTGTGTGTCGAGCAGGCCGGTCACGAAATAGCCGGCATGGCTGAAACGGCCGCAGAAGCGCTTCCACAAATCGCAGCCACCTCGCCGGATCTGCTGCTACTCGACATCAATATAAAAGGATCCGAAGACGGCATTGCTCTGGCCAGGAAGGTTAATGCCCTCCTTCCTGTGCCATTCATTTTCATCACCTCTTACTACGATGCACAAACGCTGGAGCGGGTAAAGGGAGTAAATCCCGCAGCTTATATCGTGAAGCCATTTAAGGAAGAAGAGGTGCTCGCAAATATTCAGCTGGCACTAAAGAAAAACAGATCGGCATTAGCGGCCGGAACACCAGGAAAGCTCTTCGTTAGGGATGGTGGCATTCTGAAGCCCATCAAAGCGGAAGAAGTATTATTTGTCAGAGGCGAAAGCAATTACACCATCCTGCATATGGCGGGCAATAAGAAGTTTACGGTGAGCCACACACTCAAGAGTATTGAAGATAAGTTGCCTGCCTCGATTTTCTGCAGAGTGCACAAATCCTATCTGATCAACCTGGAATATATCGACCTGATAGAACATAGTGTGGCGAAAGTGGGCGGAGAAACGATACCCATTGGCAAAGCCTACAGAGCCGGTTTGTTCGAGAAAATGCAGATATTGTAATTGAGCATGTTTCAATTACAACGAACCACTTCTGAAAATCCAGACTTCGTCAAGCTTGTCAAGCAACTGGATGTGTACGTGACAGCCATGGACGGTGAAGACCATGCCTTTTATGCCCAATACAATCACATCGACAAGATCAGGCACGTAGTGGTGGCTTACGATGGAGAAACAGCTCTCGGCTGCGGCGCTATCAAAAAATTCGACGCCACCACTATGGAAGTCAAAAGAATGTACACTTCTCCTGAAGGCAGAGGGCGGGGAATTGCCTCTAAAATTCTCTACGAGTTAGAGCGATGGGCTACAGAGCTTTCCTGCGAATATTGTATTTTAGAAACCGGCAGGCAGTACGAAAATGCCATCCGGTTATACAAAAAAGCTGGCTACACGGTGATCGAAAACTATGGACAATATGCCAATATGGCCAGCAGCATCTGCTTTGCGAAGGAGCTACAGAAGCAACCGACAGCCTGACTTTACGCTAAAAACGATTCTCCCATGACGTCAAAAAACCTCCTAACCCTCCTCCTGATTTGCTTCTCTGGCTACGTGTATGGGCAAAAGTCCAGGCCCAACATCGTTTTCATTCTCACCGACGACCAACGCTGGGATGCCCTGGGCTATGCGGGTAACACAATCATTCAAACACCGGAAATGGACAAGCTGGCCCGTGAGGGTGTCTACTTCAAAAATGCCTTCGTCACCACCCCCATTTGCGCAGCCAGCCGGGCTACCATCATCACCGGACTGTACGAAAGGAAACACAAGTACACTTTCCAGCAGCCTCCGATCAACAATGAATTCACCGACAACAGTTATCCATCCGTGCTGAAAAGTGAGGGCTACTACAGCGGATTTTTGGGGAAAATGGGTGTCAATTTTGAAAACAAAAGAGACACGAGCCTTTTCGACGTATACAAGCCCGAACCCGTTGGGGCCTACTTCAGGCTGGTAGAAGAAGGCACCAGGCACAAACACACCACCGACGTGATCAGGGACAATGCCATCGATTTTATCGAAAATGCGCCAGAAGACAAGCCGTTCTGCCTTTCCATTAGCTTCCATGCGCCTCACGCCGACGATAGCTCGCCGCTGCAGTACTTCTGGCCCCAGGAGGTAGACAGCCTGTACAAAAATGTGACTATCCCAGGCCCGGCCATGGCCGACGACAACTATTTCATGAAGCTGCCGTTGCCTGTGCGAGAAGGCTTCAACCGAACCCGCTGGAACTGGCGGTTCGAAAGCCCGGAAAAATACCAGCAAATGGTAAAGGGCTACTACCGGATGATCACCGGGATAGACCGAGCCATCGCCAAAATACGAACAGCGCTGGAAGCAAAAGGAGTTGATAAAAACACAGTCATCATCCTCATGGGCGACAACGGCTACTTTCTCGGGGAACGCCAGCTCGCTGGCAAGTGGCTGATGTACGAACCGTCGCTGCGTGTGCCACTGATTATCTATCATCCGTCAGGCGTTGGTTCAAAAACGGTGGAAGACATGGCACTGAATGCCGACATTGCTCCCACTATCCTTGACTTTGCTCAGGCCAAAATTCCAGCGTCTTATCAGGGCATGAGCCTCACCGGTCACACCAAAAAAACGAAAATGGCTGTACCACGACGGGACGCCTTCCTGTGCGAACACCTCTGGGACTTTAAGCCTATCGCTGCCAGTGAGGGCATTCGAACCGAGAAATACAAGTACTTCAGGTACAGGGATATTCCAGATTCTGAAGAACTTTACGACCTTGTCAACGATCCATGGGAAACAAAAAACCTGGTACAAGACAAGGCATCGCAGAAGATACTGGCATCGCTTCGTAAGCAGTGCAATGAGGAAATTGAAAGTCTGTCCAAATGAAGAGGCGTCAAAAGACTACAAAAGTTTCGCTGGTTTAGCTGAGGAACACTGCGGCATGAGCCAGGCTGGCTGCCCAGCCTAAAGTTGACAATCCAAACTTTTGTAGTCTCTTGCAAACGGGAGCCGAACTCCTCTGAGATGGTGCCACCAGCTATCGCTGTGGGCACCACTGCCGCATGTCGTGCCCACAACGAAGGCCCTTGCCAAGTTGGTGGCACGACCATTAAATGACTAAAGGGCACTAGCGACCCTTGCCGCAAACCACCCCTCCAATTGCCGCTTCTGCACCGGAGGAATTTATAAGGATAAAGGTATTTTTGTTACGTCGGATACTACAAAAACATTAGGTAATGGGAGCAAAATTCAAATCAGTCGATGAGTATATCGGCACTTTTCCTGAGGAGGTGCAGTCAATTTTGACAGCCCTGAGGCAAACAATTAAACAAGCGGCACCCCAGGCAGAAGAGCTGATCAGTTACAACATGCCTGCTTTCAAACAAAATGGTTTTCTGGTATCATACGCCGCCTGGAAAAAGCATATCGGCATGTATCCGGTGCCAGCGGGTGACCAGGCCTTCCAAAAAGCCATAGCTCCCTTTACTACCGAAAAGTCGACGGCGCAATTTCCGCTAAACCAACCCATGCCACTGAAACTGATTGCGCAGCTGGTTGCATTCAGACTAAAGGAGAACAACCAAAGAGTCCAGTCTACCTCAAAAAAGTAAAACACCATGGAAGCAGCACCTTCTCACAAATTCAAAACTGTTGAAGAATACTTCGCCGCATTTCCTAAAAAAACACAGCAACTGATGGGAAGTCTGAGGGCAACGATCAAAAAAGCAGCCCCTCAGGCAATAGAGAAGATTAGCTACAACATGCCAGCCTTCATGCTTGAGGGCATGCTGGTGTATTACGCCGGCTACGATAAACACATCGGCTTTTACCCCACCCCTTCCGGTATTGAAGCTTTCAAAAAAGAACTGTCTGGCTACAAAGGCGCTAAAGGCTCGGTTCAGTTTCCCATCGATAAGACGCTGCCGCTAGACCTTATCGGCCAGATTGTAAAATTCAGGGTAGAGGAAAACCTGGATAAGGCCAGAGAGAAAAAGAAGAAATAGCATTTCGCAACTTATTTCACGTCGATCTTTTGTGGAGATGAGTAGTCCCGCAAGTCGTGCCCACAACGATGGCCTTTGCCAGGTTGGTGGCACGACTGGCTAGTGACCAGGCAGCGAAAGACTACAAAAGTTTCAGCTGTTTTACTGAAAAGAAAGATCGCATTAGCCAGGTTGGTCATACAGCCTCCTTCGGCCAATCCAAACTTTTGTAGTCTCATGCTAAACGGAGCCGAAACCCTCTTAGGTGGTGCCCACAGCGATAGCTGGTGGCACCACTGCGGCGATTAGCTCTCTTATTTACCGCATAATTTGCGGATATTATTTCTGAATGCGGAGAATAACAGGTATATTTACCGCATATTATGCGGAGATTAATACCATACATCTATCAGAAAACCAGCTGGCCAGCCTTTGAATGGAGGCAGGAACAGCTCACACCACTACTAGGCAGGGTGCGCCACTTGCAAGGGAAGCTGGTAGGCAAAATGGAATCGTTGGGGTTTGTGCTGCAAAATGAAGCGGTACTGGAAACGCTCACCCTCGACGTGCTGAAATCAACTGAAATAGAAGGCCAGATCCTGAATCCGCAGCAGGTGCGTTCTTCGGTGGCTCGTCGCTTAGGCATGGACATATCCGGACTCGTCCCCTCCGACAGGGATGTAGACGGTGTAGTCGATATGATGCTGGACGCCACCCAGCAATACAACGCCCCTTTGACAAAAGACAGGCTATTCGCCTGGCACAGCTCCCTGTTCCCAACCGGCAGAAGCGGCATGTACAAAGTGCTCGTGGGCAAGTGGCGAGACGATTCCACCGGCCCCATGCAGGTGGTATCAGGAGCACTGGGCAAGGAAAAAGTGCATTTTGAAGCACCACCGGCCAAGCACGTCGATGAAGAAATGGACAGGTTCCTGCTTTGGCTCAACGAAAACGACAGCAATGACCTGGTTGTGAAAGCCGCCATAGCCCACTTATGGTTCGTTACCATACACCCTTTTGAGGACGGCAACGGCAGAATAGCCAGGGCCATCGCCGATATGCTGCTGGCCAGGGCCGACGGCATGCCCCAAAGGTTTTACAGCATGTCGGCGCAGATAAGGAAGGAGCGAAAAGCTTATTACGACATACTTGAAAAAACCCAGCAGGGGGATGTGGATATCACCAGCTGGCTCGACTGGTTTTTAAACTGCCTGCTCAACTCGCTCAATGCATCGTACGATGTGTTGGATGCGGTGATGTTCAAGCATACCTTCTGGAACAAGAACGCACTTTTGTTAGGCAACGAGCGTCAGAAGCTCATGCTCGAAAAACTGATGGACGGCTTTGAAGGCAACCTCACCACCTCCAAGTGGGCGAAGATAACCGGGTGTTCCCCCGACACCGCCCTGAGAGACATACAGGATTTGGTAGCAAAACACATACTGACAAAAGCAGAAGGTGGTGGGAGAAGTACCTATTATCAGCTGGTTTCAAATTAAGGGATCGACAGAAGTGTGCAACACACCTCTGCCAGCCATCACATGGCACTATGGCCTCAAAGAATTACCTTCATACAGAAAAATATAAGCCGAAAGTCCAATAAAAGCCTGATTCAGGTTATTTTGCTTTCGAAACCCTATTAGAACCACAGTTTTGTACTAAATTATATCCGCAACACCACTTTTTCGTAATCAAACGTTAAAGACTCAATGCTACTTTTTAACTAATCTATGTTCGAATGAAAAAACTGCTACTTATCTGTCTTGCCATTTCGATGGCATTGACCTCCCAATCACAAACCAAGCTCATCGAAAAGGTGACAAAAACCGGTGATGAGCTGGTGATTCCTTATGAAAAATACGAACTGGCCAACGGCTTGACGTTGATCATTCACGAAGATCATTCCGACCCGCTGGTGCATGTCGACGTTACTTACCACGTGGGCTCTGCCAGGGAGGAGCTCAACAAATCTGGCTTTGCTCACTTTTTCGAACACATGATGTTCCAGGGATCGGATCATGTGGCCGATGAAGAACATTTCAAGATTGTTACAGAATCGGGCGGTACGCTAAATGGCACCACCAACCGTGATCGAACCAACTATTTCGAAACAGTGCCCAGCAACCAGCTGGAAACCATGCTGTGGCTGGAGGCTGACAGGATGGGCTTCTTCCTCGACGCTGTGACAACGAAAAAATTCGAAGTGCAGCGGGCGACTGTGAAGAACGAAAAAGGCCAGGGCGTGCTCAATGCTCCCTACGGTATGTGGAACGAAAAGACGATTGCCGCCGTGTATCCTTATGGGCACCCTTACTCGTGGTCGACCATCGGACTATTGGAGGATCTCGACAGGGCTAATCTGGAAGACCTGAAAAACTTCTTCCTGCGGTGGTATGGCCCTAACAACGCCTCCCTCACTGTGGGTGGCGATGTTGATCCGAAAAAGGTGATCACCCTTGTTGAAAAGTATTTTGGAAGTATTCCGAGAGGGCCGGAGGTAGCAAAAATGAAGCTGGACGCCCCGGTGATTCCCGCCGATCGCTACATTTCGCATGTCGACAACAACATCCGCTTCCCAGCACTGATGTTCACTTATCCTACCGTGCCCAATATGCACCCTGACGAAGCAGCGCTTGATTGCCTTTCAGAGATTTTGGGAACTGGGCAAAGCTCTTACTTCTTCAAAAAATTTGTATTGACCCAGAAAGCCATTCAGGCGTCGGTATTCCATCCGGCGGCAGAGCTTTCAGGCGAGTTTACCATGTTTGTGCTGCCCTACCCTGGGCAAACCCTGGCCGACTTCGAAACAGCAATGCGCCAGATACTGGACGAATTCGCCAAAAATGGTGTGAGCGAAGATGACCTGAAAAAATTCAAAGCCAACCAGGAGTCGAATACCATCAACGGGCTGGCCAGTGTGAGCGGCAAAGTATCACAGCTATCAAGATACCAGTACGCATTCGGCAACCCCAACCTGATCAAAAAAGACCTGCAGCGCTACCTCGACATCACAGCCGACGACGTGATGCGGGTGTTCAATAAGTATATATACAACAAGCCTGGCGTTATTCTCAGCTACCTGCCCAATGCAGAAACGGCCCCCGCCAAGCCTGACAATTTTGAGAAGCCAACAAGTGGCGTCAGCGCATTTCCAAAAACGGACTACACCGGCCTTAACTATAAAAAACCCACCAACGAGCCTTTCGACAGAAGCAAAAGACCCGTTTCCGGCCCGAGCCCGCTCGTAAAAGTGCCTGAGTTTTGGGAAACCAAATTCGACAACGGCATTAAGGTGATTGGCACAAAAAGCAATGAAATACCGACCGTGGCCATACAGCTGACGCTGGTAGGCGGCCACAAGTTCGATGCAGCCGACCCAAAGAAAAGCGGGCTTGCACAAATCACAGCTTCCATGATGGATGAGTCGACCCAAAACTACTCGGCCGAAGCCATGCAGGAAGAGCTGCGGAAGATTGGCAGCAGCATTAATATCTATGCCAACCGTACCTCGACGGTGGTGAGTATTAACACACTGAAGAAGAACCTCGACAAAACGCTACAGCTTGCGGAGGAAAAACTCCTGCGACCAGGCTTCCAGCAAATCGACTTTGACAGGGTGATCAAGCAACAAATGGAAGGCATAAAGGCCAGCCAGCAGGATCCATCAGCTATTGCCGGGCAGGTATTTGACAGGCTGCTGTATGGCGATGAGCATATTTATTCAGTGCCAACTTCTGGCATAGAAGAAACGGTGGCCAATATCACCCTCGACGACGTAAAAGCGTTCTACAACAAGTACTACTCGCCCAACCTGGGCGAGCTGGTAATTGTGGGGGATGTTGATCAGAAAGATATCTTGCCAAAACTGGGCTTCCTGAAAAGCTGGCCCAACAAAAAAGTGGCCATTCCAACGCTGCCTCCCGCTAAGCCTGGTGACAAAACCAAGATTTATCTGGTCGACAAGCCTAACGCACCTCAGTCACAAATCCGTGTGGGTTACATGACCGACCTGAAATACGATGCGACGGGTGATTATTTCAAGTCCTACCTGATGAACTATCCGCTTGGAGGCGCTTTCAACAGCCGCATCAACCTCAACCTAAGGGAAGACAAAGGCTGGACGTATGGTGCCGGCGCTTATTTCAGCTCTACCGAAGACCCGGGGCCCTATCAGGCCTATGCGGGGGTGTTGGCAACAGCTACCGACAGTGCCGTGGTGGAATTTATGAAAGAGATCACTGACTATCGGGAAAAAGGCATTACTGACGATGAGCTGGCCTTTATGAGAAATTCAGTTGGTCAGCGGGATGCAAGAAGTTATGAAACGCCGGGTCAGAAGGCGGGCTTCCTGCGGACGATCGCTCATTACAACCTCGATAAAAGCTATGTAGACCAGCAGACAAAAATCATCAATACGATTTCAAAAGACGAAATCAACAAACTGGCGAAGAAATACCTCGACGACGACAGTATTTATATCCTCGTTGTTGGCGATGGCGCCACCAATCGGGAAAAGCTGGAGCAGCTAGGCTATGAAGTGGTGGAGCTTGATGCCAAAGGGGATGTTATTGACAAAAATTCGATCAAAGTAGATAAATAGCAGACATCAAAAATACCTGAAAAGAAAGGCCATCTGACGATGGCCTTTCTTTTTCCTTTGAACCCAACCGTTTGCAAACTCTTCATTTTTTTGCTTGGTCGTGTATTGGCTAAGGCCGAATCTTTTCCCGCTTTTTTGATTTCTTCTTTTTGTTCAACCACACCATAAACCCGGTGACTGGCAAGCTCGCACAAATCAAACTGACAAAGAAAGCCAGTATTTTTCCGGGCAAACCCAATGCCACCCCCACGTGCATATCGTAGTTCAGCATGGCCAGCTGATCGGCAAAGCCTGCCTCCACAAACCTGTCTCCCCGGGTGCGGTAAGGCTCCAGTGTGTATCGGTCATAAAAATAAGTATTGTGGTTATAGAATGCCCCATCATCCTGATAGGCAATTAGCTCAATCGCATCGTCTTCATCGCTGAGGATAGGTGTCATATACCACCCCTGTGCATCAGGCTCCAGCGCCACGGCTTTGTACCAGGCTCGATCTAATGGTGAAATGCTATCATTATGTTGTACGAGGCCAGCCTTCGATACATCGGAGTGAGGGTGACTGTGCTCGGGTCGGCTCTCTCCTCCCGATGTCACATAATAGAGTCCATCGGCAAACCACTCAAAGCTGTACACCAGGCCTGTGATGCCCAGCACCAGTGCCAATATCAGGCTATAGAAACCCACCACATTGTGCAAATCATAGTTAACCCGCTTAAAACTGGCGTTCCATCTTATCGTAAGCCCCTTTTTCATTTCTGCCTTCTTTCTGTTTTTAGGCCACCACATGACCAGACCAGTCACGAGCAAAACCAGAAAGACCAAAGTGGCAACGCCAACAATCGGTCGGCCAATCTCATAGGGCAGCCAGAGTGCACGGTGCCCATCGATGATGAAACGAAAAAAATCAAACTGCCCGCTACCAATGGTCTGCTGCTTCCGGAGAAACCCAGCGGTATACGGATTCATAAAAACGACCGTAAAGCTGCGTTTCCCTTCTTCAAAAGAGGAAAAACCAACCGCTGCAGCACCCTTCCGGGTGGCATAAGTCAAGCCGGTAGCCTTCGCACCAGGCATATAAGCTTGAGCCGTGTCGAGCAGCTGACTGGGAGGAGCATAAGGTTGATCCTGCGCCTCTACAAAACGCCATGGTTCCAGTGCATCTTTTATGTCTTGCTGAAAAACATAGATGCACCCGGTAAGGCTCACCACTAAAACAATGACTCCGGAAGTCAGCCCCAGCCAGAGGTGCAGCCAATCGTTAAGCCGCCTGATGGCACTTTTGTTTTTAGCCTTCCTTTTTTTGTTTTTCATCGACAGTCAAGATCAGCAACAACCTCCGGCCTGCCCACCAGGCCGGAGGTTGGCAGTTCAAATATTATAGCTTGAAGAATCCAGCGACGAAGTTTGCTTCTACCTCTGCACCTTTGGTTGCGGTGAAGTTTTTCACATCCATTTTGTACACGAAAATGCCCGTAGCCTCAGGAACGCACATATACACGAAGTCGCCGTCGTGCACTGCTGCCAGTCGGCGACCCTGCCCTGCATGCTCAGGCACTCCGCTGATGTAGGTGACGGTTTTGGCGTAAAGATCGATCACCGCCGACCGCAAAGGGCCGTCAGACCATCTTGCCTGATCGGCACGGTCAGCCATATTGATTTCGGCAAAAGCCTTGCCATCGCCAAGGTACATGAGGTGGGCAGTGGTTTTGCCGCCAGTCAGCTCCTCAATGTCGAGAAAATACTCCTCGTCGAAGGCTGTGGCTCCACTCTCAATTTTAAGAATACCAGCACTCTTTGTAGTTTGGCTATAGCCATTGGCAGGATTGGAATGCGACAAGGCGTACACATCTCCTTTTTCGTCTTTGATCAAGCCCGCCTTTACATTGAAGCCACCAATAGGCCCTACCCTGGAGTCGGTCATTATTTTCTGAAATTCGAAGGCTGGATAAGAATACACAGCTACTTCAGCTTGCTCAGTAGAAGGGGTGTTGTAGGTAGTGGGGTCGCTCACATAGTACGCCAGGTACAGATAATCACCACTGATTCTCATGCCCCCATAGGCAGCAGAATACTCAGACACCAGGTCAGACACAGGACGTGATACGGTTGATTTGACAGCGACCGAATTGATGTCAATGGTATGGAACTTTACCTGATCAGAAGTTGCCGAAAGCTCCAGGGCCACCAGCGTATTATCGTCCGCTTTGATGATGTCCGACAGACTATTAACAAAGGAAATATCGCCAACCTGCTCCAGAGAGCCATCTTCATTTTTCGAGATACCCACCACATTCACATCGTCGAGGCCACCAATGCTGTAAATGGTGCTGCCGATTTGGGTAAAGTCGTAGTAGCCCGGCTGCTCAATGCCCTGGCCTACTGCCGAAAGTGAGCCTGTCATCACATCACTGAAAGGCACGGAATAGTAAGTGAATCCATTGTCGCTGCCCTGAATCGCCAGCGATACCACAAACGGACTCTCTGTTTCTTCCGGTTCGGGATCGTCCGACCCACCGCATCCTGTGAAGAAAATGGCCGCACTTAAGATCAGTGCCGGCATAGCCCATGGCTTGAATTGATTTTTAGAAAACATATCCTTCTGTTTTGACTATTTGTGTTTGTTGAAATTGATTAAAGTGTATACCTGAGCTTCAGGTAGAATGCCCTTCCCGGTTTCTGCAAATAGTATTTGTCGTACAGCCTGGCATTGGCCAGGTTCCTGCATTCCAGCGAAATATTGTATTTGCTCTCTCTGAGGCTTAGAGACAGCTCCACGTCGTGGGAAGCCTGCTGCGGAATGACTTTCTTGGTGTCTCTGGAGCCCAGCTCAGCCCAGCTTAAGAAATACTTCTGAACGAAATTGAAATAGTAATTCGCATTCAAAGAAGACCCTTTGCCCGCTACGTTTTGAAACGTTAAGCCTGCAAAGGCATGTCCGAAAAAATAAGGGGTGTTGGGCAGCCGGTATCCCTTTTGGAAATTCCTTTGGTAGCCTGTGTTGGTGTAAGATTCATTGTACACCGAATCGGCCTGGTCGGTAATGTCCTGAAAGGTGACATTTCCACCCACCCTCAACAACTTTTTCCACTGGTAGCTCACACTGCCTTCCATACCCACCACCTTCGTTTGGGCCAGGTTCTCGTAATACGTTTCCGGGCTCGCCACTCTCACCACCTGGTATATCAGATCCTTCGACTCCCGATAAACAAAGCTGCTCTCGAGCGTGAGTTGGTTGTGGCGCTTGAGTGTGAACTGGTAGGCCGCTCCCAGGTTCAGGTTGTCGCTCTGCTCTGGCCCCAGGTCGGGGTTGGGCTGCACAAACAGACCATCTCCAAAAATCTCAGTTGCCCAGGGCATGCGGTAGGTGTGTTCGTAGGAAACTTTCATCTGAAGTTTGGGCAATAAGAAATAAGTACTGGCCAGTCCATAACCCAGGTTTTGTTTTCTACTTTCAGTAGCCTCCGTCCGCTGGGTCGGCAGCCCAAAGTCGAACTGCTTACTCGTGGCAGCTTTCAGCAGGTAAAACTTGCCAAACACGGTGGTGCTCCACTTTTCGCTGGCGTCGAATTTGTAAGCCAGTCCCATCACCTGCTTGTTGATGGCCTTAGGAAACCGATTTTCGATTCTGTCAGGGTTTTCTCTGTCAAACACCTCTCTTTCGAAGTGAGAAAAAGAATGGTTAAAGGCCAGTGAATGTTGGGTATTGATGATATAACCGGCGTTGACCTGACTGTTGAACTCACCGTCGGTCAGCGTGGTAAAAGTCCGTGACAACTCGCCATCGTTGGAATTGGGAGTATAGGTGGTGTCGCCCAGCCAATTGTAAGTTACTCCTCTCAAAGTGTCAATCACCTGGCTTTTTGTCGCATTAAAAGCGCTATTCAAGCTTAGGTTAAATCCTTTTACCAGCAGGTTTTCCTTGTTGTATTTCAGCGAGGGAATAACCGATTGGCTGTTTCTCAAGATCCCTCCATACACGCTGTTCATCGTGGCGCCCGTCTGCACTTCCTTGTCGTTGCCCGATACCATCAGCCCCAGCAGCAGGTTGTCGGCATAGGGCTTATTGACGACCCCAGCTTCCAGCTTCACCACACCCGAGCGGTACTGGTCGTGGAACCTTCTCACATTAGCCGAATCCACAATGTTGTTCCCCTCCTTTACCGGCACCCACACCCGGTAGCTGTTGTCGGAGTAGTTGACATTGGCATTTGCCCTTACGGTAAATCCATTTTGTGGGTGCGTATAAGCGCCATTCAGCGACACCAAATGCGTATTGAACGACCCCAGAGAATAGGAAGCATCAATAAAGTTGTGGCGCTTGTTCGATACAATGTTCACTGCACCACCAAGGGCATCGGTACCCAGCCACACCGGCACCACGCCTTTGTAAACCTCTATGCGCTCTATGGTGTTGACGGGAATATTGTTGAGGCTGAGTGACGACCCATAGTTGTCCATAGGGATGCCGTCCAGGAAGAACTTCACCTGATCACCGGAAAAGCCGTTGAGCGTAAAGCTCAGGTTGGAGCCAACGCCGCCGTCTTCCCTGGCCCTCACACCAGGCACACGGTTGAGCACCTCTTTGGCATTGGAAGTGCTGTTGTATAAATTTTTCGTATTTATTACCGACACGGCATAGGGCAGCTCACGAACCTCGGTGCTTTCCGATTTGCCCACTATTTCCAAATTGTCAAGCTCATAGCTGGCCTCCTCAAGCGTGATATCAATCCTCAAACGTTGACCAGCCGCCAATCTCACCTCTTTCTCAAACCCCTCAAACCCCAGCAGATGAGCCTGAAGCACATAAGATCCGGCTGCAATGTGGGCGATTTCGAAACTGCCACCCACACTTGTCACAGTTCCCGTGGTGGTACCTTTCAATAACACACTGGCTCCTGCCATCTCTTCACCCGACGCAGAGGTGACCTTCCCTGTGATGGTGGCATGACCTTCGAAAGCCTGGCCCCACACGGCCTGTGTGCAACAAGCTAACATCCATACAAGTACCAGTCTCGTCATCCTTTATTTGTCTTATTATTATTTAGACTTATTACAAATAATAGCAAATGTAGGAGACAAACCCGAAACACGAAAATGATAGGAACTAATTGTCGGAATTATTTTCCTTGTTCACGATTTGCAGAAAATGGAGCGTTTCAATGGTCTTTGGCTGGCAAAAAGGGAAATGTGGTGATTACCGTAAATTAAACCACAGCTTGAAAAACATTCCAATACTGGCATTGGTGTTCTTTTACATGTACTTGTATGCTTCGCCGCACATTAACTTGTCTGCATTTCTATTTCTTCCTGACAGCGTCGGTGTCTTCACCAGTCACTGCGCTGGTTAGATTTTGCAAGAAAAATGAACCCCGAGCGCAAAGAATGTTTATTTTAGTTACATGAAAGCCACCTGTCGGACGAACCGTTAGCATTGGCATTTTTGCAACTTACCCGCTATGTCATGAAAGCTGTAAAGTATTTTTTCTCTGCCGCCTGTTATCTTTTGTTGACTTCCGCTATCGCACAGCCTAAGAGCTTCAAACTCAGTAACCCTGACGCCATCATGCTCAACGATCAGGCTTTAGCTACTTTGACCGGTGGCTACTGGAGGGTATTTGAAGATGCCACCGAGAACAAAGGCCACACACTTCCCTCGCCAATGAATGTTTCGCTGAGCTATTATCCCAACGGAAAGTTTTTCTACAATGGATCCTTCGGCAGCTGGAAAGTGATCGACGACAAGTATATCGAGCATACGTTTGACGACAAGGCCGATCAGGACAAGCTTAACTTTGGGGGAATATTTTCGCTGACTGAACTGAGCAGTACCTCACTCACGCTCACCAAGCTCCTCACAACCAAGCATGACATGAAGCGGACGCTGCAAGCGAAGTCCTCCACAGTTTTGACTAAGTCACGCCAGCTGAGCAATGGCCTTCCCTATATGTACGAGGGCAAACTTGACCAAGCAACCGTCGATTCGCTCAGCATGATGAGTGCTGAAGAGCTTTTTAATGCTGGCTTTACCCTTAGCAGCAACAGTATTCATATTTTCTCCACAGACTCCATTTATGTGATACGGCTAAAGGTCAAATAGAAAGAAATGAGCTCCACCCCGTCCAAAGTCACCCTACACATGGTCTCCAGCCTCGACGGCTTTATTGCCAGAAAGGACAACGACGTGTCGTGGATTGAAACGCCTGATACGTATGAAAGGGGTATCGACCTAACTGACGAACAAATCACAACCTTTCTCGAGGGCATCGACTGCTATGTAATGGGTGCTAAAACCTATGAACATGCCCTGGCACTGGGCTGGCCCTACGGAAATAAGCCGGTAATAGTCCTCACCAGGCGACCGCTGAAGTCCGCCAGGGTGAATGTCTCTTTTTATAAAGGCAACCTTGAAAAGCTGGTCACTGATCGGCTGAAGCCCGCCTACAAAAACATCTGGGTGGTAGGTGGCGCTGTCATAGCCCGGGACTTGCTTCGGGCCAGACTAGTTGACGAAATCATCGTTACAGTAAAGTCGATGCTATTGGGAGAAGGGCTCTTGTTTTTTGACTACATAGGCGTGGAGCAGCCCCTGCACCTCAAGGACGTCACTGCTTACAAGAATGGCATGGTGGAGCTGTGGTACGAGGTGAAGAGAAATTAACATGCACCCGCTCTTCGGAATTTGAAATTCCGAAGGTCTATCATAGGGTCTGTGACCCGACCAAAACACCCCAACCAGGTTGGAATCTCGTCGTAGCCCTTCAAATCCAAGAGCGCTCGATTTTACCCGCCCTTCATTTTCAAAGTATTCTTGCCAACGGTATAAGCATAAGTGGCTGCCGGAAAATAGTGCAAACTGACTCCCTCAAGCTCTTTGCTTCCTTCCTTATCGATGGTGGTCACCAGCACATGTTTCAGACCATTTTCGGCACTGAACTTCAGCAAACTTTTTAACGCTCTGGGCTTTTCGAAGTACCTGTTCGACCACTTCACCTCCAGCGCCCACAGCGGCTCAAACTTAGCCTCCGACAGAGCAACCAAATCCACTTCCCCATTTTGCCACCTGGCATACCACGGAGTGAACCAGTCACGGTGCATCCATTGGGCATAGATCGCCGTTTCCACCATGTTGCCAATCATATCGTCGGTGGCGGACATAGGCGAGAACAAAGCCGCCCGAAGGGATGGGTTGGTGAGGTACATCTTAAAAAAGTTATCCCGCTGAAACCGCTTGGCATCCTGCCCTACTCTTCTGACCGTCTTGATCAAAAACGCAGACTCCAAATACTCGACATAGGTCTTGATCGTCTGCTTCTTCACGCCTCCCGATTCTTTACTCAGCGTCTCCAGCGAAAACTCGTTGCCAGTATTGTACGCAATGGTGGTAAACAGCGAGTTCAACTCCTGCACATCCCGAATGCCATACAAACTTGGCAAATCCCTCAGCAGCACCTTGTCGATCACATCCTGCCTGATAAACCGCCCCGGGTTGGCCTGAATCTTCTCCGAAAAAATGACTTCCGGGTAGCCTCCAAAATTCATGTAGTCAATAAAATGTTTATTGAGCTCCTCAATATGGGTGGTAGAATAGAAGTCGATATCAGCCCCCCGCCAGGCTACCTTTGAAGGCCTGATTAAATTTTCCAGCCCTTTCAAATGGATGTACTCGTTGAAGGTGAGCGGCGGAAGCAGGAAATCCGTGAACCGGCCCGCCCCGCTTTCCAAGCTCTTGTACTTTAACGCCGCTGCCGCTGAACCCGACGCTATGAATTTGCATGTCCGGTAGCTGTCAACCAGCGACTTGAGGTGAACCTCCCAGTTTTTCAGGTATTGAACCTCGTCGAAGAACACATAAAGACCAGACAGCTCTTCCTGGCCAGCTGCCGTCATGGCGTATTGCAGCATTTGCTCCAGCCCTACATTCAGATAAACAGGGCTTTCCACCGTAATAAAGATGATCTTATTGGCGGGAACACCTGAAGCAATCAAATCCTGCACGGTATGATACAGCATGACTGTTTTGCCCACCCGCCGTGGCCCCATCAATATCAGGGCCCTGCGCACCTCCGTTTCGTAGGCCAGCGTTTTGAACAGGCCGAAATACAGCCTCCTGGGCATCTCGTTATAGAAATCCTCGATCGCCCCGGTGACCCACCACGGGTTCTCAAACTTGAGGCGTTCTATGATTTGCTTCTCCGATACAGACTGTAAAGTCATACTATTTTCTTAATTTTAATTAAATAAGAATGTTATAATCGTCTTATTTACAATAATAATCATAAATAAGGTGATTTTTGAATATTTCAATACTTAAAAATAGAAAAAGGGGCAGGCAAGCTCATTGGCAGAACCGAAGTCCAATCGCAGGGTCTGTGAAGCGGATAAAAAACACTTTCTTTTTCATTAGCGCCCAGATGACTATCTATATAGTAGTGTCAGGAATTACAACCATGGAAAAGGATTAATTGGTATATTGATTGAATAATGCGCTACCAGCGCAGATCTCAGCAGCCCTCGTTGCAAACGAGAGCTATGGGGATACCTCCTTCCAACAGGCTGGAGAAACTTAGCGGCAATTTAAAAGACTACTACAGTATCAGGATAAACGACCAATGGCGGATCATTTTTAATTGGGCAGATGGAAACGCCACATTGGTTGAAATTATAGACTATCACTAATGATGGACACAACAGAAAAACTACCCAATATTCACCCCGGAGAGGTGCTGGCAGAAGAGTTTCTGTCGCCTTTGGGCATTAGTGCCTATAAACTCTCCAAAGACATTCAGGTGCCTCAAAACTGGATCAGTGAGATCCTGAAAGGAAACCGGCGAATTACCGCAAATACAGCTTTGCGATTGAGCCGGTACTTTGGCACCACCGCCAAGTTTTGGCTCGGTCTGCAGGACTACTATGACCTGGAGGAAGAGACGGCGAATATTTCAGGTGAATTGCAGTCTATCAAACAAGCGTCAACGACTGAAGGCTCCTTATAGTGCCCACTTTTAGTCCTCTTTAGGGTTTGTAATTCCGAAGGCCTATCTTAGGGTTTGCGACCCGGAATAAAACACCTTAATCCGATTTCATTTAAGCTTCTACGGAGGCTGATTGAAACCATTCCACTCAGACATAATGGCAGACTTAACCATCTGGCATAAAGATTGTCACTGGTGACATAAGTTCTTTGACTTACTTGGATTAGACTTTAGGCGAACTCTAACACCTAAGGTCAGGATTGCCCTAGAACAACTTTGGTGTAATAGGTTCCGAACGGCTCTAGTCATTTGGTTCTATTTCTCGATAAGATGTTCTGTGCAGATCTCGTTTGATGCCAGTGTGTATGACAGCACATTGCCAAGGGAAACGTTGGTATCAAGCCATTTATTTGGTGAGGAGTGCAAGCAATTAGTCGATTTTTCAAAAAAACTTGCGAAAGTGAGGAAAAAACCTAGATTTGAATAACATGGATAAACCGTACTATTTCGAACTGGACACAAGTCGACAATCCAAAAAACTGTAGTCCAAAACGCCCAAGAGATTTCGCTTGAACTTCAAGTCAAGCCAGCGTTAGACTTTAGGCGAACTCTAACACCTAAGGTCAGGATTGCCCTAGAACAACTTTGGTGTAATAGGTTCCGAACGGCTCTAGTCATTTGGTTCTATTTCTCGATAAGATGTTCTGTTCCTATATTGTAAAGAGCTGTCATACGGACGCAACCATGTCTTTCTTAGGCCTTTGCAACACAGATATGAAACAAACTCTGCTTGACCAAATAGCTAGTAAACACAATCTACTAAATGCGTGGGGCAAACTCAACAAACTTAACAAGTCCTCCCATGGCTTATCTGGAGAGACAATTCGTACTTTTTCAGACAACATTGAAGACAAAATTTCTTCTATTTCAAAAAAGCTTCTTTCAGGCAAATACTACTTTTCAAAAACAAGAGCTGTTGCAATTCCCAAATCAAATGGAAAAGTGAGGCCGTTACAGGTACCTGAAGTATCAGATCGCCTAGTAATAAAATCTATAGCAATCGAACTAGAGAATATATTCACACCACTACTGAAAACCAGTAGTGGAATTAGTTTCGCATACCAAAAGAATACCGGAATTCGGGATGCCATTGAACGAATAAAGGAAATACACAACGCTGGCAATAATTATGTCTTAGAGGCTGATATAATTGACTTTTATGGCTCTGTAAATAAAGACTCCCTATTAAAGCTTCAAATATTACCCCAACTTCCTGATGATTCTATCAATGATTTAATTATGTCTTCCCTCAGTCAAGAGGTTGGAGGATTAGAATTGATTAAAAAGGAAGATCGAAAATACTTCGAAAACCTTAATTCTGGAATTCCTCAGGGAAATGCACTTTCTCCATTGTTTTCGAATATATATCTGTCTCCCTTTGATCTTGAAATGAGTGCTAAAGGCTATGCCCTCGTCAGATATGCAGATGATTTTGTGGTACTTTGCGACAATCAGGACAAATGCCAACAATCATATATTGATTGTCAAGTAATACTCAAAAAATTGAATCTGGAAATTCATCCGATAGATGATAAAACAAAAACAAAAATCATCAACCTGTCTGGTGAGTACTTTACATTTCTATCGATTACATACGACGGCAAACAATTCTACCCTTCACGTGAAAATGTTGACCGTTTAAAAAGCAAGATTAGGGATATCTGCAATGGAAAAATTCAGTATACAGTTCTTTCACTATTAGAAAAAATTTACAATGTTTTCGATGGCTGGGTTTCGGCATACTTTTACACAAGTATTGATCGATATAAAAAGGAAATTGATTATTACTTAAGTAGACAGCTATACCTCGCTCTCAGAAAGTTTAACTGGCGATTTACCAAAACAGCCATTGGTAAAGTTCCTAGGAACTTCAGAAATAAAGGAGAAAGCGGCGACTGTCTGTCAACCGCTCAGAGAAAAAATTCAGGAATTCCTTTGTTAATGGAGCTCGTGCGTTCCAAAAGAGGGGAATGAACACCCCTCTTCTGGAATTACAATCCAGAAGCTCTATCATAAGGTCTCCGCCCCAATCCCTTCCCCCATTTTTTTACCTCGCCAATACTCCCGACTTTTGCAGTTCGTTTGATAAGTCGCACAACCCATGAATTCCTTCAGAGAACTCAACCTGTCCAATCCCCTCCTCAATGCCCTCGATGACCTGGGCTTTGCCCGGCCTACTCCGATTCAGGAAGAGGCCTTTCCCGTCGTCCTCTCCGGTAAAAATGTGGTGGGCATTGCACAAACCGGTACGGGCAAAACCCTGGCCTATATGCTGCCGTTGCTGAGGGAGCTGAAGTTTTCGAAACAGGTGCATCCCCGCATCTTAATCCTCGTGCCCACCAGGGAGCTGGTGCTGCAGGTGGTGGAGCAGGTAAACACCTACGCCAAATACATGAACGTGCGGGTGATGGGTGTATACGGCGGCACCAATATCAAAACCCAGGCGCTGGCAGTAGCCCAGGGTATGGACATCCTGGTGGCCACCCCCGGCCGCATCTACGACCTGGCCATCAGCAAGGCAGTGCAGCTCAAAGAAATCAAAAAGCTGGTAATCGACGAAGTGGACGTGATGCTCGACCTGGGCTTCCGTTTTCAGCTTACCAACCTGTTTGAGCTCATCCCCGAACGGCGCCAAAACATCATGTTTTCCGCCACTATGACCGACGAAGTGGAGGAGCTCATCAACGACAGCTTCATTGCTCCGGTCAAAATATCTATTGCCATCAGCGGTGCCCGCCTCGAAACCATCGAGCAAACAGCCTACCGGGTGCCCAACTTCCACACCAAGGCCAACCTGCTGAGTCACCTGCTGCGGGACAAAGACACCTTCCAGAAAGTGCTGGTGTTCGTTACCGGCAAAAAGAACGCAGACCTCCTCTACGACCTGCTGGAAGACCCCTACGCACCGGAAATGGGCATCATCCACACCGATAAGTCGCAGAACAACCGGATCAAGGCCATTGAGGACTTCGACAGCGGAAAAAACCGCATCCTTATCGCCACCGACGTCATGGCACGTGGGTTGGACCTGGCCACCGTGAGCCATGTGGTGAGCTTTGACACGCCCAATTTCCCCGAAAACTATATCCACCGTATTGGCCGTACCGGCCGGATGGAAGAAAAAGGCAACGCCATCCTTTTCTTCACCGACAGAGAGGAAGAGTACAAGCTGGCCATTGAGGTGCTGATGCTGCATGAGATACCGCTACTGGAAATGCCGGAAGGCATTGAAATTTCGCACCAGCTGTTGCCCGAAGAAAGGGCCAAAAGCGGCGACAACAAGAACCCACACCGGAATGCCAAGAAAGACCTGGCCGGGCCGAGCTTTCACGAAAAGATAGCCAAGAACAAGAAGGTGAACCTGGGCGGCTCTTACAAAAGGGAGATCGTGCTGAAATACACGAAGCCGAAGACCAGGGGCGATAAATTTAAAAATAATAAGAAGAAGTAGGTGGCGGCTGTTTGTCTTCAACCCTCCAAGGGTTTGTCTTGTGAAGAAAATAGCAGGTCATATCTGGTGCGACTATATGAAAGAGAACCCTTGGAGGGTTTCATGATAGAACTTTTGACTGTTTTTGCTACAGAAGCAGGGTGCGGCAGTACAGCAAGTAGAGGGATTTTTGTAACTTAATCCTTCTGGTTGAACCCCTAACCTACTTACCTGCGTGAAAAACTCTTTCCTGATTATCCTTTCAATCCTCCTCGCCATTAGCTGCACACCTGAATCGCAGCCTGCCAAAGAGGTGCCTGCCGTTAAGCAACCCAACGTCCTGTTCCTGATTGCCGACGACTGGTCGTACCCCCACGCCGGTATTTACGGCGACCCTGTGGTGCGCACCCCTACTTTCGACCGCATCGCCAGGGAAGGTGCCTTGTTTCAAAATGCTTACACCGCAGCGCCCAGCTGCTCGCCATCCAGAGCGGCCATATTAACTGGTCGCTTTCCGCACCAGCTGGAGTCAGCTGGCAACCTGTGGTCGGTGTTTCCGAAAAAGTTTGCCAACTGGGTCACCATCCTGGGAGAAAACGGCTACTTCACGGGCAAAACCAGGAAAGGCTGGGGCCCCGGTGACTTCAAAGCAGGCGGTTATACCGACAACCCGGCTGGAAAAGACTTTGCCTCCTTTGAGGAATTCTTTGCGCAGAAGCCTGCTGGAACCCCGTTCTCCTTTTGGTTTGGCAGCACCGATCCACACCGGGACTACGTGCCCAACACGGGCGTTCAAACTGGTATGTCGCTGAACGACGTGATTGTGCCAGCCTTTCTACCCGACCTGCCCTGCGTGAGAAACGATATCCTTGATTATTACTTCGAAGTGGAACGGTTCGACAGGGAAAGTGGCCGCATCCTCAAAATGCTGGAAGAAGCCGGTGAGCTGGACAATACCATTGTGGTGATGACGAGTGACAACGGCATGCCTTTTCCCCGAGCCAAAGCAAACTTGTATGAATATGGTGCTCACATGCCGCTGGCCATGCGCTTTCCTTCCAAAATAGCTGAGGGAACGGTGATAACGGAGTTCACGAACGCTGTGGATTTTGCGCCCACCTTCGTGGAAGCTGCTGGATTGGACGCCAGCATGTTCACAACAGGCAGTAGCTTGTGGCCACTGTTGGCTGGTGGTACTGATAGCAAGGACAGAAGTCGGGGATATTCGGAAAGAGAGCGCCATGCCAACGTGCGGGCTGGCGACCTCAGCTACCCCAGCCGCAGCGTGAGAACGGAGCAATACCTTTACATCAAAAACTTCATGCCCGACAGATGGCCTGCGGGTGATCCGACTACCCATCAATCGGTGGGGCAATATGGCGATGTAGACAATTCCATCACTAAATACCTGATCATGGCGATGGAGGGTAAAGCTGCGGAAACCACGCCCGACTATTTCAACCTGACCTTTGCGAAGCGGCAGCCGGAAGAGCTCTACGACATCAAAAAAGACCCCTTCCAACTGCACAACCTTGCACTTGACCCGGAGTACCGATCGACCATGAGCAGCCTGCAGGCTGACCTTCAGCAATGGATGGAGTCCACCGGCGACTTGAGAGCAACAGATCCATTGACGATCTATTGGGACACCGTGCTTTACACGCCCAATTACCAGTTCCATGATTTTGATCTGGCTGAAGGCATCGAAGGTTATGCCATCGCTCGTCCGTTTACTAAAGAGGAGATTCCCTGTCTGGAGTAGAGAAAAAATGAGATAATTGTCCATTGTCAGCACTTGAGTCTGTCTATACCCTGGAACCTCTAAAGGAACAATGTATGAAAACAACTATCACAACGATCATCTGCCTTTTCTTTCTCACGCCTTACGTTTCCGCAGGCAACGAGCCGACACCTTTCAACATCAACGACTACGCCTGGCTTTCCGGCCGCTGGACAGGTGACGGCTTTGGAGGGACGTCCGAAGAAATATGGTCGCCACCTTCGGCTGACGGCACCATGATGGGCGTGTACCGACACCACAATGCCGATGGCAGCCTCAACTTCTACGAGTTTATGGTGCTGGACAAAACGGGGCTCCGCCTCAAGCACTTTACGCCTGAGTTGGTCGGTTGGGAAACAAAAGAAAACTATCTCACTTTTGAAATGATAACATTTTCCAAAGACAAAATCGAGCTGAAGGGCCTGGTGTTCGAAAGGAAATCCGACAACCAGATGGACATCAAGCTTCGGTTAAAAAGAGGGGACAGTGTGGAAACAGAAGTCTTTCAGATGAAAAAAAGTGAATAATCTTCGGGCTACATTTTGTCGTAGTTGAGAGTGGTGTAGACATCGAAGAATTTTTTGAGAATGACATTGGAACCCAGCACAATCAGGTAGTCATTTTCGCCGATAAAGGTATCGGCGGATGGTCCGGGGATAAGCCCCTTCACGTTGTCCTTCACTCCCACCACAATCACGCCAGTCGTGGCCGAAATATCCAGCTGTCTCAGGGTCTTGTCCCTATACTCCGACTTCAGATGCTCGTAGCCCACTTCCTCCAAATGGTAGCTCATCCCTGACACACCATTGAGCAAGTTTAGGAATTCGATAACAATCGGCTTGGTGACGAGCTGGGCCATGAACATGCCTCCGAGCAAGTCGGGAAGAATGACATTGTTGGCACCGGCCCTATACAGCTTATTTTCCGTTTCAATGTTAGAAGCCCTTGCAATGATCCTGATTTTTTCGTTAAGTGCTCTGGCCGTCAGCGTGATGAAAACGTTGGAAGCATCGTTGGGTGTGGTAATAATAATGGCCCTGGCTCGTTCAATCCCCACCGTCCGCAGGTTCTCATCTTCCGTGGCATCCCCGATGAACAATTTCATCTCATCTGGAATGACATTCACCATATTGGGGTCTTTCTCGATGATGACAAACTGCTCTTTGCTCTTTTTCAACTCTTCACTAGAGCGGGCGCCATTCCTTCCATAGCCACACACAATCACATGGTTCTTCAGCTTACTTATTTCCATACCCGAGCGATAGCTTTTAACAATTGATTTTAGTTTTCCTTCAAATATGTAGCTGGATATCACTGACACCACATAGGCGAAAATACCCAGATTCATTAAAATATAGATGGAGGTGAACACCCTGCCTGCAGCACTCAACTCCTTTACCTCCGTGAAGCCAACGGTGCCCACAGTGATGATGGTCATGTAGAGAGCATTCACAAAATCCAGTTCCTCGATCACCGTGAAACCGACTAAACCCACACCCAAACTGAAAAGGAAAAGGAAGAACGAAATGATGAGATTCCTAAGCTGCTTGTTTACATGATTGATGGTCTTCAGTTCTGACATCTGTGATTGAGCCTCCAAATAGTTCTCGGAAATTAGAGAAATTTGTGGAAGGAATAAAGCTGACGAGATTTTGGCAGAGAATACTTTTTGTTAGCCAATCAATATTGACCGGGGAGCATGGCTTTAGTCAATTGTTCTGTAAATTGACTCTCAAACGAAACCAGTCAATTCATGGGCTTTTCAAATCGGGCAACATCACCAATTAAGACATTTGCACGCCACCTGCTCCTGGCAGCGACTTTAAGTGTTGCACTTTTCGCCTGCAAAGAACCTGAGCCAACAAGTTCGGTGAAACCTGTAAACTGGAAAGAAAGGTTCATAGAACTGAATGAGTCCGACTCCCTGGTTACCGGATCAACCTACCTGTCGGTTTACTCACAAATTTACAGCCGGTCGGAAAGCCGAACGCATGATCTGACGTCCACCATCAGTATGCGGAATACCAGCCTTACCGATTCTATCTACATGCTGAAAGCTGACTATTACAACACACATGGCGAGCTGCTCAGAACATACTTTAAGAATCCGATATTCATCAGCCCAATGGAAACGATAGAAATAGTGATTGATGAAGTAGACAATGAAGGAGGCACTGGGGCCAACTTCATCTTCGACTGGGCGGTAAGAGATGAAACTCACAAGCCACTGTTTGAAGCGGTGATGATATCAACTTCTGGCCAGCAAGGCATTTCTTTTACTACGCAGGGTGTAAGCATTGAGTAACCACAGCAAAGGCAATCTAACGGTGTTTGCCAACATCTTCCGAAAACTTTTACCAGACATCTACCTACAAACACCTACCTGTCAGTCATTTGGCGAAAAAAAACTTTGCTCCTGGCCCTCCCGCCAGATACAAGTGATGCTGTAATCATCTAAATTACATTCATCAAACCTAACTTTTTCATTTATGAAGTTTCCCATAGTTTTCAGGATCTATGCGGTTCTTAACCTGCTGATTTTTTTCGGGTTGGCTTTGCAATCAGTTTTGGTCTTCCTCCAGCCAGGCTTCGCCACTTTCTGGTGGGCATTGGCCAGCTGCTTCACATGCGTTTGGTTTTTGATTTCCAGCCTTATGTGGATGACCGGTTCAACAAAGTCATACACCATGCTTCACCTTACAGCCACCGTCGGCTTGCTTTATTCGGCTTCTATTTTGTACCAGGGGTTGGCTGTTCTCAATGATATTGGAAAGGACGGGTTTCTGATTATGTTCGCCTACGCACTGCTCTTCTTCGTCTATGCACTACTCATCTTCTCAACCATGCTTTTCAAGTCGGTGAAGGCCTGGGCAAATGACATAGATACTACTCCAAAGCCGAAGTTCGATGGCGTATTGGTCGGCCTATTTGTTGGGCTGGCCATCTTTGTTTCCGCTGGCTACATCTATGCCAACAATGCAGTCACCCGAGAATTGTACATCGACTCCGCTAATAGTGCCGCTGGCCCAATAGATGGATACACGATTGTCCACCTAAATGCACTGACCGAATTCGATGGATTCCGACTTTCCACAGAGGGTAACAGTCCCGGAAAGGTGGTTGCCTATTTTGCTGACAAGTATGAAGCAGTGGGTATAGGCGATTGCTTTCGATCCGACACGGTTACGCTGGTAAACAGGGACGGGTATCTGTACGCCTCCTTTCCTCCTGTTTGGGCAAAAAAAATGATCTTCGTTCAGGATGAGGTAGCCGTCAATGCCTACGAGCTTTACCTTATCCGCAAAGTGCCTTTTTTTGACAATGATAGAAATACAGAAAGGTTCGTTTTGAGAAACAGCGACCCGGTTCCTCAGCTATATGCAGGTGATAACCAGGTTTATGAAGACGAATATTATGAGGAAGAGTACTACGACGGCGACGATATGGCGGAGGCTCCTGCGATGGAGTTTTACGAAGAGACCGGGCCAATTACACTTGATGAAGCACACCGGACTAGGTTCCTGACGTCGATGCTCGACTGGTTTGTTGCCGTTATTTTGCCTGGCGAAGAGTCTTTTTATTTTAACACCTCACCAGAAGAACTAACCATCAACGGAACCACTATGGGCGTTTACGCTCATTTCGCTACGCTTTTTCGCTCAAGCCTTCCCGATGGCGCTCGCCAATACCTCAAAGCGGAAGATGCCAATGCTGATTCCTACTCGCTGCAAAGGGCGGTGTCCGAAGCATCGGGGTTCAACCTTTACCAGACGACTGGAGACTTGAACGACCTGCCCTTCAGCAGACTTAATCCTAACTTCGTAAGCTGGATGGGCAACAACCTCGTCCCAGAACCAAACCAACAGTTTTTTGGAGAGGAAGCCGGAAAAATTTACAGAGTATCCTTCAGGCGAATGGTTTGGATGCTGGCTACCAGCTACGAGTATCTGTCCGATGGCAATAAATGGGAGAGCGAGGCCTTGGCTTACAAAAACGCCATGCAATCCGAAGGCTTCTACGGTCCTGGCTACCTCTACGACCGCTACGCTACTCAGGACTTGAAAAATAGTGTTTTTTCTAAGTATTATGAGGAATTTCCCACGAACAACAATGACTACTATTACTTCACAGAGGAGATAGCCATTGGCTTTTGGCTGCGTCGCAGGTTGGACGGCACTGACGATGAGATGTCGCAATTTTTGACCAAAATACTGGAGAAACTCGATAGCTATACCTGGGGCTAAATCAAATGTCCGGGAAGCCTGGCACTGTCTGAGTTCCATATAGGAAGGAGTCGTTTCAAACAGCCGTGCAAAATGCAACGGCTGCTGGTCAGATTTAATCGCCAAGGCGGCCACTCCGATCAAACATCTTTGAAACCACAGCCTTTTTTCCGAACTAGTGAGGATGGAAAAACGCCTGCACCTCCTTTTGCTTTTTGGCCTGCTTTCATTCTCTCCTCTATTGGGGCAAAGGCCATGGGTGTTGAGCCAAATCGACATCCCCCACCCTTACTATTACCGGGAAATGTATGTGCCGCAGCTCACCACAGGCCCCTCTTCTGCCACCTGGTCACCCGATGGCACCAGCCTGATCTACTCCATGGCTGGCAGCTTGTGGCAGCAAAAAATAGATGAAACCACTGCCATCCAAATCACAGACGGGCCTGGCTACGACTACCAGCCCGACTGGTCGCCGGACGGAAACAGCGTCGTGTTTGTTCGGTACGATAACGATGCGATGGAGCTTCACCTGCTGGACTTGTCTACTGGCAAAATCACCAAGCTTACAGAAGGCAGCGCCGTCAATATCGACCCTCGATTTTCCCCTGATGGCTCGCAAATAGCTTTTGTTTCCACCAAGGAAACCGGCAACTTCCGCATTTGGATAGGGAGCCTGAACAACAATAGACTGGCAGCTAAACCTCTTTCTCCGGAGCGCACCACCGCCATTCCCCGCTACTACTATGGCCAGCCCGATCACCAACTGAGTCCCTCCTGGTCGCCCGATGGCAAGTCGCTGGTGTTCGTGACCAACCCCGACGTGCTGCACGGCTCAGGCAATATTTATAGAACCGAAGTAAACAACTACAACCCTGTTTTGCTACGGGAGGAAGAAACGAACTGGCGTGCCAGCCCCGACTGGTCGCCCGATGGCAAGCGCATTATTTACTCGTCTTACCTCGGCCAGCAGTGGCACCAGCTCTGGATGACTCCGGCCGATGAAAAAGGCTACCCCATTGCCATGGGATACGGCGATTTCGACGCCACTCATGCCCGATGGTCACCCGACGGAAGCAAGATCGCCTACATAACCAATGAACAAGGCAACACGGAACTCTACCTGATGGATTGGCTTACCAGTAAAAAGTGGTCATTGCTGATCAATGAAAAGAAGTACATCCACCCAACGGCAACTATTATTATAAAAACCTA
Source organism: Imperialibacter roseus (assembly GCF_032999765.1). GTDB lineage: Bacteria > Bacteroidota > Bacteroidia > Cytophagales > Cyclobacteriaceae > Imperialibacter > Imperialibacter roseus. Next base: position 499,072 of record NZ_CP136051.1, on the reverse strand, counting down.
TAATGATAGCAAGCAACCGACTCCGGCCCGACTGACTGTGATGGTGGGTGACAAAAGCTTCGCACCTGATGATGCATGGATGCATGGCAACGAGACCTTTGACCGAAGCAAACAAAAATTTGAAACCTACTATTTCCATTCTCCAGGAGAAGTGAAAGTGACGGTGCCTGTCGGTGAGGTAAAAATTACCGCCTGGAAAGGCTTCCGAAAGGCAAATGATGCTACCATCGCAGTGAAAGCAGGTGAGGAAAAAGAGATTGCTTTTTCATGGGCTCCCTCCACCATTCCGTCGTACCACGGCACCTGGAAGTCAGCCGATGTGCATGTGCATATGAACTACGGCGGGCACTACCGCAATACGCCAGCACACCTGGCCATGCAGGCTAAAGCAGAAGACCTGGACATCGTATACAACCTTGTGGTGAACAAAGAACAGCGCATTCCGGATATTGAATATTTTTCTGTGGATCCTGACAATGCTTCAGAAGAACAGACCCTGATTATGCATGGTCAAGAGTACCACACCAGCTTTTGGGGGCATACTGGTCTGCTGGGCATGTCGTCCAATTATCTTCTTCCAGGGTACGTCGGCTATACCCATACAGGCACCGAAAGCCCTTACCCCTCCAACACTGTGGTGGCCGACATCGCACATGACCAAAACGGCATTGTGGGCTACGTGCATCCTTTTGAAACCGAACCTGACCTCAGCAAGCCCACGAGCTTTTCCTTGCCTGTAGATGTAGCACTGGGCAAAGTGGACTACTATGAGACGGTAGGGTATAGCGATCATCATATTTCCGCCGGGGTATGGTACAAGCTGATGAACTGTGGCTTTCGGCTGGCTCCTGTTGGCGGCACCGACGCCATGGCCAATTACGCCTCGTTACGGGGGCCTGTTGGTCTGACACGAGCGTTTGTGAAAATGGAGAAAGGCGATGAACGGCTACTCCATGAGAAATTCATTGATGGCATCAGGAAAGGGAAGACTTTCGCCAGCAATGGGCCCCTCCTTGGGTTTAGTCTTGATAACCAGGGCCCTGGCGGAGACATAACGCTTGCGAAAAAAGGGAAGCTCAGCTACAAAGGCTTTGTTCGCTCCTCTGTGCCTATCGACAAGCTGGAAATTATTCAAAATGGGAAGGTGGTGAAAACCATTGCGTTAACCGGCGACCGTACCACTGCTGATTTCACAGGAACCTTGAATATTTCCAACAGTTCCTGGGTGCTTCTCAGGGCTTACAGTGCACCCAATCCTGAAGTCCTCGATATCTATCCTTATGCCACTACCAATGCGGTGTTTGTAAACGTAGGTGGGCAACCCATACATTCGGCTGAAGACGCTGATTACTTTCTCACCTGGATTGATCGGATTGAAGAAGCAGCTGCGGCTGTTACTACGTGGAATACGGAAGCTGAAAAAACCAGGGTACTTAAGGATATCAAAGAGGCTAGAAAGATATTTGAAGAGCGTAAGTGACATAAGGAAAGCTTAAAAATCTTCCTCACTACCCTGACCCTAAAGGGAATCGGAAGATTTTTAAGCTAATTTTAGATGACGATTCTTAAAACCAGCCACGACGTCAACTTTCTACAGAATTAATTGCAGCAAAGTGCACAACATACAACCCAACCTGAACAAGACGTACCTCAAGGCAGCGAGTGCCAAAGGCGTCTACATTTACGATGAAAACGGCAAGGCCTACCTCGATGGATCTTCCGGAGCGGTGACTTGCTCGCTGGGCCATTCCCACGAAAAGCTCCTGCCCTTTATCAAAAAACAACTAGACAAGCTCCAGTTTGTGTACCGGTCGCAGTTCGCCTCAGAGGAAGCCGAGCAGCTGGCCACAAGACTTTACGAACTATCGCCTGACAAGTCACTGACGCACAGCTTTTTCGTCAACAGTGGCACCGAAGCCATTGAAACGGCTATGAAAATCGCCATTCAGTACTGGCAGGAAAACGGCAAGCCTGAAAAGACACATTTCACCACCCGGAAGAAAAGCTACCACGGCATCACCATGGGGGCACTTTCCTTATCGGGCCATGCCCTGAGAAGGCAGCGGTTTGAAGCCATGCTGGAGAAATACCCTGCTTTGTCGGCTGACCTGGAAAACGACTCACTGGAGGATCAGGTAGCCGAATTTGAAAAAGCAATCGACACCATCGGCCCTTCAAAGATTGCTGCTTTTGTCGCCGAGCCTATGGTGGGAGCAGCCGGCACTGCCCTGGCACCGGTAAACGAATACTATGCCTGCTTCAAGGCAGTCTGCGACAAACATGAGATTTTGTTCATCGCCGATGAGGTAATGACAGGCCTGGGAAGAACCGGAACATGGTTTGGCATGGAGCACTGGGGCACTCAGGCCGACATCGTTGCCGTTGGAAAAAGCCTGGGAGCCGGCTATGCGCCCATAGCTGCCACTTTGATGACCGACAAGGTTCTTGCGCCGATAAAAAAAGGAAGCGGGCTCATCATGAGTGGCCACACCTACAGCGGGCACCCGCTCTCCTGCGCCACTGCCCTCAAAGTGCTGGATATCGTAGAAGAAGACGACTTGCTGGACAACGTAATCAAGAAAGGTGCTTACATCAAGTCCGCCCTTTATGACCTCCAAAAGAAATACCCTGTCATGCAAATAGTGCGGGGCAAGGGGCTGATGATGGGTTTCGAATTGGATCCTGCCATCAAAGGAATGCAGGCAAAACTCATTGAGCATTGCTACCAAAACGGCCTGCTGATTTACCCGGCTGTGGGAGGAAAAGAAGGAACGGATGAAAACGGCGTGTTGATTTCACCACCATTTACCATCAACAAAAGCGAAACCGATGAACTCCTCGGCAAGCTGGAGCAATCACTAAAAGAATGCAGCTAACCTATGCACCTATTCGATAAAGTTACCGACTATGCCACCGTCCAATCAGCTTTTTTTGATGGGATGACCCTGCTTTTTGGTGGATTTGGTGGTGTAGGCACGCCCCCCGGACTGATCGACTGCCTCATAGACTCAGGAGTGAAAGATGTGAAGCTAATCGGCAACGATGCAGGCTTCCCATGGATTGGCATTGGCAAGTTCGTTTGCCTGGAGCGGGCCACTCACCTCCTGGCCTCCCACATCGGCTCCAACCCCACAGCGGGCGACTTGATGAACCAGGGCAAGCTACAGGTAGAGTTTTCGCCACAGGGCATTTTGGTAGAGCGGATACGATCAGGCGGTGTGGGACTAAACGGCTTTTTAACAGAACTGAGTAAAGGAACGCAACTTGAATACGACAAGCCCAGGATTACGATTGAGGGCAAGGAATACCTCTACGAAGCGCCGCTAACAGGAGATGTGGCAATTGTTTACGCCAAGAAAGCTGACACCTTTGGCAATTTGATCTTTGACAAAACAGCCCGAAACACAAACCCTTATGTGGCCATGGCCAGCAAGGTGACCATTGTGGAAGCAGACGAAATTGTGCCCATGGGAGCGCTTGATCCGGAGGAAATTGTGGTGCCGGGCATCTATGTGAAATACATCGTACAATCGAAAGGCTATAACTGGAAATGGGTATGGGAGACGCAAGACAAATAATAGCCAAACGAGCGGCACTGGAAGTAAAGGATGGCATGATCGTGAACCTTGGTATTGGTATTCCTTCTATGGTGCCCAACTTTCTTGGCGAAGACATGAGGGTCTTTTTTCAGGCGGAAAACGGCATCTTGGGCATGGGGCCAACCCCCAAAGAAAATGCTGATGGCAACCTGAGCAATGCCGCCGGGCTGCCGGTGACTATCCTACCCGGTGCCAGCTACTTCGACAGTGCCATTGCCTTTGGTATGATCCGCAGAGGCTGCATCGACTTGTCCATTCTTGGAGCGCTGCAGGTGAACACCCGTGGTGACCTGGCCAACTGGATAGTGCCTGGCAAAAGAGTGCCCGGCGTTGGTGGTGCAATGGAGCTGGCTTATGGAGCAAAAAACCTCATTGCCGTGATGAACCACTGCGACAAAGACGGACAGCCAAAGATTGTGACTGAGTGCTCCCTTCCTGTTACGACCTATCATTGCGTAAAGAAAATCATCACTGAAATGGCTGTGTTTTCCATCATCGATCAGAAGTTGTATCTCGATGAACTGATGCCAGGCTATACTCTAGCGGACGTGAAAAACAATACCGAAGCTGACTTTTCCTTCTCCACCAACTTCAAAGCCCATGACTGACCTTCAAAAGACGTTGGAAGCCTACATCGATGAACACGCCGATGACGCTATCACCTACCTACAGCAATTAATTCAGCAGCCCAGCGTGCAAACCAACGAGCGGGGCGTACAGGAAATAGTGATCGAAAAATTGAACAGGCTAGGCCTTGAAGTAGACGTTTGGGATCCTGTTTATGAGGAGCTTGCTAAAAGCCCCTACTTCGTGGCTTCCCGTGATACTTATGTGGGCAGCCCCAATGTGGTGGGCGTGCTCAAAGGTCAGGGCGGCGGAAAGTCGATCATTTACAATGGCCACATTGACGTGGTGCCGGAAGGCGACCGAAGCAAATGGATCGATGATCCATTTTCTGGCAAAATTGAAAACGGCAAAATGTACGGCCGTGGCACCACCGACATGAAGGGCGGAAACGTGGCGCTGCTATTGGCCATTGAGGCTGTGATCAAAAGTGGCATCAAACTAAAGGGAGACATTATTTTTCATTCTGTCATAGAAGAAGAATCGGGTGGCGTGGGCACATTGGCTACGTTGCTGCGGGGCTATACTGCCGATGCGGCCATTATCCCCGAGCCCACCAACATGAAACTGTTCATCAAGCAGCAAGGCTCGATGTGGTTCAGGGTGACTGTCGAAGGCATATCGGCACACGCCGGCACTCGCTATGAAGGCGTTTCTGCCATTGAGCAAGCCATCAAAATTCACAACGGCATACTGGCGCTGGAAAAAATCCGCAATGACAGGGTGGACGATCCACTTTACAGCCATATTCCCATTCCAATCCCCATCAATATTGGCACCATCAAAGGGGGCTCCTGGCCCTCATCGGTACCAGACCTTGTTATGATTGAGGGACGAATGGGCGTGGGACCGCACGAAACAATCGACGCAGTGAAGCAAGAGCTGGTAAAGCACGTGGCCAGCTTATGCCAGGCCGACGATTGGTTGAAAGACCACCCGGCCAAGGTTGAATTTTTCGGTGCCCAGTGGGTTCCCAATGCAGTGGCCACCGACCATCCCTTTGCTGAATTGATGAAGAAAAACTTTGAGACTATCTATGGCCGGGCGCTTACCATACAGGCATCTCCCTGGGGAACCGATGCCGGACTACTGGGGAATGTGGGCAATATCCCAGCCCTCGTCATCGGGCCGGGAGAAACGAAAGTAGCCCATTTTCCTAATGAGTTCATTGACCTAACAGAAATGATAAAGGCTGCCAAGCTTTTTGCACTGACGCTTACTTCGTGGTGCGGGGTGGCATCCACTGACTAAAAAAGTGATCACGGAAATAAAGAATGACATAGCCGCCATCAGCGTTTACTCTGATGCTTTCAATAAAAGAATCAGGATCGACGACTATTCCGGCGATACGCATGGGGTATTGGCCCTGATAGCCGAGTCGACGCCAGCATGGGCTGAGAAAATTATCGTCAAATCCAGGGAACAGGAAGTTGCAGTTTTTCTATCCGGTGGTTTTATCAAAGAGGCTGAAATTAAAAAGTATTTCAATGGGAGTGATATGTTTTTTCTGGTGAAGTATCCCCTAACTCAACGAGGCAATAGTGCTAAGTTGATGGATGAAAGAAAAGTTGTCACGAGCATCCTTGATCAGAAATACAGCCCAACAGAAGTCGACGCCAGGACAGTTGCCCTGGCAAAAGAGGCTGACGCAAAAGAGCTGGCTGAGCTTTATGCTAAAGTCTTTCAGGTGTACCCGACGCCTCTCAACGACCCAGCTTATGTGAAAAAAACGATGGAGGAAGGCACGAAGTATGTGCTCATCCGGGAACAAAACAGAATTGTTAGCGCCGCCTCAGCTGAAATCAACCGGCAATATGCCAATGCCGAACTCACCGATTGCGCCACGCTTCCCGAAGCCCGGGGAAAAGGCCATATAAAAAAGCTGCTTTCAAAGCTTGAGGAGATTTTGATTGCAGACGACATACAGTGCCTGTACACCATCGCCCGGGCAGAATCTCACGGAATGAACAAGGCCTTCTATCAATTGGGATATACCTACGGAGGCACGCTCATCAACAATTGCTTTATCTACTCTGGTTTGGAAGATATGAATGTGTGGTATAAAGGCGGGACAAAACCAAAAGTGTGAGGTTTTGGCACCCGCTACCCCTTCGACATCGCACTTGCTGTTTGACCGAAAGGAATTGTGATAGCCTTAAAAGTGTTGATTGTGGAAATCACATTATAGCGAAAATTCATTTCCATGAATCACTTACAAGAGAATAAACAAAATGCCATCGCTTTCTATAAAATGGCTTATGAGGGCAACCCCAGAAAAGCCACAGAGTTGTTTTTGAGCGATGAGTACATTCAACACAACCCAGCGGTAGCGGACGGGCTTGATGGGTTCATCGAATACTTTGAGCGAATGCAAGAGTTGTACCCTGAGAAATCGATTGAGTTTGTGAGGGCTATCACAGAAGATAATCTGGTGGCGCTCCACACATATCAAACCTGGCCCGGCAATGACCAATACATTACCATGGATTTTTTTAGGTTCGATCAAAGAGGCAAGATTGTTGAGCACTGGGACTCCATTCAGCAAATTCCGGAAAAGTCGGCCAACCCAAACACCATGTATTGACAATGCCACCTCTAGCAAAAGTCTTTGACTCTATCACCTCATTTAGTTAACTGCCCAAATCAATGTCCCTCACACCAATACTCTTCAGAGCTTTTTCCATGGCTTCATTGAAAGCCGGAGGGCCACACACCAGCACTGGTCTCGACAGGTCGTCGATATGGGCTTTGAGCCACGCTTCATCGATGTTTCCATAATAGTCCGGGTCATCCTTGTCGTTGGCAATGATATTTTGGAAGTGGTCACCCAGCATGTCAGTCAGTTCTTCTTCCAAAAACAGGTCTTTTCTGGTTTTATTGGAAAAAAATAGGAAACAATCAGCCAGCGTATCCTGCTTTTGCATATACCGCATGATAGCAATGAAAGGCGTAATACCTGTGCCACCAGCCAAAAAAACGGCCCTTTTCTGAGGTTGAAAAGTATTAAACGGCTCGGTAAAGCTTATTTCATCACCTGGTTTGAGGCGACTGAGGGCTTCCGTTTTCCCGTGGTGCTCTGCATAAACACGAATCACAAACTCCAGCCTGCCTTCACCAGGTAAATTTGTCATGGTAAAAGGCCCAGGCTCCTGGTCATTCACTTTAATTTCAACAGCGTCACCCACATTATATTCAAATCCTTTTGGCTTCGGTACCTCGAGTTGTATGACATTATGAGCTAGCCAGTTGATGGCTTTAATTTTTTCTTTATACTGCATGTGTTTGCTGGTTTAAAAAGAATAGTACAGACAATAAGTTTTCTTTATCTACCTGTTAACAACGGCTCCCAGTCAAATTGTTTCAAGCAGCACCAATAGCGTGCGTGCGCATAGCATCCAAAATTCGCTTGAGCTATCCTTTTCTTTATTAACTTTAGCTTTACCAAAACCTATCCTATGTTTCGTACACTGCTTTCTGTTGGCTTCCTTTTATTTGCTCTCATATCCCACAGCCAAAACCCTCCCCTCCTTTTCAAAATCAGAACCATCACTGCGGGCATTACGGTAAACGACCTTTCCGATACCACCTCAGTGCTCAAAGCAGTTCAGTTTTTGAAGCAAGCCCGAACCGATTATACCGATGCTGGTTACGAGGTGCAAACGATCAGAATTTCCACGCAAAACCTGTACGAATACCTGGGAGGCAAAACGCTGGACGAGGCTCTGCCCTATTTGAAGAAGTTTGACGAAATAGCCCGGAGAGATGACGTGTCTTTTGCTATCGGCGCTGTGCTACCACCTAACGAATACAATGCAGCAGTTGCGGGTTGGGCCTCCAAACTGATTGGCCAAACAGAACTCATTAATTTCAGTCTGCCCGTTTCTTCCACAGCCCTGGGCATCCACCGCAATACCATCAAAGCCGCAGCAGAAATAGTGGTAGCGGTTGCCAAAGTGGGAAAGGGTGGCGAAGGCAATTTCCGGTTCACGGCATCTGCCAATTGTCCGGCTGGGATTCCCTTCTTTCCGGCAGCGTTCCATTCGGGCGTTAATAGTTTTGCGGTAGGCATTGAATACCCAAACCTTTTGACAGAAGTGTTCTCGAAATCGACCATGGTCAACGCCAGGGAAAACTTAAAAGCCGAACTGGAAAAGCAGTTCCAGCCGGTGCAGACACTAGCTACAAAAATATCAGCCACTTACAGCTGGCAGTACGACGGCATCGACACTTCTCCGGCCCCGGGACTGGACGCCAGCATCGGCACCGCCATTGAGACATTGACCAAGCAGCCTTTCGGCGGGCCATCCACGCTAAGTGCCTGCTCCCTGATCACCGATGTAATCAAGAACCTCGACCTGAAAACCTGCGGCTACTCCGGCCTCATGCTGCCCGTGATTGAAGACAAAGTATTGGCGCAGCGAGCCAATGAAGGCAGGTACACCGTGCAGGAGCTTTTGTTATTCTCCTCCGTTTCCGGCACCGGACTGGATGTAATCCCACTGGCAGGCGCCACTTCACAGGCTACTGTTGAACGCATCTTTACCGATGTGGCTTCTCTTTCCCTCAAGTACACCAACAAAGCCCTGTCAGCCAGGCTGTTCCTAATCCCCGGCAAAAAAGTGGGTGACAAAGTGACCTTCGACAATCCGTATCTGACAGCAGCGAAAGTGATGAGATTGGAGTAGCTGTCCTATTTCTATTATTTTCAATTTAGCCAAACGTCTCCGAACTGCAACCCTTCCCGTTTCTGATGTAAAAGGCCAACATGAAAAGACGAAACGGTTACAGATACGTTTACAACTTTGTATCTTTGTATAGTTTAATGATCAGTTATGCTGACGATTACCGAACATAACAAAAGAGAACTGCAAGCGCTTTGCGAAAAGTACGACGTAAAAACTATGCACGTTTTTGGCTCGGCATGCACCAGCAAGTTCAACGAATCAAGCGACGTCGATATCCTTATTTCCTTTAAAGAAATTTCTTTCGAAAAATACACTGACAACTATTTTGACCTGCACCGGCAGTTGGAGAAACTTTTTGATCGCAAAGTTGACCTGATCACTGAAAACTCGCTCTCCAATCCTTTCTTTATTGAGAGTGTTCAAGAAACCAAGCAATTAATTTATGCAGCGTGAGGTAAAAAATATTTGCTCGACATAAAGACATCTATTGATTCGATTTATGAATTTCTGGGCTACGAATTGAAACTGCTATAAATGACAAGGATTAAGATTATCGTTAGTGTCTTGTTTGTCTGCTGCACACTTTTCTCATCGAAAAGGGTCGAAAAAGTAAATATCTGGCTGATAGGCGACTCTACTATGGCACCAAAATCCGCCAAAGCCTATCCTGAGCTTGGCTGGGGAGAAGGGCTGGCTGACTACGTCACTAACAAAGCCAAAGTCCACAACCACGCCGTCAACGGCCGAAGCAGCCTAAGCTTCATCAATGAGGGCCGCTGGCAGGCGGTGTACGACAGCCTGCAAAAAGGAGATTACGTCATTATTCAATTTGGCCACAACGATGAGAAAACCGATTCAGCCCGACACACCGATCCGTTTGGCAGCTTCAAACAAAACATCCAAAAGTTCATTGATGAAGCCGGAAAAAAAGGGGCCATTCCCATCGTTTGCTCCTCTATTGTCAGGCGCCATTTTGATGCAGAAGGCAACCTCAAAGACACGCACGATGACTACATCACAGGGGCAGCGCAAATCGCCAGGGAAACCAACACAGCTTACGTGAACATGGAAGCGTTGACACGCAAGCTGGTGTCAGGCATGGGGCCAGAAAAATCGAAAGACATCTTTCTCTTCACCGACAGCAAGCAGGACTCCACTCATCTGAATGTGGCAGGAGCCGGTATCGTAGCAGGGCTGTTTGTGGAAGAAGCCAAAGCGCAGAGGTTACCGATTGCCTCCATCTTTAAGTAGAAGCCACCCAGCACCAAAGCCACAAATTGAGTTGCTGCAAAATGCGTGCACTCCATTAGAGGAAAGAAGCTCGGCAAACTTTGCGCATTTTTATATCTTGTTTTCGATGAAGTCAGCAACATAAAACCATTGCTAAAATTCCGGTCCCATGAAGTCACTAAAGCTCTCTGCTTCCATACTTTTTATTCTTGCCTTTGCCTTTCAGGCCAATGCCCGCCCAGCAAAAAAAGTACTTAAATACTTGAAAGGACTTGGTAACGGCACCTACCTGTTCGGACAAGTCGGCACATGGGTACACAATGAAAATCCTGACATAGACGATGAAAGCAACTGGGTAAAAAAGGTGTACGACCACACAGGAAAAATGCCACGGTACGGCTGCATCACCTACGACTTTGACGACAATCCATTTACCGATGAAGAATGGAACAACGCAGCCAGGAAAATGTGGGACAAGGGAATGATTTTGGGCATTTATAGCTGGTATGCCAATCCTGCCGGGGGCAAATGGAACGACCCACTTGACATCGACCCTATTTTCGCTGACAGTGACAATCCGACTAAAACAAACTTTTACAAACAAATGGATCGCATGGCAGCCAACCTCCAGTGGCTGGAAGATCACAAAATCCCGGTTGTCTACACGCCTTTCGTAGAAAGTGACGATAAAAATAAGTGGCACGCCAAGGAAGGAGCTGAACAGGCCATTAAGCTCTACCAACTGGTTCACGACTACTTCACCAAAACCAAGAAGCTGAAAAACATCATTTGGGCTTACCATACCACACAGAGACAAGGTGCCCTGATTGACTACTACCCCGGCGATGCCTATGTAGATGTCATTGGAAAATCAGCTTATGGAACCGGCTTAGTGTTTACCGAGTACGACTGGGCGGTTGAAAAGAAAAAAAATCACAATAAAATAATTTGGTGGGCAGAACTAGGCATCAGAGGCGAGAAAGATCCACCGAGAGAATGCCTCGATGTGCTCGACAAATTGGAAAACGCCTTCCCTGAGCTGGCTGGGTTTGTCTTTTGGAGTGACGCCGGCTTCTACAACGTCACTGGAAATTTGAACGGAGCTGAACTGATGAACTCTCCGAAAATCGTGACATTAAAATAGTTAGAAGTTGCAGCTTCACTTTGCCACAAGCATAACCCTTGCAGCATGTGCTTACGTATAGCTAAAGGAACCTATCCTGTTTCTGTGATGCGAAAAGCTCTGACCCTTCTCTTCCTTTCGTGCAGCCTCTTTAATTTAAATGGCCAACCTGCAACAGATATTGTCATTGGGAGAGCTTACTCAATTGATTCGAAGATCCTCGGTGAATCCAGACAGTATATGGTCAGCCTGCCTGCGTCCTACCAGGGCGACGACTTTTACATAGATAAAAGCTACCCGGTCATGATTGTGTTGGATGGAGAGCGGCTGTTTCAATTAACTGCCAGCATGGTACAAACCATGAGTTCGGGCGGTACAGAGCAAATTCCGGAGATGATCGTGATCGGCATTCCAAACACCGACCGAAGTAGGGATATGCTACCCAATTACGCTAACGAAGCAGTCGCATCTGGCGCAGTCGAATTCCGACGATTCATCGAAGAAGAATTCCTGCCTGCGGTTGACATCACCTACCGGACAACCAACTGCCGGATACTTGTCGGACATTCGTATTCCGGCCTGTTTGCTGTGGATACTTTCCTTGAGAGCGATTCATTTAAAGGGTTTGTCGCTATTGACCCAAGTCTGTGGTGGGACGATCAGGTGTTGATAAAAAGGGCTAAGGAGCTTTTAGCCAAGAAAGAAACCTTTACCTCCTCCATCTACTTTGGCCAGGCCAACAATCCCTTCAACGAGGGCATCGAAGCTGGAAGGCTGGGAAGAGCCGTGCAGGCTTTTACCAGAACACTGGACACATTACAAATAGCTGACCTTAGGTACCAAACCCACTTCTACGAGCATGAAGACCACTATTCCATTCCGCTAATTACTTTGTATGATGGCATTCAGTTCGTTTTTGAAGGCTACAAGTATCCTCTTAATCAAATAAAAGCCTCGACAGGTGAGTCGATCAGGCAACACTACGAGGCCCTATCGGAGAGAATGGGAGGCCAGCTTTCTCCGCCAGGGAAATTATTGAATCAGGTCGGCATGTATTTATTGGAAGAGGAAGAAAGAATAGCTGATGCCATCAAAATACTGGAACTGAGCGCAGAGAGTTATCCTAATTCACACATCCCTTATTTAAGCCTGGCTGAAGGATACCGGCAGGCTGGTGATACAGAAAAGGCAATTACCCAATACAAAAGAGTCCTTGAGTTGAGCCCATCCAACGAAGAAGTAAAACTGAGGTTAGCGGAGTTAAAGAATTAAGCCTGGTCGCTGCATACCGTTGAGAAGGCTCACAAATAACTCACACCTCAATCTTCCTGTCCCTGGCTATCACCTTCCATTCGCCATTCACTCGCCCTTTTTGTACTGTATTAACTCTTTCATAAAGCGCTACGGTGGGGCAGATGTGAAACGGCAGCCCGTACAATACATCCCCTACCCTGTAACCATGCCCTTCTCCCGCTTCCAGCACAAGGTGCTCCTCACTTTGACCAACAGGCTTCAGCTCAGGGGCATTGAGAAAGTGGACCCGGTTAGTGAGAACGTTCTCTGAGGCAATGGATTTGTGCCCAAGGTCTGTACATATCCTGGTTTTTGTGGGCAAGGAAATGACCCGGGAAACGACCAACGCAGCAGGCAAAAACGGCTGCTCTGCACAAATATCGCTATAGCCCTTGTCCCAATAAACAAAAGTACCAGGGCAGCATATTACATCCTTCCGCTGCGCATGAACAGGAAATGTTGGGGAGCCACCTGCCAGAACAACAGGCTCAGGAAAACCAAGCTGCTGAATATCAATCTTAAGTTTCTCTACCGCCTCAAAAGCTGCGTTGCAAGCTTTGGTCCTTTCCCCAATATCAACCTGCCGATGCTGACCGTCATATACATGCAAGCCCACCGGAACGATGCCCTTCATGGTGGCTACTTTTTCGTAAAGGGCGACGGCTTCCGGGCCTGGTATAATACCCGATCTGTCGTTGCCGTTGTTTACGTCCATATAGGCGTTGATGCGAAGCCCCTGATCGGCAAAGGCAATAGATATGTCCTGAGCCGATTGGGCGTTATCGTAAAGGCAGGAGTAGGTCGTTGTAGGATATTTTCTAATCAATTGCAGGAACCGTGTCAGCTTAGGTCCTGTGGGCTGGTAAGCAAGCACCACATCCTGCGCCCTGATCATCCCCAGCATTTCTGCCTCGGCTATGGTGGCGCATTTGAACTTCTTGATGCCTTCATCCATAAGCATTTTGCACACCTCCTTCGCCTTATTGGTCTTTACATGAGGTCGGAGCCTGTCCACATCATCAATCATTCCCTTCACCCCCTTGATGTTGTCACGCACTCTTTCCGGGTACACTACCATCGCTGGTGAATCAAGCTCATCTATATTGTCAATTGTATACCATTCACTTCCCATAGCTTATTCAATTATTTCAATTCAAAAAGTGCCTCAATTTCCACGGGGATGTTCTCGGGCAGCATACCCATCCCCACTGCGCTCCTCACGCCAATACCATTTTCCTCCCCCCACACCTTTGCAAACAGTTCACTGCAACCATTGATTACATAAGGGTGGCGGTCAAAAGCGGGCACTCCGTTTACCATACCCAGCACTTTAATCACCCGTTTTACTTTCTCAAGACTGCCAAGGTTGGTCTTGATGGTCGAAAGGATCGTCAAACCCACCTGCTGAGCAGCCAACTTGCCCTGCTCAATATCCAACTCACCTCCTACCTTGCCAAAGATCAGGGAGCCGTCTGTTTTTACAGGCCCGTGACCAGATACATACAAGTGCCGGCCATCAATAAGGAAGGGCTTGTACACCCCTTTGGGGGCCGGAGGCGGAGGCAATTCAAGGCCCAGCTGGGCAAATCTTTCGTCAGCAGTCATTCGATATCCAATTTTCAATTGTTAGTTTCAAAATCCTCAGTTCTACGCTGAATGGGAATCATATAAACAAGTCGATCAGTAACACCACAGCCATACCCACCACAGAAACAACAGTTTCCATCAGCGACCATGAAAGAATGGTGTCTTTGATGCTCACGTTGAAATATTCTTTGTACATCCAGAAGCCAGAGTCGTTGACGTGTGAAAACATCAGGCTACCAGCGCCGACAGCCAGCACCATGAGGTTAGGGTCCACTCCGAGCTGCGGCATAATTGGAGCCAGAATACCGGCAGAGGTTAATCCAGCCACCGTAGCCGACCCGATACAAACCCTTATAAAAGCGGCTATCATCCAGCCCAGGATCAGGGGATGAATGTCCATGTTTTGCAGTAAAGCCCCTATCTCAACACTTACTCCGCTATCGCTAAATACTTGTTTCAAAGCACCGGCTCCTCCTACAATCAACAGAATGGGAGCAACGTCTTTAATGGCCTCTGTGTAGTAGCCCATCACCTCGCTCATCTTCTTTTTGCAAGCAAGTCCAATGGAATAGGTGGCAACGGCCAGCGAAATAATCATCACAATGGTGGCGTCAGAAAAGAAAGAAACCATCTTAGCTGTTCCTCCAGAAAAGTCGCCAAATCTATTCAAAAGTGCCGCACTTGCCAGCAAAACTACCGGCAGCAGTGCAGAGAAAAAGCTGGTGAACCCACTTGGAAGCTGATCGTCAGGCAATGGCTTGGCCTGAAAAGTAGCCAGCGGCTTGGAGTCAATTCCCTTCAGCGTACGGGCAAATATTGGTCCGGCAACAATGATGGTTGGCACTGCCACAATGAAGCCATACAAAAGCGTCAGCCCCATGTCGGCATTCAGCTGACCAACCAGCGCAGCGGGTGATGGATGGGGTGGCAAAAACCCATGAGTCACAGATAACGCTGCAAGCATGGGAATTCCGATATACACGGCAGGCAGCTTGTACTGGTAAGTCACCGAAAAAATAAGAGGCACCAGCAGCACAAACCCTACATTATAAAACAGTGGAATGCCCACCACAAAGCCGGTAGCCATCAAGGCCCACTGTATATTTTTCTCTCCAAAGGAGTTCATCAGCACCTGACTGATTTTTTGGGCAGCACCACTTTCCGCCACCAGTTTACCCAACATGGCACCGAGGCCAATTACGATGACAAGGTCGCCCAGGAGACCACCGATACCCTTTTGCACAGAACCCGCCACATCTTCAAGGGGGATGCCCAATGCCAACCCGGCACCAATGGAAACTACAAGAAAGGCCAGAAATGGATTGACCTTGCCCCAGGTGATTAGCAGAACAAGCACGAGGATGCAAAGCAGGATGATGAATATCGACATGGTTAAAAGTGGGTGAGTTATAATTGAAATTGGAAGATAGCAGAATTACTCAGCGGTGACAACAAAAATTTTCCAACGAACCCAGTACGGTTGCGTTTTCCTGTAGCTCATTATGCTGGCAGAAAACCATTGAAACAGAATTTATCTGGCTGGCACGCCAATCCATCATTTTGTTTGTAAATTAGCTACTACTGAACACCCAAAACTTACACCCATGGCACGTGTCTTGTCAGACAAAGAAGTTCATTCCTATCAACAAGAAGGCTTCATAATCATCAAAAATTTCTTCAGCAAGGAAGAAATAGACAAGCTTTACAAGGTGGCCACTGGCGATCAGGTAATGAAAGAGAATGCTGTCGATTTGAATGACCAAACCGGCAAGAAAACCAGGCTAACTCTCTGGTTCAAACCAGGCGACGATATCTACAGCCTATTGGTGCGAAGTAAGCGAATGGTGAAATCCGTTGAGAAGCTCCTTGATAGCCCATCCCCTGTTTGCCATTTCCATTCCAAACTCATGCAAAAAGAGCCTAAGGTTGGCGGAGCCTGGGAGTGGCACCAGGACTATGGCTATTGGTACAAAAACCAGTTTCTATATCCGGAGCAGCTCACCAGCGTAATGATCGCCCTTACCGAGGCCAACAAGGCCAATGGGTGTCTTCAGATCATCAGGGGGTCACACAAAATGGGCCGTGTCAACCACGGCTTCACCGGCGAACAGGTGGGTGCCGACATGGTGATGGTGGATCACGCTTTGGCAACACTGGAGCACATGTATGTAGAGCTACAGCCAGGTGATGCGCTTTTCTTCCATCCCAATCTTTTGCACCGGTCGGAAGCCAATACATCCGACAAGCCCCGCTGGTCACTTATTTCTTGCTACAACTCACTTTCTAACCCAGCTTACAACGACGATTCTCTGGGATGGCGTGAGCCAATTTCGATGGTGGACGATGATGCACTGATGAAGGCCGCAGCCGTCGGAGCTTCCTCCCAGTCCGATTTCCTGAAAAAGGAAAAAGACCCCGCACTAAAAGAAACAGGCTGGGAAAAAGAGGTTGTCACAAAGTAGAACTACACATCAAAACATTAACTATTAACAACTAACATCTCAGCTACAAATGAAGCTAACTACCGGTATTTCACTTTCCATTATGATGCTCCTCGAATACTTCGTGTGGGGCGCCTGGTATGTCACCATGGGCACTTATATGTCAGAACACCTTGGGTCAACCGGCATCCACATCGGAGCCGCCTATAGTGCCCTGGCCATTGCCACCATGATTTCACCGTTTTTTGTGGGCATGGTAGCCGACAGGTTTTTTGCCGCACAAAAAATCATGGGAGTGCTTCATCTGCTGGGAGCGGCATTGCTGTTCCTGGCCACGCAGGTAGCTGACAACTCTTCTTTTTATTGGATCATCATGGCCTACTCATTGCTTTATATGCCGACCATCGCCCTCTCCAACAGTATTGCCTTCGGGCAAATGACGGATCCGGGCAAGCAATTCCCCTGGATTAGAGTGTTCGGAACCCTTGGCTGGATTGTGGCTGGCTTGATGATTGGCTTTTTGGGGATTGAAAAAACGCCTTCTACCTTCGTGATGGCGGCCGTAGTTTCTGCTGCACTTGGCGTATTTAGTTTTATGCTACCCAACACTCCTCCGAAGGGTGGTGAAGATGCCTCAGCAGCACTAGGCACCGAAGCTTTCGTCCTCTTCAAGGACAAACCCTACCTGATCTTTTTCATAGCTGCCATTTTGGTATGTATCCCTCTTTCATTCTACTATGGCTTTGCCAACCCGTTCCTTAACGATGTCGGGATGGAAAACGCCGCTTCCAAAATGACCTTGGGGCAAGTGTCTGAAGCTGTATTTATTCTCGCCATACCTTTCTTGTTCAACAATATCGGTGTGAAGAAAATGCTATTGCTCGGCATGGCTGCCTGGATTCTCCGCTACGTGTGTTTTGCCTACGGAAATGTGGACACTGGCATGTGGATGCTCTATGCAGGGATTATCCTTCACGGCATTTGCTACGACTTCTTCTTCGTCACGGGCTACATGTATACCGAAAAGAAGGCTGGAGCAAAAATCAAGAACGCAGCCCAGGGGCTTTTCACATTCGCTACATATGGTGTGGGTATGACGATAGGCACCTGGTTCTCAGGCTATGCAGTAGACATGTACACCACTGATGGTGTGAAAGACTGGACAAGCATTTGGTGGGTCCCAGCCTTTATTGCCATTGGTGTGATGATCTATTTTATCCTTTTCTTCAGAGAGAAGAAGGAGGTAAAAGTGGCAGCCTGATTATTAAATATCTTATAAATAGAAGGCCTGCCCAAAAAACCCAGGGCCTGTCCCCTGACAGGCCCTCATCGAATCTTGAAATGAACATTTAACCTACTTCGACGATGAGAAAATTAGCTATGCTTGGTGGTGGCTTTATTGGCCGCTTCTACACTGACTCCATTCAAGGCTACCGCAACAAAGACAAAGTGGTAAGCATATATGCCCGCCGGGAGGAAACCGCCACCCAGTTTGCCAAAGACTACAACGTAAAACACTGGACTACCGATATGGAAGAGGCCATTGCCCACCCCGAAGTGGAGGTGGTCTGCGTGGCGCTTCCAAACAACCTTCATGAGCAAGCCGTGTTACTCTGTTGCAAACATAAAAAAGCAGTTATCTGCACGAAGCCCCTGGCACGAAACGCAGCAGAAGCCAAACGCATGCTGGAAGCAGTGGAGAAGGCGGGTATTTTTGCCGGCTACCTCGAAGACCTCGTGTACACACCCAAGCACATCAAAGCCCACGAAAGTGTAATGAATGGTGCGCTGGGCCGTATCCTTTGGGCCAAATCGAGAGAAACCCACCCGGGACCGCACAGCAACTGGTTTTGGGACATGGAGCAGGCCGGTGGCGGCTGTATGCTGGATTTGGGCTGTCATTGTGTGGAAATTGCCCGCAGCTACATCGGCAAAGACATCAGGCCTGTGGAGGTGATGTGCTGGGCCGACACACAAGTAAAGCCTATTGATGCGGAAGACCATGGCATAGCCCTGGTGAAGTACGAAAACGGAGCCATTGGCCAGTTTGAGGTCAGCTGGACATTCCGTGGCGGCATGGACTTGAGAGACGAAGTGATGGGTACCGAAGGCACGATTTGGATCAACAGCTTCCTGCGCACTGGCTTCGAAATGTTCACCACTGGCAAGGGAGCTGACTATGTAGCCGAAAAAGCGGAAAGCAATACCGGCTGGCTATTTCCCGTAGGTGATGAAATGAATGAGTTAGGCTACAACCACATGTTCATGGACATGTTCGATGCCATAGAAGAAGGCAGGGAGGCAAAGGAAACGTTTTATGATGGCTATGTGGTGAACTGCATCCTCGATGCTTGCTACAAGTCTGCCAAAACCAAGCAATGGGAACCTGTGCAGCTCGACATTTGGCGTGGCAAGACAGGTGTAACTAAAGACGGCCACCTGGTAGAATATGACGCTGACCACTACCTGGTGAAAGAGGAGATGACTCATTATGGAGCCAAAAAATTGATCCTAAAAGAAAAAGCTACCGGGAAATTTATAGAAAGGGTGGAGAAGTAAGGAGTAACGTATCTGAGAGCCTGAACATTTGAAAGCTGATAGATTTAATTGACATTGAACCTCAATGGGGCTATCTATTCACTATAGCGGAAGAATAGGAAACAGAGCATCTTTGCCTGATTTAATAGAAGAGGTAAAAGACATCGCCAATATCCATCAATGGAAGCTGTCTGTTTTCAAAGAAGAGTTTCCTGTTCACGCCGATGAAGGACAGTTGGTCGATGGTGAGCTCTACGGGGTTGCCTTCTCCCCGCCAAACTGTGAACCAGTTTGGATATCCTTTTTATCTAATGGGCGGATGAGTACCCCAGTTGCGCTAAAATTCTTTGGAGAACAGAGAGATGAAGATGAAGGTGAAAAGAAGTACCTCTACCAACTCTCCACAAAAACGCAATTTGCCGGAATTCATATCCACAAAGTGATCATTCACTTATTGAAATACCTGAAAGAGAAATATCTGGAAGACTTTGTTTTGTTAGATGAAGGACAATACTGGGAAACTAATGACAAAAGTGTGTTGGAGGCAAACTTTAGCCGCTACACGTTGTTGCTTGATATCGTCGAAGATGGTCTGAAAAATCTGCCAATGAAGCCCGGAGAAAGCATGGAAGCCTACTTTGAGAGAATGGCAAAGAGCTTGAAGAGAAAAGGGGGCCAAAAATAGTCCTGTCCAATTACTTCATCGGCGAGTCGTCACATTTAAGATCACCCACTGCGTATTGCATTCCGTCCAGCAGGAACCTCAGTAGCTTTGGGTTTTCAAATGCCTGGGCATTGTGTGATGGCGATGAATAAAAAACGTGCCCCTTGCCATAGCGCTTGATCCACGAGATGTACTTAATATTGTCGCCAATGGGCTCTTTAAGCCCGGATATTTTATCCGCTTCCATATAGAGCAGCGGATGAAAATTAAGTTGTGAGTAGGCATTATTAAAGATATAAGCTTCGTCTATGTGCTCAAACCCCTCACCGCCAAATGCCTGAACCATCGGGTGTTTGGGATCTACCAGTTTCACGGCAATGTTTTGCTGCTTCGGGTGATAATCAAAGCTCCCACCTACCATCTGGCTAAAGTTGTCCGACTTATTTTCCATCGTTATGGCCCCGTGCAGCACCACCAACCCACCACCACGATCCACATAGCTGAGCAGGTTGTCTTCCAGCTGTTTTGCTTTCATGCGTGCCACCTGTTCGGTAAGCGTGCTGTCTGTTTTCAAGACGTCCCAGAATATATTTCGTTCATCACTTATCGAGCAGTTATTATTGAGCACAACAGCGTCGTAATTCTTTAGGTTGTCTATTTCAAAGACGCTTATGTCTTTTGAGGTTACTACTTTAAACGCCCCGCTCTTCTCAGCGATCAGTTTCACCACCGCTTCAGTGTGTGGAATCGTCCAGTGCTCAAAGCCGGTATGCAGGGAGAAAATAAGTAGGGTCTTCTTTTTCCTTACGGAGACTGTAGTAGAAGATGGAGCGATTTCATCCACGCTAGCAAGCCAGGCGTCCGTTAACTCGAAAGGTTTCAAGTCCTGAGCGAACATCGAAGCAGCACACAAAAGCAGGCAAAATGTAGTTAGGGTTTTGTTCATCATCTTAATCAATAATTAGCTTTTGACCTCAAAAATGGATCATTAAGCGCTGACCGAATATAGGCACTTTCTGCCAAAAGCACTTCTGCAATTATATGAACGATCGCTGACAACCTTGCGGCCTGCACAACTCCGTTATAGCAATTCTTACATTTCTGTCTTATTTTAGACTTCCATATTCATTTTTTTAATGGGAAACACTTTACTATTTTTTCCAAATTCGTTTTTTCACCCCTCGCCGCCAAGGCAAATTAGCGAGCCTATCTGGCTTCATTTTGGATATAACGAGTACGTTTGTCCTCATACTTCCATTTTTTCTGCGTATAATGTAATTAAATCTCCAAAAGAGGTATTTTTAGTTCTCAAACTGGCTCATTCAGTGTTTCAGGAGCTAAGAGAACAGATTAGTGGCCAACTGAAGAATTAGATGTTAAAATTGGATCAACACCTCGTGCAAATGCTTAACGACAACAAATACGTTGTTAGTTACGACACTGGCTCCATCACAATTAAAATGTCCTCTGGCAAACAACTCGAATCTCAGGTATCGCTGACAATCGCCATTTTTGCTTTTTTCTTTGGTGTAAACCCCACTATTATTCTCCTGGTGTTGCTTTTGCTTCTCGTTCCCATTTTATACGACAGGTGGAGGTTCCCCAAAATGGTCACTTTTAATATCCATGAAGAGGCTGTCTATATCAAAAAAGGAATTATCCTCGGAAACGAAGTCGCCATCCACGACATTTTTGACCTTTATGGTGAGAAAAATGAGCTTTCTTCAGATGTAAGTGCATTTAAGGAGGGGAGCATGGACTATATCTACAAAATATTTCTAAGCACCCGCTCGGGCAAAGTTCATAAGTTGCTAAGGCTACAATTTCGTGAGGAACGAGATGGACAGATTAGCCAACTCACCAGGTATTTGAAAAATTTAAAGCCCGTAAAGTAGGTGCCTCTGCTGCCGGTACTTGCTCGTGGCAATTTCCACATTCATTGAAACATGAACAAGAACAGACTTGAGGCATTCAGCGATGGGGTGCTGGCGATCATCATCACCATTATGGTGCTGGAAATGAAAGTACCGCATGGGACTAGTTTTGCCTCACTTAAGCCATTGTTCCCTGTTTTTCTCAGCTATATCCTAAGCTTTGTCTACCTGGGTATTTACTGGAATAATCACCACCACTTGTTACATGCAGCCCGGGTGGTGAGTGGCGGCGTGCTTTGGGCGAATCTTCATTTGCTGTTTTGGCTGTCACTTGTACCCTTTGTTACCGGATGGATGGGCGAAAATCATTTCGCCCCAGTGCCCGTTGCGTTGTACGGTTTTGTGCTTCTTATGGCAGCTGTCTCCTACTTTATTTTGCAAACAAAAATTATCAAAGCTAACGGAAAGGACTCAGTGCTAGCCAAAGCACTTGGAAGCGACGCCAAAGGGAAGGCATCACCCGTGCTCTATATTATCGCCATCGGGTGTTCTTTCATCAATGAGTGGATTGCCTGTGGCATTTATGGTTTGGTGGCTTTAATGTGGCTCATTCCCGACAGGCGCATAGAAAAGAAGTTAAAAGAAGGCACCAATTAAACAAGGAAGCTGTATGGCGAAGGCAGATGACATAGAAAAGTCAGTAATGGTCGGTTATGGCACTTTCGCCTCCATGAGTGAAAATGAATGGACTCAAAAGCCTGCGCCCGACAAGTGGTCTAAAAAAGAAATACTCGGGCACTTGATCGATAGCGCTCAAAACAACCTTCGTCGGTTCATTGTATCCCAGCACGAGCCTGATGACAAGATATACTATCATCAGGATGAATGGGTGCGGTGTCAGAACTACCAGTCGGCAGATATCGGCGAGCTTCAACAGCTTTGGCTGCTTATCAATAAACAGCTTGTGCGAACAGTCAGAAATATTCCAGCTGCGGCACTAAAGAACACCTGTGACACCGGCAAGGAGGCTGTTGAACTCCACACGCTGGCGTTTCTTATCGAAGACTACCACGCCCATATGCTCCACCACCTGAAGCAAATAACAGGCTAGGGGCTAAAACTGCACCCTGATTCCCGGTCCTACCAGGGAGAACAACGTACCCTCCTTCATTAAGTACCCAAACCCAACATACAAGGGGAAGGTCAATTTGTTGGTACTGGAAATCGGATAGAGAGATCCCATTACGACGAGCCCCACGTCTCTATTGGCCTGCGCTGCCTCCGAGAAATTAAATGCATTAATGGCAATGAAACCAGCTCCCAGCTTATATGGCTTCACCTTGGCAATCCTTCCCTCCTGATAAAAACTAAATTGGGCAATCATCGCAAAGCTAATACCGCCAAAATTTGCAAAATCCTCACTACCTGCTTTCAAAATCAAAAGTCCACCGGGAAAAGATACATCAACATCGAATGTATGATTTCTCTTGAGGTAAATAATGATCCTTTTCTTGGACACCTGCTGCCCGGGATACTTCTCATTCACATGGCTAATGTCAATTTCTATTTTTGACCACTCGTCCAGATCGTAAGTCTTTCTGGATAAGTAGTTATTGAAATTGATGTTCTCTGCCTGGCAGTCCGTTTGGCTGTAGTGTCCGAACCTGGACGAATTTTCACCAGGGCAAATGCCTACCTGGTCAAACTTATATATTTCAAGCAGATTGCCTTGCTTGTTGCTGACCTTTACATCAATCCTAAGGTATTGCTTTCCGTTAAGGTCTCCCGGTCTGTCAATTTTAGAGCGGTCGAAGGCCAAAACCAGGTCGGTAATTGTCCCGTCATAGTAAATCGGCTTGTTGATTTCGTCCAATTGCATTTGCTCGTTGCCGAAATCGAGCTTCATAAAGTCAAACTTGCGGGCTTTCTGGTATTCAGTCACAGTCAGGTATTTGCCTGTATTTTCCCGGTGATTGAAGATCTCAATCTTGGTGGACGAAGTTGTCTCAGGCACTTTGATCCTGAAAACGGCCATGTTCTCATTCCGGATCAGCGAATCGAGCAATAAATTGTCTGCCCCCTGGAAGAAGAAATTTCCCTTATGCAGCCCCTGTCCTTCAAGTTTAATGGAAACTGTTTCGCCCGGATACACCGCATTTCCTGCCTGCCAGTCTTTGCCCTCTCTTTGGACATAAATGGTCTTAATGTCAGTCTTGGGCGTAATGTCCACATTGGTCACAAACTTCGCCTCGTCTCCGTCTTTTATGTACAAATAGCCCTCCGACTTTCTGTGATTGCCATAAAGCCGCATCAAGCAAAGTATCTTGTTCGTAGTAAGTCGGCTTTTGGTGTAAAGCTCTGCAATGAGCGGGCCACCCTGTGCTTCCTGGTTCTCCACCCGGTAGGTTTTGCCCAACTCAAGGTTTCGGTTATTGTCAATGAGAATCTCAATAGGCACTGTATTATCATCGGGCGGTGTTATTTCCTGCCTGTCAATTTGCAGAAAGACGAGCCGACCTGATTTCACCTGAAATGTATACTCAAGTGGCTGCAAATGGTAAGAGAATCCCTCCGACGTTAAAATTGGCTTTCGAACCAGCAGGGGAATAGATACTCGTTGGTAGCCCAGGTTCCTCGGCACAATCGACATCACCAGCTGGCTGCCTTGCTTATCTATTCGATAGTTAATAGGAAGCCCCGACGTCCAGCGATTGTCATAAACGATATTGCTGGCATTATTGGTTGTGATGTCGAACGAAACTTCCTCGCCAATGAACACCTCATCAGCAGAGGGATAAATTTCCACATAAGTCTGCGTATAAGGGAATAATGGAAGTTCCGCCAGCTGATAGGCAGAAGTATCGGTGCTTACTTCGAAAGTAAATTTGAGAAAATTACTTTCGGTAAGGCCTCTAAACCTCACCTTGAAACGAGCATAGCCGGGATAAACCAACAAAGAGTCAATCAGCTCATAGTCTTTTGAAGGTGCCAGCCGAAGGTTGTTGCTATCGCCAATTTGGCTAAATCTCAAATAAAATTCAGCCACCTCATTTTCCTCGTCATAGGCAAACGGCAGCTGGCGTCTGTTTTGAATGATTTGAGAATTTTTCTTCCACGAATACACCATCGTATCGACGTGCATTTCTACATCCGAAAAATAATAAGACAAACTCCTGGGGTCGCTTTGACCTTGGGCCAGTGCTGAAGAAATACTAACAAACAGGAAGAATACTACGGTGGTTGCTATGCGCATGAGTAACACTTTTTACAAAGATGCGTGAAAACTTAGATGAAAGGATTAGGCCAGGTGAACTTCCGGAGCCAAAATTAGAATTATATTTTATCACAAGCCAAGGGAAGGTGAAGCTATGGTACTACAACCTATACAAACGGCAACAGATGCCTTTTCCTTGCCTGGCAGATGGAAATTTTCTACAAGTCAAAGGCTCCATGCCTGCACATAAAAAAAGGCTGACCCTGAAGCCAGCCTTTCAACTTTATATGGACTTGAAATTAAAAACTAAAACTCATGTTCATTTCTTCATTGCTATCCTCATCAAACGTGTAGCCATCGCCAAACTTCTCCTGAATAAGTTTTCGGTACTTTTTGTACATCTCGGCAGACTGCCTGTCTCCATTAACCGTCAGCTCTTTCCCGTTGATCCTTAGTTTGAAATGGTCGTCCTTTAAAGAGATAATACCATCCTTCACCAGCTCTGACCTGAGTTCCTTCTCGAAGACCTTCATTTTCTCCTCGTGCAATCTCATTTCGGCTTCCATCTTCTTCATTTCAGTCTGCTGAATAGCAAACATCTTTTTTTGCTCATTCATCATTTCCTCCTGATGCTTCAGCATTTCTTCCTGATGTTTTTCACCAAATTCCTGCGCCATTAACGCATGCTTTTCTGCCATTTCCCTGTGTCGTTCCGCCATTTCCTCGGCCATCTCCTGCTGATGTCGGGCCATTTCTGAGGCCATTTCCTCATGATGAAGCGACATGTTCTCTGCGGCCTTGCTCATTTCAACAGCCCTTTCAGCCATTTCCCTCGCCATGTGCTCTTGCATATGAGCCATTTCCCGGGCCATATCCTGCATGTGCATTGCAAATTCCCGTGTGTCTGCAGGTGCGGGCGCATCCCAAACGACAGTGTCGCTTCCTGTTGCTGCTGCCTCCCATACCCTATCAGCTGACTGGGAATAGCTCCACCTGGCTCTCGGGGCTGCCAGCGAGTACATGTCGGGAGAACCTGCCTGCAAAACCGCATCCATTGGGGGTAAGGGGGGAGTTCCTGGTAAAGGGAGCATACTAGCCCGATCGCTCACCGGGGCCAGCGCTGGCAATGGAGCAGCTTCCCCTTGAATCAATGTGTCAGCGCTTACCACCACCGCTACAGTGGCTTCACGCTCTTCCACAGGTTCAACTTCAGCAACTACAAAAGGCTCCTCAGATTGAACAGGCTCTGTCATCTCTATTGCTGGCTCCACCTCTATTGGCTCCTGCGCCACTTCCTCCTGAGCGGGTATTTCTTGTACCATTTCATAATCGATTCCTTTCAATGCCGTGAGCGTGCTCAGGCAAAGGCCGGCAATAATGGCTATGGCCAGCAAATTACCGTCTCTGTTTTGTGCTTTCATTGTTTTGTCGTTGATTATCCTTTTTATTCTATTGAGTAATGAGTTTCTATTACCTGAAAACCCTAAGGCCACGTTGCTGGTCAGTTTCCACTCTTCCACATGGGTGAGTGCCAAAGCCAGGCTCATGCTGTTGCCACTTAACCGGACGGCTATATCATCACAGCAGTTTTCTCTTTCGCTTCTGATGGCTGAGCCAATCACCCAAACACCAGGGTGATAAAAGAAAAGCACCTCCACGCAGCACTGCAGGATATTGACAAGGAAATCATGGCGACGAATATGGGCTATTTCGTGGGCAAGGATAGCCTCCACTTCGCTGGCCGACAAGCTGGATGCCAGGCCGATTGGGAGCAAAATGACGGGTTTAAAATAGCCCACAAGCACTGGCGCCTTCACGAGTAGGGACTCCATAAGGAGGACGCCTTTACTCACTCCGGAAGCTTTAAGCAATGAATTAAATGCTTTTATCAACTCCTCACCGGGCTCTAAAAGTCCCTGCTTGCGAAGCCTCCCGGAATAGAAGTAGCCTCCAATATTTTGAGCTGACAGCAAGGCCACTCCAATAAGCCAAACTGTCACCAGAAACGAATGGTATTTGTAAAAATAATAAGTCCTGATTTCGTCCAGCCATCCTACATAAAATGGTACTTCAGCCGTTTGCGATACTACATCAGCAGCTCCTGTGGTAAACTCAGCCAGCTGGGTTGTGCCCACCTCCATCTCCGGCGTGCTGGAAGGGCTCACATGGGCCAACTCGTTAAAAGTGTAAACAAAAATCAGCAGCATAATGGCGGGGAGCAAGCTAAGGAATGAAAGTCCGGCTACATATTTGGACTGCGCACTGTAAGACTTCATGATCCATCTCACACCGAGAAAAATAACGCTTAACAGTGCCCCTACCCACAAAGAGTGGAGAAATGTCCACCCAAGGGCTTGCACAAGTGTGTCAGATAAGTAAGGTCGAAGCATGTTCATTCCCGTTCTCCTTTCTTGTTTTCGAGCTGATCATCCAGAAATTTTCTGATTTCATCCAGCTCAGCTTTTGTTGTTTTATTATTGCCGAGTGCCTGCATCACCAGCTTGGAAGCCGAGCCCCCAAAAGCCGAATAGAGTAGCTTATCCATCATGGTTCGCTGCGTATCGCTCTCCTTCATCAGGGGCTTGTACACATGGGTTCTGCTGCTTTCATCTCTTTCGAGCAAGCCCTTCACCGTCATAATTTGCATGATCTTGAGTGTGGTAGTGTAACCCACCTCTTTCTCCTTGCTCAGCATTTCATTGATTTCTCTTACGGTAGAGGGCCCTTTTGTCCAAAGGACATTAAGTACCTCTAGTTCTGCATCTGTCGGTGTGCTTTTGCTCATTGTGATTTCTGTGATATACGAATGCTTTCGTAGTTCAAATATAGGAACTGATTTTGAACTCGCAAGAAGTTCTACGAAATATTTCGTAATGAGGTTTCTGAAAACGACTCACAGTCGGTGGTCGGTCGCAACTAAAACATACACTAAGCTGGTTTGAAAATAAGAAATGAAAAAGCCCGATCAGGAGATAAAGAACTCAAGCATGAAGACGCTTTCTCCCTGGTCGCCGTTATAATCAACCACCCTTCCCTTGAGCTTGCTCATGGCCTTCCTCACCAAATAAAGGCCAAGGCCATTGCCCTGAGAAATTGGGCTTCCTCTGAAAAAAGGCTCGTATATTCTGCTTCTGATTTCGTGTGAAATACCTACGCCATTGTCACTGATCAAAATTCCCCATCCCTTTTCAGTTAATCTGGAACTGACCTTGATAATCTTTTGCTCTTTTCCCTCATCGGTGAAAATGAAAGCATTTTCCAAAAGATTAGTGAGTATTAATTGCAAAAATCGTGTGTCGGTTGCAACGATCATTTCATCAGGCACTTCTACAATCAATTGCATTTTCAAAGCTGAGAAGTCATCGTCAAATCCAGCTATCACTTCCTGCACAACGTCCCTCAAGTTAGTCTGAACAATAGTTGGCTCCAAAGTATTGACTTCGTGGATATATGTCATCTTCAGCAACATCCTGTCCATTTGCTTAGCGGTCTTTCCCACCTTAGAAAACAGCTCACTTGTTTCCGGGTCTTTGCTTAGCGTGCGACCCAATGAGTCGAGCCCGATCAAAGTTGTAAGCGGGCGTCTGAAGTCATGAGACAGCCGATATATAAATGTATCAAGTTCTTTTACCGTGCTGGCCAGTCGTTCCGTTCTCCTCTCGACTTCCTTTTCGAGCTCTTTGTTAAGCTTGACTTTTAATTGATTACTTCTGTTCAGCACTATTGCCAGTACAACAGCAAGCAAAGTGACGAAGGCGCCTCCATAAATAAGCACATTTTTATAGGCTATTTCTTTGTCCTTTAGCTCATTTTCCTTTTCCAGAAGCTGTAATGTTTCCAGCTTGGTTTTGAAATCATTGTTTGACTGAATCAAAGCAAGCTCTTTAGACTTCTTTACTTTTTCGACGGAATCTGCCATGGCGTCGTAAGTATTCTTAAAGTCGATGGCCTTTTTATATTCCCCCATGGCATAAGCCAACTCAGCTCTTCGTTTGAAATAACTGGCGTACGACATCATATTTTGACTAATGACCTGATAGGCTGAGTCAAAATATGTTTGAGCTGTCAAAAGATCGTTACGGCCTTGATATATACTGGCTATGGCAAGGTAGTCGGAAGCGATGCTGCGGAAAGCTTTGTGCTTTTTACTAACGTTGAGGTCAATTTTAATCAGCATTTCGGCCGAATCAAGCTTTCCCTGCTTGAAGAAGACATTGCCCATGTTGCCATGGATAAGCCCAACCCACATGTCACTTCGTCGCTTACCTGCAACCATCAATCCTTTGTCATAGGCATCGATAGCTTCCGGATAATTCTGAAGCGCATAGTAACAGAGCCCCATGGTGTTATAGGCACTGACTACGTCTGTCGTTGTAAATTTGTCCCGCTCCATCCATTCTTCAATGGAAAAAAAATGCAACCCCTTATCAAGCGCCGCAAGCGCTTCTTTGTAGTTGTCGGAGGAGTAGTGAAGGTTAGCGACGTGATAATAAGCCCGAAAGGCCTGATCAGGATAGTTGCTTGTTTCCGAAAGCTCCGCCGCTAATAAAAAATGCTGCAACGCTTCTTCTTTGGAGCCCACTGAATTGTATACGTTACCTATTTCAAGGTGGGCCAGTGCTTCCTCATAGCGCATATCAAGTTTCCGGGCAGCATTCAATGCGTTCTCAAGAACCAAATAAGCATCTGTTCTTGATACAGATCGGCTTAGTTGGCCGAGTATAATTTGCAGATTGACGATATTGACTGTATGACCTAACTGCTCCTGCTTGCCGATTTCGTCCTTCAGCCACACAATCACACTATCTCTGTTTGCTTTCTTTCTCAACTCGTGAAAATAATCCCGATAGAAAGTGGAAGGATACTCTGCGTCGTTGAGAGGTACCACATCCTGAGATCCCTCTGCCAGCAGATAGCTAAGGTGAAAAACAGTGAAAATGATACTAAAAAGGAATCTCATAATTAACAAATGCACACACAATCAACAAAAAGACGAGTTAAGCCAAATGAAGGTGTGCTTCCGGCAAAATAAGGCAAAAGAATCAGATAAATAGCCATCATCGAGGTATTCTGGGAAATTAGCCGCTGCCAAGTTTCCAGTCATATAAGAATTGGTTAAAGTCAATGCCTTTTTTTTGCAACTTCTATCATCAAAAAGCCAAACCCACTATGAAATATCTGTTATTAGGCCTATTCACAGGTGTTACTCTTTTTGCTGGCTGTCAGCAAAATATGCCATACGATCTGGTCATTCTCAATGCCCAGGTGTACGACGGCCTCGGCAATGAGCCCATCCTCAGTGACATTGCCATCAATGGCGACACCATTGCCGCCATTGGAAAGCTAAAACACGGCGGTAAGGACACCATCGACGCCTCCGGCCTGGCGGTTGCTCCTGGTTTCATCGATCTTCATACACATATTGAGCGGCTGCTGCAAATTCCCTCGGCCTCCTCCCACCTAAGGCAAGGGGTCACGCTCACCCTGGGTGGACCCGATGGCCGCAGTCCCTGGCCATTTCAACCCTATTTGGATTCACTTGCTGAAGTCAAATTGGGCCCCAATGTCGCCTACCTTGTGGGTCATAACACCGTAAGAAGCAACATCATGGGTTTGGAGGACAGGAAACCTACCCCGGCAGAACTCACCGCCATGAAAGCGCAGATCGACACTGCCATGCAGGCGGGTGCCTTCGGAATATCAACGGGCCTTAAGTACCTGCCAGGAGCATTTTCAACAGTGGACGAAGTCATTGCGCTATCAAAAGTTGCAGCGTCGTACGGTGGAATCTATACCTCACATCTGAGAGAAGAAGGCCTTGGACTGATTGAGGGGGTGCAGGAGGCCATTCAAATTGCGCAGGAAGCGACGATACCTGTTGTGCTCACTCATCACAAAGCCATTGGGCTCCCCATGTGGGGCGCCAGCAAAAAAACATTGGCCATGGTCGATTCTGCCAGGGCTATTGGCCTCGACGTGATGATGGATCAGTATCCATATACTGCCAGCCAAACAGGGATTTCGGTGCTCATTCCTGCATGGGCAATGGAAGGCGGGATTGAAAAGTACAGGATCCGGCTAAACGACAAAAAAACAAGATCGGACATAAAAGCGGGAGTGGAATTCAATATCCTCAACGACAGAGGAGGTGGAGATTTGAACAGGGTACAATTCGGCCGAGTTAAATGGAAGCCAGAGCTGGAAGGGAAAACCTTAAAGGACTGGGCTGAAATGGAAGGCCTCCAGCCCACCGTTTCCACTGGTGCCGAGCTCGTCATGAAAGCCCAGGAAAACGGGGGAGCCTCCTGCATTTTCCATGTCATCAACGAAGAAGACGTGCAGCGGATTATGCAGCACCCTATGGCCATGGTGGCCAGCGACGGTTCGTTGGTTGAGCCGGGCGATGGGCACCCCCACCCGAGAAGTTATGGCACTTTTCCCAGGGTGCTTGGTCACTATAGCCGGGAACTGGGAGTGATCCCGATGCCGGAAGCCATCCGAAAAATGACCTCACTTCCAGCTGCCCGCCTGGGCCTGACGAATCGGGGAAGCATCGCAGTTGGCAGCTTCGCCGACCTGGTCGTCTTCAACCCCGAGACCATTGCCGACAAAGCGACTTTTGAAAATCCGCATCAGTATCCGGAAGGTATTAGTTATGTCATTGTTAATGGAATTATTTCTGTAAAACCCGATGGCTCAATAAAAACAGGGGCTGGAAGGGTGCTCAGGAAGGGCTTTCTCGATTGAATTTAGGTTAATGTCGACTTTTCGTAAATCGTTTTCTGTTATATTTGAAATAGAAATCACAAAGTCATGGATAAAGCACTGAATGAAATCGGAAGACTAAGGAATGAGATGAAGGTGGGGTTTATCGAACTAGAAAATCAACTCCAATTGAATAATGATTCCTTGCAAAAGAAAATTCAGGAAACTTCACAGCTGACCATTGAGGCTATGGAACGGTTCTCAAAAAAAGTAGAAGTGGGCTTTATAGCAGTGGAAGACGCATTAGAGAATGACTTAAGCGTGATAAAAAAGGAGATAGTCGATATCAAAAAACGGCTTGACCAAGGTAATCTTTAAAAATTTGATTTGACAATCGTCTTCCTCTCGGAAGATCTAAATCTCGCTAATAAAAAAACTAACTATCTCCCATCAACAGCATGATACTTGTAAACTTACTAATTAGTAAGTAAGTTTGCGCTGTGGCACGCCTTGATACACGTCAGCAGATACTGGATTTGGCTGAAGAGCTCATCCGCAGCAAAGGATACAACTCCTTTAGCTACCATGAGATATCTCATACCTTGGGTGTGAAAAATGCGGCTGTTCACTATCACTTCCCTACCAAAGAAGTGCTGGGCCTTGAAGTAATCAGGAGCGCCATACAGCGGTTCAAAGACTTTAAGGAAGAAACCGCCTCATTGTCGCTTGAGGAACAACTGGATGCCTTCATTCAAACCTATTCAATAAACTCAGAAAATGACAAAGTCTGCCTGGTGGGTGCCATCAGTGTTGAATTCTACGGGTTGCCGGAGAATATGACGAATGTGATGAAGGGCCTAACCCGCCTTATTCATGACTGGGTCACCAATCTTTTGGCAATGGGGAAAGCTGAAGGTATGTTTGCGTTCGACATGAAACCCGAAACGAAAGCAACAATGATCATTACCAACCTGGCGGCGGGCGTGCAAATAGCCAGGCTCATGGGAAATGAAACTTTCAGTGATTTGATCAAGGGCATCAAAACCGATTTGGGATTAAACAAATAAACCATCTGAAATAAATATTAACGCTTACATACAACCATGCAACAGCCTCATAGAGTAGTTATTACAGGCCTTGGAGCCATCACCCCGCTTGGAAATACGGTCAAAGAATTCTGGGACGGCCTGGCCGCCGGAAAGTCTGGCGCTGCCAACATTACACGTTTTGATGCATCAAAATTCAAGACTCGTTTTGCCTGCGAGGTCAAAGGTTTTGACCCCTTACAGTATATGGACAAAAATGAGGTTCGGAGGAATGACCTGTTTTCTCAATATGCCATTGCCGCATCCGAGCAAGCCCTCGCCGATTCAGGCATTCTTGCATTCTCCGACCTCAACAAAGACAAAGTGGGAGTAATCTGGGCATCCGGAAACGGCGGACTGCTCACGTTACAGGAGAATATCTCAGAATTCGCTCTTGGCGATGGCACGCCAAGGTTCAATCCATTTTTAGTTCCGAAAATGATTGTCGACATCGCCTCCGGTATCATTTCTATTAGAAATGGACTTCGGGGGCCAAACTTCACTACCGTTTCAGCGTGCGCAAGTTCCAACACAGCTCTTATTGACGCCTTCAACTACATCCGGTGGGGCAAAGCGGTGGCGTTTGTTACCGGTGGTTCAGAAGCTGCAATCAACGAAACTGGTGTAGGTGGCTTTGGTGCCATGAAGGCGCTCTCGACCAGAAACGAAAGCCCTGAAACAGCCAGTCGCCCTTATGACACCGACCGTGACGGATTCGTCATCGGCGAGGGAGCAGGAGCTCTTATTCTGGAAAGCCTGGAACATGCCACGATGCGTGGAGCAAAAATCTATGCAGAAATCGTAGGCGGTGGCATGTCGGCCGATGCCTACCACCTCACAGCCACCCACCCCGAAGGCGAAGGAGCCGCTCTGGGCATGAGGGCAGCGCTGGAAGATGCCGAGATAGGCCCTGAGGCCATCGACTATATCAATACGCACGGAACCTCAACCGGCGTGGGAGACCCAAGTGAACTGAGGGGTATTGTTTCCGTTTTTGGAGAACACACCAGTAAGATGAACATCAGCTCTACCAAATCTATGACAGGGCATGCACTTGGTGGCGCTGGAGCTATCGAGGCACTGGCAGGAATCATGGCCATTCAAAAACAACTCGTGCCACCCACAATCAACATCCAAAACCTCGATCCCGGCTTACCGCAAGGCCTGAACCTCACAGTAGGCAAGGCGCAATCCAGGAAAGTGGACTATGTGATGAGTAACACTTTCGGATTTGGGGGGCACAATGCAACGGTGATTTTGAAAAGGTTCAGCTAGTAAACTAGAGCACTCGAAAATTTGAAGGCATCCCGATTGGGGTGCCTTTTTTGCTTTTACCCACCGAAAAAATATTTACACTTTACTATTTGAACTTAAAAACTAATCGATTAGTTTTATTCTTAATTAATTAGTTTTAAAATTTAGCATGAAGGAATTAGCGAGAGTAGAAGAGCAGATAATGAAAATATTCTGGGCCTTAAAAAAGGGCTTGGTAAAAGACGTGTTGGAGAAAATGCCCGATCCAAAACCGGCTTACAATTCCGTTTTGACGACGGTGAGAATTTTGGAAAAAAAAGGCTTTCTCGATCACAAAGCCTATGGCAAAACACATGAGTACTACCCTATTATCAGCAAAGAAAGATACACCGTCTTCTACCTGAACAACTTTCTAAAAGGGTATTTCAACGGGTCATTTGAAGGCCTGGTATCCTTCTTCGTGAAGGAAAACAACTTTTCAGAAGAAGAAATCGAAAAATTGATGGAAGAAGTAAAAAAACAACAAGAATGAACAATTATCAGTCATACCTGATCGAAGCAAACATTGGCCTGCTGCTATTTGGACTGGCCTACCTTGTCCTCCTGCAAAAAGAGCAAACATTTCTTTTAAAGCGCCTACTGCTACTCGGCATGATAGCGGCGGCGGCGTTCTTGCCATTGCTGTCGTTCAGTACAGTCTTTAGCTCGCTGGCAACCAATCAGATGAGCATCAATGGATATTATCTGCCTGCCATTCTGCTGACGGCAGAAAAAGCCTCTACGCCAGCGACTCCCGAATCTATCAGCCTTCTGACCATCTGCTTTTGGCTGTACTGGGTCGTAGTGGCAGTACTTCTCATTCAGTTTATATTAAGAATAACTGCTCTGCTGAAACAAAGCTCTACCGGCCGTTTTGTCAAAAATATTGGGCCAGTGAAAGTTTACGAGGTGGATAGCACCGACTATGCCTTTTCTTTCTTCAACCTTGTCTTCATCGGGCAGCTAGGTGATCTCAATGAGAACGCTAAAAACAAAATAATTGCACACGAACTAGTGCATTATAAAGAATGGCATAGTCTCGACATTCTTTTTGTAGAACTCCTGCGAATCCTATTCTGGTTCAATCCTTCCATTTATGTGCTAAAAAATGCCCTTGTAGAAGCTCATGAGTACCGAGCCGACGAGTTGTCGGTAAGGGAAGGGGAAGAGCAGGTGTACTGCAGCCTTATTGCCAGGCTGGCTCTGAACGGAGCCGGCTACCACATAGCGAATCACTTCAATAAATCTTTAACATTAAAAAGAATTGCCATGATCAAGTCTGATAAATTAAAAGTAAGGTGGTGGAAGCTTGCCGCCACAGCCCCCGTTGGGCTATTGTTCTTTTTTTTCGTTTCCTGCGAACAGCAATCTGGTAATGAACCAGTTAGAGAGATCGAAGTGGCTGCAGATGATGCTGCCAAAGAAATCTTTACAGTGGTGGAAGAGCTGCCTGCCTTTCCCGGTGGCATGAACAACCTCTACAAATATTTCAGTACCAATCTCACTTATCCTCCTCAGGCTAAAGCCGCTGGAACGGAGGGAAAAGTGTTTGTCGAGTTTGTTGTAAACAAGAACGGAACAGTGTCGGACGCCAAAGTGATAAAAGGAATTGGTAGTGGCTGCGACGAAGAAGCCATACGGGTGGTCACCTCTTCTCCGGAGTGGACACCCGCACTGCAACGAGGTAAAAAAGTGCGCACTCGAATGATTTTACCAGTCTTCTTCACACTGGATGGCAATGTCGAGTTGGAAGTACCAGCCACACCAACCATTGTCGGCGAGCCATTGAAGGTTACCATCAAGAAGTCGGAGCAAAATGGTAGCCAGACTGTAATCACCGGGGTAGTGGCAACAGAAGATGGCGAAGAAATTCCCGGCGCAAGCATCATCCTGACAGGCACAACTTCAGGCACCGTGTCCGACCTTGACGGGTCTTTCAGGCTCGTGACCGAAAGCAAAAGTGGAGCCCTGGCTGTTTCCTTTGTGGGGTATAAGACAGAGGAAATAGCCTTTTAATGCTACCCGTTAAAAACATAGTGTCTCCCTGATAATAGAGAAGAGATTGTTGTTTTTTGCTTAACTTGACTTTGTGCCCACTATCATATGTGGGCACAATTCGTTACAAGTAATTCAAGCATGAAACAATACCCCGAACCAACAGTCGGTGCCATTATTTTCAACCCCGAGAACAAAGTCTTGCTATGTAAGTCAAAGAAATGGGGAGACAAATATGTTTTCCCCGGCGGTCACATAGAGCTGGGCGAAAAAATGGAAGATGCATTGATTCGTGAGGTAAAGGAGGAAACTGGCCTCGAGATCTTTGACATCCAACTCATCAGCCTGCAGGAAGCCGTTTACAGCGACACATTTGAAGCCCAAAGGCACTTTATATTTATCGACTTCCTTTGCAAAACCAACTCCTCGCACGTGGTTTTGAACGACGAAGCAGAGGAGTTTGAATGGGTGCTACTGGAAGAAATTGAAAGCTATGACCTGGGTGGGTTTACGAGGCGGTTTTTTGAGGAATTGAAAGTAGAACACTCCACATTCAAGGTACATCTGCTCTACAATTACATATAGGGACTGAATACGATGAAAAGCTGGCCCCCGATACTCTGAGGACCAGCTTTTTTATTCTTTCAACAACATATCGAAAAGAAACTGCTTTCTCGAAGGGCCATTTCGGTTTCTGAAAAACACCCCAACGGCGTCGTGTTCAACAAAAAAAAGCAAGAGCGATTCCATGCCCACTTCGCCACCGCTGTGCCCAAAAGCGTCGCCATAGGCAGTATTCTTCCAGTAGCTCAACCCAAGGGTGTATCCGCAAACCCCTTCGTCAATAGCATCCGGTCCGCAAGGAACAAACATCATCTCGCTGAGCGACTCAGCTGTCAGCAATGCTCCGGCGAAGAGCCCACGGGCAAACGCAGTCAGGTCTTGCACGGTGCTCACCACGCCGCCTTCCGGGGTGCCTATCACGCCATCATCATATTTCGACGATTCAATCAGCACTCCCTTGCCACTCAGGTCAACATAGTTCTTAGCCCGGCGGGGGTTCCTAAAGTCAACCATGTAAGTATCCGTCAAACCGACAGGGTCAATCACTTTCTCTTTTACTACAGCTTCAAACGGCTTTTTGGTTACCTCCGCAATTATCCAACCCAGCATCACATAACCCGAATTGCTGTAGTTCCACCCCTCGCCCGGAAAAAAGTCCGCCTTCTTGCCGTAGTTATACTTCCGCAATGCCTCGTTTGCCGAGCGCTTGATCGACGACGGGTCGTTCATCATGTCAAAAGTATACGCTTGCATGTAGTAGTAATCTGGTACACCAGCCGTATGATTCAATAGCTGCCTCACCGTCATTCTGTCAACATGTTCAATGTTGCCTTTCAGCTGCGGCAAATAGGTGCTCACCTTTTCGTCGATGTCAATTTTTCCTTCCTCCTGGAGCAACAGCACTGTGGCGGCAGTAAACATCTTGGAAATACTGCCGATCTGAAACTGGTGGCAAGTCTGCATAGCAGTACCATTTTCCAGGTCGGCTTGCCCAACGGCCCCAGCCCAGGTATTCCCGGGTTGGCTGATCATGGCCACCACACCCGGACTACCAGTTTCAATCCAGTATTCTTTAAGCAATGATTCATAAAAAGTCGCATTCGGCACTTCATAGGCACTCGTGTTGCAATCCGACACCTCAGGGCCTGGAGCCACTTCTCCGGCGCAGGAACTAAACAGCAGGCAAGTGGAAACAATAAAAAAATTGGTGGGTTTCATTGTAGTACATTAAAAGTTGGAGGAAAAAGGAATTCTTGCTCCTATGTGGAACAAATGGTGGGGGAAAACAGGTGTATACTGATTTCGCACCAGCTCGGCTATCGTTTGCGTTTCGGCAAAAACAGTCATATTCAGGTTCGAACGTTTGCCCAGATTGTAGCCAATGCCCAGAGAGCCTGTGAGAAGCCACGGTGAATAAAATGCATGATACTCTCTGGTGAAGGTTCCGTCGCCATTGTCTTTGTAGCCGTTTTGAGCCATCAGGTTAACTGCCTTGCCAGCCCCCAGTGAGAAATAAGCTTCGAAGCCTCCTTTGGTGGCGAGGCGGATTGTGGGTGCCGTCGACACCATCCAGGAATTTTGCATGCGCTTGTGCACATACCAACCCAGGTTGACATCCTGACCAACGCTAAAAATACCTTTGGTAAAGTAACTCCACTCGGTGCCCACCCTTAGGCCATACGACAATGAAGGGTTGGGCACGCCCGACAGGCTATGACCAAACCCCTGGCAAAGCACACTAACTTTTAGTGACGGCAGTTGCTGAGCTTCTGTTGCATGCTGGCAACCCATAATGGCGAGCAACAGGTAACTGTTCAGGAGCATCTTTCTTTTTAAGTTCCTTTTCATTCTGCTGAGTTTTTTTTTACAGTGCGTTGAACGTCACAAAAGCGCATCCGTTAGCTTGCTACGGCCTTTTTAAGAATGAAAGAACAAATTGAGCGCCCGAAATGACCGTTTAAGCACCCGAAAGAACAGTCCGAAAAATCCCAACAAACAGATTTAGCGAAAAACTATATTTGTGAAATATGGAGCATCGTTCACATCGCTACCAGGACATGTGGCTTTGGCTGCTTGTTCCCTTCTTTGGGGTGCTTTACCGCCATACAGGCGAGACGGCTTCGCTCAAAGACCTGCTCAGCACCCCTATTTACTACCTCGACGTAGCTACGGCCATATTGGTGATCGGCATTATTTTTACAGTCACAAGAGCAACCATTGTACACCTTGACAGGAGAGTGGCCTGGGAGGGGCAAGCTGCTCTTCGGGCCTTTATCCAGGGGTTTGTTGTGTACGGGTTTACTGTGCTGCTAACTGTGCTGGTGAGCTTTTTCTACAACGAATTCTTCATGACCAGACCACCTGAGTTCAATGTCGCCGTAGTCTTCGCATACGATGTGCCTTTTGCGTGCCTGATTGTCACCATCATTCAAATGGCCTACGGTCTGCTCTATATGAGGGCATATTATGAGGCGAGGCTTGAGCAAAAAGCAGGAGCCCAGGAAGCAAATACCGTGTCCAGAAAGACGATTTTAGCCAACTTTGGAAAAACCAAAGTCCCTCTGGCCTCTTCAAGTATTGCTTACGTGCACAAGGTGGGCGACTTCAATGCGCTACAAACCTTCGAAGGCAAAGAATACACTTTAGACGACACGCTCGATCAATTGGAACAATGGCTGGAAAAAACTGATTTTTTCAGAGTCAACCGGCAGTGTATCGCTCAGCGGAGAGCCATCGTCTCTATGAAAAATGACCCAACGGGTAAAGTACTGTTAAAACTATCGCCGAGTCCGACGGAAGAGATCACTGTCAGTAGGAAAAAAGCGCAGGAATTCAGAAGTTGGATGGAGCAATAGAAAACTTTTAGCTGAGCCTATCAAAAAAACATGCTATACCTCACCCAACTTATCTACATCAAAGAAGGAAAGGAAGATATCTTCAATCAATTTGAAGCCATCGCCATTCCACGAATACCCATCTACAATGGGAAGCTGCATTTCAGGCTTCGTCCATCGAAGGAGTCGTATATCGACATTGCGATAGAAGAACCCTACGAAATTCACTATGTAAGCTTCGAATCACAAACCGACTTCGAGGCATATATGAAAGACGAGGAAAGAAAGAAGTTTCTGCACCTGAAGGAAGAGTCGATCAAGTCGGTGACTTTGATAAAAGGAGAGAAACTATAGAGTGACAGTTAGCAATATATTGTAGCAAAAAAAGATGAAGAATTTTAGTCTCCTAACAGCTGTAGTCGTTCTCCTTGGCAGTGCGGCTTGTGATGATAAAGCCAAAACCCAGACAGAATCCGTTCAATTGATCTTCGACACGGACTTTGGGCCGGACTACGATGATGTCGGAGCGATCACCCTCCTCCATGCATTGGCCGACAGTGGTCAGGTGAACATTCTGGCGACCGTTGCCAGCTGTAGCCACCCGAACGCAGCTGCGGCTATTGACGTGTTCAATACTTATTTTGGAAGGCCA
Organism: Imperialibacter roseus; assembly: GCF_032999765.1. GTDB lineage: Bacteria > Bacteroidota > Bacteroidia > Cytophagales > Cyclobacteriaceae > Imperialibacter > Imperialibacter roseus. Next base: position 459,072 of record NZ_CP136051.1, on the reverse strand, counting down.
GGCTTGCCCATCGGTGTGCCTAAAGGCCCATCGGTAGCCGACACCGACAAGCAGCACTGGACCGATTCGGTAATTGCTAATTACCCCCATCGGCTACAGTCAAATGACGAAGCGCCAGTTGCAGTGGAGGTCTACCGCAAGGTATTAGCAGCGCAACCCGACGGCAGTGTGACCGTCGTTACGGTGGGCTTTTTCACCAATCTTGCCAACCTCCTCAACTCGGCTCCCGACCAATTCAGCGACCTGAGCGGCAAGCAGCTTGTGGCCAAAAAGGTGAAGCAGCTGGTAAGCATGGCAGGCTGGTTTCCAACCGGGGCGGAATACAACGTAAAAAGAGATCCTATCGCATCGATGCAGGTGATGGAAGAGTGGCCGACGCCTATCCTACTTAGCGGATTTCATATTGGGCAAAAAATCAAAACGGGACTTCCTCTGATCAATAACGCAGCTATCAAAAACAGCCCCGTAAAAGATGTCTTTCGCATTTCTATTCCATTAGATCCACAAGACTCAGCAGGGCGCATGAGCTGGGATCAGACGGCAGTATTGGTAGCTGTAAAGGGCTACGATCCCTACTACAGCATTCAAACCGGCCACATGTCGGTCGACTCAACCGGCACCAACACCTGGGATACAAGCGGTAAGGACCATGCCCGCCTGGTGGAGAAAATGGAGGTGCGCAAAGTCAATACGTTGATTGATGACTTGATGATGTATCAGCCGAAAAAGTAAAAAGTAGCATTTGAAGCAAAGTGCTCGCTAGCTATAATTTAGTAAATATTTTATTTATTTATCGATTATTTATATCCTTACCAAAATTCAAAAAATATCGATGAGTAATAATAAATGCGCCAATCTATTTTTGATACTTTTGATATCCTCCATTTCAGCTGCCTTTTCACAAAAGCAACTACTACCTGGCGAGTTGGTAACTTCTGATGGAACGTTATTGCAAGGCGAAATCAATTATGAAGCACGAAAAGAGACCCCAACTTCCTTCGAATTTCGTCACCAGAATGGCACAGTCACCACTTACACAGCAGAAAACGCACAGTCACTTACAATCTATTTGGACGACGATGTAAAAGAGGTTTTCACTTCTTTTAACCTTGAAATCGATTTTGGGTCAATGGACTTAAAAAAACTAGACACAAAGGCTGAGCCGACCCTGACAAACAAGACGGTTTTTGTTAGAAACCTGGTAAATGGAACCATTGAACTCTATGGTCTAATCGACGCAAGTGATAAATCACACTACTTTGTCTCCAAAGGGGCATCCCCACCTAAAGAGCTTACCTACAGAAAATACTACTATTCGACCAATCCAGATGGTACAGTATCAAGCATCACAACATCAACTGGTGTTGCTCAAGTGAAAACCAATGAGGGTTATAAAAATGAGCTCTACAATTTAATGAAGGACAATAGCACTTTTGTGGCTAAAGATTTTGAAAAACTTGAGTTCAAACAGAAAGCTTTGATCAATATCGTTGACAAATACAACAACGGCTCTACCTATGTGGCAGCAACGGAGACTATGAAGTTTAGACCCGAGATTAGCGCAGTCGCAGCCATTGTGAACACTAAGGACGGCACTTTCAATAAAGATATTCCGTCCTCATTCAGCCCGAGCTTAGGAATTGGCTTGTACGCAAAAATCCCCCGAACGAGCTGGGCACTTCAGAATAACCTTCGGTTTACTTCAATCAATGCTGAGGCCAGTAATCGAACTGCGGCAAACGCTGACAACTACGAGATAACAACCTACCAGTTTAGCTATATCAAGCTTCATACGATGTTTAGATATATCCACCCACTCAACTCAGGAACTGAAATCTATTTTCAAGGCGGGATGTTAAATGGGTTTCTCGTTAAAGAAAAAGTGTTGACACAGCGCCATTTTTACACTTCCGACACCGAAACGCTCGCCGACCAGTCTGATAAAAAAATGGAAAGGGGAATTGTTGTGGGAGCAGGTTTAGGAAAGAAAAATATCTATCTGGGATTGGACTATGAAATAAGCAATGGGTTTCGGTTCTCAGTTTTCAACCCTATCTTCACAACCCTGTACTTTACCGGCACCTATCGCTTCTGATCCATGACCTAAGCCCTTTGTATTGTCTTGCTCATCGACGTAATCACAGCCACCAGGCTGCCAATAACAGCGATGAAAAGGAAAGATGCACGCAAGCTGCTGGCCTCGGCAATAAACCCAATGAGAGGCGGGCCTAAAAGAAACCCAAGAAAAGAAATAGAGCTCACCATGGTTAGCGCCATACCCGCCGACATGGTTTTAGATTTTCCAGCCACTGAATAGGCAAGAGGCACCACCGACGACACACCAAAACCTACCAAAAGAAACCCAATCAGTGCTGTTGCAAAATAGGGTAAAGCCACAGCGAACAGCAGCCCGCTGGCAATAAGAATACCACTACCTTTCAAGACCGTGCCTATTCCAAATCTATTTGTGAGCCGGTCGGAGATAAACCGCCCCCCGGCCATGGTCATCATAAATGCACTGAAACCCAGCGGCACCCACGCATCCGGCGCCTCTACTACTTTTTTGAAGTAAACTCCGCTCCAGTCGAACATACAACCCTCGCTCATCATACCACACATGGCAATGAGTCCAATTTTTACCAGGGTTCCGTCAGGTTTTACCCACTTGAATTTGCCGGTATTGCGGTTTACATCTTCCTTAAGTGTATGAGGGTAATTGATCGAAAGAATAACAACCACCAATGCCAGCATGATCAGGTAATGAATCTGCGGCTCTATACCGAGCGCCACCATCAGCGTGCCAATGCCCGCTCCGGTGAAGCCCGCCAGGCTCCAGGTGCCGTGAAATGAAGCCATAATGGTTCGCCCGTAATGTGTCTGAACCCCGATGGCTTGTGTATTCACAGCGATATTCACCGTATTCCCAAAAAAACCATAAATGAAGAGCCCGACACTCAGCATAGCCACGCTGGATGAAAAACCGAGAAAAGGCAAAGTGAGAGCGTACCCAAGTGTTGCAACCAGCACCACCAGACGGCTGCCTAGCTTGTCGATAATGACTCCGGAAAACGGTAAAGAAGCAAGAGAGCCCAACGGCAAAATCAACAGCACACCGCCCAGGGCTGCTTCGCTAAGTCCCAGTTTAAGCTGTATATCGGGAATCCTTGCTGCCCAGCTGGAAAAGTTAAGACCGTGCACAAAAAAGATAGAAGCCACGGCAATGCGAAGCCTTGTTTTATTCAAAATTACAGAGGAAGTTTGGTCGGTCATATCCATGAGGATCAACGTCATTGAGTTAAGAGGTTAGCGGTCGATATCACCTTTCTAACCCCAACCCTAAAGGGGGAACCCAATGTTAATTGAGCCCTTTAGGGAATGAAAGGGTAAAATGCTCTTAACTCAATGGCATGCAAAAATCATCAAACGGATGCACGGATGAAAGCTTAAAAGGGTATTTATCACCGAAACCGATTGTATTACTACCATTTACACCCAAATCAAAATATATTCGCTTTTCATCATCAGTCTATGACGCTTCGCATTTCAGTTTGGTCCGGCCCACGCAATGTTTCCACCGCTTTGATGTACTCATTTGCTCAGCGCCCCGACACGGCGGTGGTGGATGAGCCTTTATATGGTTACTACTTAAAAACAACGGGGTCGGAGCATCCGGGGAAAGACCATTTGCTGGAAGTTTTGGAAAAAAACGCCGACAAAATTATCTCCAAAACTATCCTGGGCTTTAACGGTAAACCGGTCTACTTTATCAAAAACATGTGCCACCACCTCGTTGGCCTCGATGAATCGTTTCTTGATGAGCTGGTCAATCTGTTTCTCATTCGTGACCCAAGGGAAATGCTTCCGTCGCTTGTTAATCAGCTGCCGCACCCTGCGCTACGTGATACCGGGCTGGACAAGCAACTAGAGCTCTTTAAGAAACTAAAAGCCGCAGGCAAAGAAACATTTATTTTCGATTCAAAAGACCTTCTGCTTAACCCAGAAGGGATGCTCAGAGCGTTTTGCAGCTTTGTTGGTATCCCATTTTACAAACAAATGCTGGCATGGGAAGCTGGTGCAAGGCCGGAAGATGGAGCCTGGGCTCCCTATTGGTACCACAACGTGCATAAGTCGACTGGCTTTGCCCAGTACACTCCTAAAAATGAGAAAATCCGGCCCGACCTGCAGCCGCTGATGGATGAAAGCATTGAACTATATGAAGAGCTTTACAAAAGTGCTGTCAAAGTGTAAATTACACCAAAAAAACACCCGACAAACCTTGGAAAATTCGCCATTAGCCCCTTGTACTTAACTAATTACCTTTTAGTCTACCTGCACATTATCGAATAACCTTTAACCAATAACTTTCTTCCCATGGATCCAAAATTACCTAACCCAAAAAACAACGACATCAAAGTATATATCGATGGCCAGTTTTACGCCCGTGAAGACGCCAAGGTGTCTGTGTTTGACAGCGTGGTGCAGGGCGGCGATTCCGTTTGGGAAGGCTTGAGAGTGTATGACGGGAAAGTGTTTATGTTGGACGAACACCTCGAAAGATTGGTCAACTCAGCCAAAGCAATGGCTTTTGAAGGCACTCCATCGAAAGAGGAAGTGAAAAAGGCTGTGGTAGAAACGCTGAAAGTGAATGGCATGATGAGCGATGCGCATATCAGGCTGACGCTCACGAGAGGCAAAAAGATTACCTCCGGCATGAATCCAAAATTGAACCAGTATGGCCCCACACTCATCGTGCTGGCTGAATGGAAGGCGCCTATTTACACGACTGAGCAAGGTCTGACCTTGATTACGTCCTCCATCCGTCGCAACTCCCCGCAGTGTCTGGACTCAAAAATCCACCACAACAACCTGATCAATAATATCCTGGCGAAGATCGAAGCTAACCATGCTAATTGCGACGGCGCTGTGATGCTTGACCTGAATGGCTACGTGAGCGAGACCAATACAACCAATATTTTCTTTGCAAAAAAGGGAGAGCTTATCACACCGTTCGCTGATTTTTGCCTTCCCGGTATTACCAGAGCGCTTATGCTCGAGCTGGCTGAAAGAAATGGTGTGAAATGGAAGGAAAAGAACATTACGATTGCCGAGATGTACAACATGGACGAGATGTTCACCACTGGCACAGAGGGTGGATTGGCAGCGGCAGTTCAGGTGGATGGCAGACAGATTGGCGATGGGAAAGTTGGGCCTGTAACCAAGCAGTTCCAGAAATGGCATGAGGAAGAGACGAAAAAAAGAGGGGTTGTAATTGGTTAACTTCGCATAAACCGTAGAATATTTATTCTCCACTTCCTACCAAACTCAAGCATTGGACGTCTTATATTTACATTAAATGAAATGCCTTATGAGAAAATTGGCTACACTTCTGTCTATTTTCGGCTTTATTGCTTTATCCTCATGCCAGCAGGAAGATCTTTTGGATGTACCTCTTCGCCCGTCTTACCTTGTTGGTTACCCAAAAGAGTCTGGCATTGACTTAGGGTTCATTAGTCGTAGTGGTCTCCTGCCGGGAGCGCTCAGTTCACTTCCCGTCAAGGGAAACAAACCAGACTCCTACGACATCTTTGTTTCTACAGATGCAAAAGCTGAATTCACAAGGGTATCCACGCTGTTCACAGACGGTAACCGGCTTTCTATTGAGAATTTAACCAATGGCACACCCTATTATGTCACCGTAGCAGGAAATAAAAAAGGACTGGCTTCCGTCCAGTATGACACCATCATGGTGGTTCCTTCTAAGCCCAAACAACTTACAAAGGGCTCCTGGGTTTACGACCATGCCGAAAACATCTCGTTCTCACCGACGACGGACAGTGCGGCTTATATTACTCGATATATCTATAGCAATTGGCGTGATACGCCTGACCTATATATTTTCCCTTATTACACAAACGAACCACGCCGGATAGAACACAATGTAAAAGAATGCGAGTGGGCACCTTCCGGCAGACTTATTGCTTTTTCCAGAAGGCTTGACGCCAATGATCCTTCAGGAAAGGATCTCCAGCTATCAGTTTACGATCTCGGCAAAGACACTACTATCAATTTGCCGGTTTTCTCCACGACTTTAGGTTCTATGACATTTTCACCCAACGGTGAATGGATTTACTACATTGACGGCGATGAAAATGAAAATGATCTGGTTTGGCGAATTAAAATAGATGGAAGCTTCAAAGAACCAGTCATTGGAAGGCAAAGCTTTGCTCTAGAGAAGTCATCCAATTTCGTGATTGACAAAATTACCCTCAGCCCACACAGTGAGGAGGTGTATTTTTCCGGCAGTGAAAATAATTACCAGGTTATATATAGGCACAGTTTAAAATCTAAAACTTCTCAAATTCTATTTGATGATCCCTGGTCTTCTTACTTGCCAAGCATTTCACCAGACGGTCAAAAGCTAGCCTTTTTTTCCACAAGGAGCGGGGCGACGGAAGTCTGGACTTACGACCTCTCACAAAGCAGCCTCAAACAGAGAACTGGGAGCCCTCTAGGGGGGTGGTATGGGCTTGAGATTGAGTGGGTAACAAACTCCGAATTGAGCATTGGAAACCGTCGATTGCAGCTTTAAAACGACACTCGAATTCCAGAGACCGAAATCTTTGCGCAGAGGCACAAAACCGTCCAAATTTCTTAAGGTTAATCAGCCGTTTTTTTCATCTTTGCTGCCTTATTCTCAAGCAAAATGAAACTATTCGACGTTTACCCTCTTTTCGACATCACACCGGTAAAAGCGCAGGGCTCCTGGCTGTGGGACAACAAAGGCGACAGATACCTTGACCTTTACGGAGGTCATGCGGTCATTTCCATCGGCCACTCTCATCCGCACTATGTGGAGAGGTTAAGCGAGCAACTTTCGAAAATTTCATTTTACTCCAACAGCATCAAGAACCCCCAGCAGGAAGAGTTGGCAGAAAAGCTGGGCAACATGTCTGGTTATCCTGACTATCAGCTTTTCCTTTGCAACTCAGGAGCCGAGGCCAACGAGAATGCATTGAAGCTGGCTTCCTTCGTTACCGGGAAAAAGAAGGTCATTGCGTTTGACAAGGCCTTCCATGGCCGCACATCCGGTGCGGTGGCTGCCACCGATAATCCGAAGATCGTGGCGCCGTTCAACGCCGGTCACGAAATCGTTTTTTGTCGGCTCAACGATGAGCAGGCTTTTACCGAAGCGCTGGATGCTGACGTAGCTGCGGTCATTATAGAAGGCATCCAGGGCGTTGGTGGCATCCGTATGCCGAACGACTCATTCCTGCAGTTTATAGACAAGAAGTGTAAGGAGAAGGGATGTGTTCTCATTCTCGATGAAATTCAATGTGGCTATGGCCGCACAGGCAAATTCTTTGCTCACCAGTACGCAGGCATCAGACCTCACATCATCACCACTGCCAAAGGGATGGGCAACGGCTTTCCTGTGGGAGGCGTGCTCATTCACCCTGACATCAAACCGTGGAGTGGCATGCTGGGCACGACATTTGGCGGCAACTACCTGGCAGCCGTGGCTTGCCTGGCTGTGCTTGAGGTGATGGAAAGCGAGAAATTAATGAACAATACCCTTTCTCTCGGCAGCCAATGGATCAAAGAAATTCAGGAACTTGTTGGCCGTCAAAATGTGAGGGGCAGAGGCCTTATCATAGGATTTGACTTACCTGACACGAAAACAACGGTGAGGAAAGATTTACTGGTAAAGCATCGCATTTTTACAGGCGAAGCAAAGCCCAATACCATTCGCCTTCTCCCCTCGCTGGCATTAAAAGCAGAAGAAGTTGATCTGTTTAATGAGGCATTAAAGGTGGAGCTGTCCTGAAAGTGTTGGCAAACTTCATTAAAAACGGATAGTTGGTCTATTAGCAAAACAATAGCTGAGGCAATCCGTTATCTGTACCAACACATAAACTTATTGTACTATGAAAAAACTTCTTACACTTATTTTTGCAGTGGCCAGCACACAACTTTTTGCTCAAAGCTGGGAGTTGGACAAATCCCACACCAACATCAAATTCACCGTCACTCACATGGTTGTTTCTGAAGTTGACGGCACTTTTGGCGACTTCTCAGGAACTGTAACCGGAGGTGATGACAAATTTGTTGGCGCAGCGGTTGAATTCACTGCTCAAACTGCCTCAGTTGATACCGACAGCGAAAGAAGAGACACCCACCTGAAATCAGATGACTTTTTCAATGCTGAAAAATTCCCAACCATCAAGTTCAGCGGTAAAATCGTCGACGAAGGCGGTAAGTACTTCCTGGTAGGAAACTTTACCATGCGTGATGTGACTAAGCCAGTAAAATTCGATGTTAAGTACAATGGCAAGGTTGATACAGGAAGAGGCATGAAAGCTGGCTTCAAAGTAACAGGCGCTATCAACAGATTCGACTATGGATTGAAATGGGATGCTGCGCTTGAGGCTGGCGGACTCGTGGTAGCCGATGAAGTTCAGATTACTTGTAATGTTGAGTTGAATGCTCCGAAAAGTTAATTAACTTTGCGGAGGTTTCCATTTTAACATAACCCGAGAATCACCCTAATTTGATTATAGAAAGGCAGGCTAGTCCTGCCTTTTACTTTTTACTGGCTTTACCATAAAAGGAAGGGCAGGGCAAAAATTTATCTTTCCGCTTCACTTTTGCAGGGTTGGTGGTATCAAAACGGTACTGAATCGAAATTTCATGAGCGCCTCCCGTGTCTGCGCCAAGCCTTGAAATGCTGGCGTCGTAGCTGTAGCCGACATCGAACGCCAGGAACCTCACCCCCATCAATAAAATGACGGCGTCGTGGTTAATAAAGCTGGTGCCATTGTCGGCAAATGGTATTCCACGGTACCACAGTCCGAAAATAATCGGTTCGTAGAGAAATGACGCCCCCACGTCCAACTGCTGAAAGGTACCCTGCGACTTAAAGACAAAACTTGGAGAAATACTCGACGGCGCCTCACCTCTTTGGAAGGTTTTGTTTCCAAGCGGAATCTGGATGCCTCCATGAATGGAATACTTCATGGGTAGCTTACTTGATCCTTCCAGAAACGACTGATTGGGCTGGTTGAGGTGATGGAAGCCCGCTCCGAGCCAAACCCGCCGGTTGTACATCAAGATACCCGCACCGGTGTCAAGATACTGAACCGGTGTTATTTGACTAGCCACCGGATCAGACGATGGCACACCATCGACGCCAAAATCAATCTGATCCCCAAATATGATTTTTGTGGGATCAATTCTTCTTGATGTATAGCCCAGGTAAATGCCTGTGCTAACGACCCACTTTTTATTGAAATTAACTCTGTAACTGTAGTTTATAGCGCCTGAAGTGTTCCTTAGCCCAGCCGAACCAGCCTGTTCTGTGCTTAACAGTAAGCCTACCCCGCTGTTGAGGTTTTTCATATTGTAGTCGTACGAAAGGGAATAATTATTGAAAGCCTTTGGTAAACTTGGCCACTGAATCCGGTTGTTTACCGTAATGCGTTGGTGCTCCTCCGTGCCAGCAAAAGCCGGACTCAGATAAAGGGGTGCCGAGTAGTATTGGGAGTATTGAAAATCCTGGGCCTCCGCAGCCAGGCTATAAAAAAAAATCAAGACTACAATAAAACTACTTTTGTTCCCCATCACCTTATAAGCGTTACGTCCCCAACTTTCTCCTGCCTTTGTCCATTGATGTAGGTAAGCTCAAGCTTGTATACGTACACATCCTGTGGAGCCATCCTTCCATTGTAATAGCCATCCCATCCCCAGTCCACGTTCGTGCTTTCAAAAATCAACTGCCCCCATTTGTTGTAAATCAACATGCGGAAATCAACGACCCCCTGCGTGCGGGGCAAAAACATGTCGTTGAAAGAACCAGTGCCACCTTCTCCCCCTCCGGGCCCCAGCGTACTTGGGGTAAAAGCATTGGGCACAACAACGCTACCGCCTTCAATCGCCAATACAGCGCTCTGTCTTCTAAGGGTGTCGGCGCAACCATTGTCAGTTTTCACAATAAGAGTGACGCTGTACTCACCCTTCTCCGCATAATAATGCACAGGGTTCTCCTCAGTCGAAAAATTTTCATCCCCAAAATCCCAAAAGGCAGAATCATAGGCCTGGCTCAGGTTAGAGAAAAAAACGGGTTTGCCGGGTAAATAGACCTCCCCTGGTCTCAAATCGAAGGCTGCTATTGGTACCTCAAACACCTCAATAATTGCCTCCTTGGTCTCGGTGTCCGAATTACCAATGCTGTTTTGGCCAGTCAAAGTCACTGAGTATGTCCCCGGTTCGTTGTAGATATATCTTGGATTCACTGCGGTGGAGAACCCCTGGTCATCGCCAAAGTCCCAAACGAACTTGGTCGAGTCTGCAAATTGACTGGTGTTGTTGAATTGCACCGTCAAAGGCCTGCAGCCGCTGTAGCGATCAGGAACGAAGTCTACTTCAGGAACGGTTGGGTCGATCACAACGGTTCGTTCAACTGACTCCACACAAAAACCATTCGTGACTTCCAGCTGGATCGTGTAGCTCCCTGCTCCAGGAAAAGTATGCACTTCAGGATCAGCAACCAACGACTCAGTGCCGTCGCCGAAATCCCATAGGTATTGAAGATTTTCGCCTCCTGTGGTCAGGTTTTGGATACTTACATCGACATCCGGCAGAATAAGACGTTCGGGTGTGGCGAGAAAATCCACCACAACTGGTTGATTTAAATTTTCAACTTCAAATGAAGCTTCCTCAGTGCTGCTGACACAACCTGCTGAGTTAGTTGTTTGCAGCGTAACGGTTGAAGAGACATCCGGCTGCCCAGGGTCAGGCCGGCTATAGATGAGCGTTAGCAGGTCGTCGTCTTCCACCATTTGATCGGGGCTGGCAGTCACTACCCAGTCGTACGCCACCAGTCCTCTTTCATCTGCTTCCAAAACCACTGTCTTCGTCAGGCAACTGTCAAGAGATTCGCTGACGGTAAATGTTCCCGAGGGAACTGGATCTACCCGCACTATCTGCTGTGAGTCTGTGATGCAAACACCTTCCTTTTCAGCTGACAAGGTAATCCTGTAGAGCACATTTCTTCTCAGCGAATTGGTCAATGTATAGGCAAGTGTATTGAAATTCGCCGGGCCTTTTTGTACTGTCAGCGGAAAGCCATTCAACACACCGCCCTCCCCTTCAATCGTCCATGTATAGCTGTCCACGTCGAGCTGGGCTGTCGCTAAACTTACCTCAAACGCTCCTGTCAGCGGAGAACAGTTTGGCATCAATGGGTCATAGTAAGGGTCGGAGAAAGCTGAGTTGAAACCGGGGTTTACCGCAACAAATATTGTATCTGCCCGGGCCGAACAACTGTTGAAAGCGTTTGCTACCAGATTAACTGCATAGGTCTTCTGACTTGTCCCATTGTTTTGAAAGCCATAAGGTAGTGTTGCTCCAAAAAAATTGACCGTATCCACGTCGCTGTTGTCGAGATCAGTTACCAGCAGTTGATAGTTAACCGGGCCTGCCTGGCTAATTTCATCTGGCTGTACACTCTCATTGGTGAACACCACCTCTTCGCCAAAGCAAACGGGTTCTGTATAGCTTGACGAAAGCGAAGCCACCGGCGTTTTTTTCACCTCTACCTCAAGGCTAAAAACCTGAAAACACTGCCCAACTTGCGTAGTTACCCTTAGTGCCACCTGATATACGCCAGCCACTGAGACCAAAGGCTCTGTTTCGCCTGTAACATCACTCCCATCCAAAAACCATTCGAAATCGCTGTTGTCAGTTCTTCTAAGCTCCTGATTAAACGTTACCCCATCGTAGCTGAAGTCCCAATCCCAAAACTCTACCACATCTCCATTTACAGACACCGGAACAACATTGTTAATTCCACTAAACCTGGTTCGTTCTCCCTCGCATACTTCCGTAGCTTCAAACGATGCCGTCGGCAGGTCATAAATAGTGATGTGCACTTCAGTGCTTGCCGAACACCCCGACGTGAGGTCATCAACGACTAGCTCAACCCGGTAAACGCCGGGATCATTAAAGAACCTTTGCACTGGCGTGACTGGATTCACAACAGAAGAGGAAATAGTTGCATCATCATCCACTGCATAAAAGTTCCAGGTAAAATCTGTGTTGCCGGGGTGAGGGTTGACAGACGAAGGATCGAGGTCAAAGTAAAGAAACTCTCCAGCAACAACTTTGCAAAATGTAGTGGGGTGCGCTGCGTTGGAAGCATCCTCCACCGAAATAACCGGAACCGGCACTGTATTCACTGTGATAGTCGTTTCGAAGAGATCGGAGCACATCCCGGTTTGCGTGGTCACTCGCAGTGCCACTCTGTAGCTCCCAGCTACGGAGGTAGTAGGCTCCACTTCACCTACTACCGGTGCCCCGTCCAGGTACCAGTCAAAATCGGCATTGTCAGTTTTTCGCAGTTCCTGATTGAAACTGACCCCATCGTAGCTAAAGTCCCAATCCCAAAACTCCACCTGATCGCCATTCACCACCACCGGAATGGAGGTGACCTGGTCAGCTATGGTGTTGAATGATGACCTGTCACCCTCGCACACATTGGCCTGGCTGGTAAAGGTAGAAACGGGCGTGTCGTAGATTGTGATATCCACCACGTCGGTTGAGCCACAGTTGGTGAGGTTGTCCATCGCCTCCACTTCCACACGGTAAACCCCCGGATCCACCATCGTTCTCAGAATGGGCAGGGCTGGATTGGGGAGGCTGGTGTTTATGGTTCCAAAGTCATCTTTTTCGTAGAAATTCCACGTGACATCTGTATTTCCAGGATTAGGAATAGAAGATGCAGCGTCGAGGTTAAAATAAATGTCCTGACCACCGACAGCGCCGCAAAATGAGGTGGCAATTGGGTTTCCAACGATGTCTTCGACGGACACTACCGGCTCGGGAACGGCGTTCACGGTTACCTGGAAGGCTGGGGTGGTTACCACCTGGCAGGAGAAAACGTTGGTGTTATTGTTCGTTACCGAAACCGTCACGTCAAAGGGAGTTCCCCCATTGTCGCTGGTGTAGGTATGTGTCGGATCCTGGTCCGTCGAAACAGGGCTGCCGTCTCCGAAATCCCATTCGTAGGTATATCCCGGCAAAGGTGTGCCGCCAAACTCAAAATCCACCGCCTCGCCCACACAGTAAGGCCCGGGAACTACGGTGTTGACAATTGGATCTGGTGGCGCAATTATTCTGATAATCGCCTGCTGGGTCACGGGCGCATTGCCTGTTGGTACACCTCCAGCATCCTCATAAGGATTGCACTGGTTCCAGTTCTCCAGCCGAATGTGGAACTCCTCGCCAATAGTAGCTGTGGCAGGCACAGTTACTGTCAACGACTGGTTGCCAGGAGCGATGGGATTGAGCACTGGAGAGGGGACGTGATCAAAAATGGGCTCCTGAAAAGGAAAAGCGACCGGGTTTCCATCTACCAGCACGGAGCCTGTGATGTCGGTAAAAACACCATGTGTCCAGCGTGTCCATCTGGGCCTATTATTAAGCGTGCTTATCGCTGCGGCATCAGTACAATTCCAGGGGCTCACGTCATCGAAATTCACGTCTACAGAGGTTCCGGCGCAGACCTCCACCAGCATGGGTGCAATGGTGATATCACTTCCGCCATCTCCAAAATCATCAGTATTGAAAACTGCAATTTCGGCTGTCACCGTTGTCTCGTCCACTGTGTAGCACGAGCTGACAACCCAGCAGGTGATGTCCAGCACGCAAGTGCCGGATGTATTGGCTTCAGTATATGTGTGTGGTTGGGGAGTGTTGTAGTTTATTCCTGCCTGAATTCCAGTAGAGCCAACGTTAATGACAGTCTCCGCTGTGCCGTCACCCCAATCGATATGAATTTCAGCATTGTCATCCAGCTGGCTGTACAGTGGTTGAAACTGTATCATTAAGCCAGCCCCAGTGGCACAACCGCTGGGTTTGTCTAGAAAACGGCCAACGCCAAGCGGGCCGGGAGGGCACTGAGCATGTCCTTGCAAAAACAAGAAATACAAGAATACACCTGAAATGCCTTTTACAATTTGCTGGTTGATGGCAGGCATACCCAAAGGTAGTGGATGAAATTCAAAAATAAAATAATTAACATTTAATCTTTAAATTATCATATTGTTGCTTCATCAATAGCACTAATACAACATCCAGCCATTCCTCCTTTTAGTCCCAAACCGGGCAGTCCAGAGCTGGCCTCACTTAAACCGGGCGCCACAACCGATCGGTCAGGAAATTATACTTCTGTTCAATTGAAATTCTATATTGTTTAATTATTTCAGTTTTAGGCCTACCTTTGTGTCCCGAAAGAATATTTCGGAACTCACCTCTTATGTCCAAAGCAAAATACATCTTCGTAACGGGCGGCGTTACGTCTTCATTAGGCAAAGGAATCATCTCGGCATCTCTCGGCAAGTTACTGCAAGCCAGAGGCTTTCGGGTAACGATTCAAAAATTTGACCCTTATATCAACATCGACCCGGGCACCTTAAACCCTTACGAGCATGGTGAGTGTTACGTAACCGATGATGGTGCAGAAACCGACCTTGACCTTGGCCACTATGAAAGATTTCTCGATATAAAAACCTCTCAGGATAATAATGTCACCACCGGGCGTATATATAACAATGTTATTACCAAAGAACGCCGGGGCGATTTCCTGGGAAAGACCGTGCAGGTGGTTCCACACATCACTGACGAAATAAAAAACAACTTTTATAAACTAGGAGAAACAGGCGACTACGATATCGTCATCACTGAAATCGGTGGCTGCGTAGGTGATATTGAGTCGCTGCCATTTATTGAAGCGGTTCGCCAGGCAAGGTTTGAATTGGGCGTTAATAATTTCGTTTCCATTCATCTCACACTTATTCCTTACCTCAAGGCTGCGGGTGAGCAAAAAACAAAGCCGACACAGCATTCAGTAAAGCAACTTCTGGAAGCGGGTATTCAGCCCGACATTCTGGTTTGCCGGACCGAACATACCCTTACCAGCGAAATCCGCAAGAAGCTGGCGCTTTTCTGTAACGTAGCCAGCAACTGCGTGATAGAAGCACAGGATGCTGAAACCATCTACGACGTGCCCCTTCTCATGAGAAAAGAAAAGCTGGATGAAAGAGTACTCACCAAGCTGAAGCTTTCTCATAAGAAAGAACCTCAAATTGACCAGTGGAAGGAATTCCTGGGCAGGCTTAAGAATCCGACAGACGAGGTAAGAATTGCCCTTGTTGGTAAGTATGTGCAACTCAAGGATGCCTACAAATCTATAGCAGAAGCTTTTGTACATGCGGGCGCTCACAATGAATGCCGGGTGGAACTGTCGTGGATTAACTCTGAAGAACTTGACGGCGACAATGTAGTGCGCCTTTTGAAGGACAAACATGGCATTTTAGTAGCGCCAGGATTTGGCGAACGTGGCTGGGAAGGCAAGCTTCAGGCGGTAAAATATGCCAGAGAAGACAAGATTCCATTCTTCGGAATTTGCCTCGGTTTGCAGTGTGCTGTAATTGAATTCGCAAGAAACGTACTAAATATACCGAAGGCCAACTCTACTGAGATGGACCCGAAGACAAAAGCGCCCGTCATTGACATGATGGAAGCTCAGAAAAAAGTAACCAAAATGGGTGGTACCATGAGGCTGGGAGCCTACGCATGTGAGTTGAAGAAAGGTTCGAAAGCTTATTCGGTTTACGGCCACTCAAAAATTATGGAGCGCCACAGGCACCGCTATGAGTTTAACAATAAATACCTTGAGCAATTTGAAGAAGCTGGATTTCTTGCTACGGGTATTAACCCCGACACTAAGCTTGTGGAAATAATGGAATTGAAAGACCATCCATGGTTTGTTGGCAGTCAGTTCCATCCGGAGTTGAAAAGCACCGTGATGAACCCTCACCCTCTTTTTGTCCGCTTCGTGAAGGCTGCTCTTGCCTTTAAAAAAGAAACATATAAATAAAACATCACCTCAGAATAAGAAATAATGGATAGACAGCAAGTAATTGGGATGGTCATGATGTTGATCTTGCTCACCGTTTATTTTACTTTTTTTGCCCCCGATCCTCCAGTTGAAGAGCCGATAGTAGCTACCACAGAAAGCGTTGTGCAGCCTTCGCAGGCTTCCAGAGATACTACCACCGCAGCTTTTACGCCGTTGGCCGATTCAATAAAAGACGGTCAGTTGAAAGAAAAGTTTGGCGCATTTGCAGCCATTGCGTCAGGTAAAAACAGCGAAGTTGCCCTGGAGAATGACGACATCAAACTATCTATCAGCACCAAGGGCGGTTTTGTTTCCTCAGTTGAGCTAAAAAACTACAAGACGTACAATGGCGAACCACTGATCCTGCTGGATGAGCAAAGCTCTGAAATGAACCTGAGCTTTGGTGGCCAAAACAGGAACCTGAAGCTTGACGATTTCTATTTTAAGCCTTCTGTTACATCAAAGAAGGTATCGGGCAACGATTCTGTCACAGTGACTCTCAGAGCGTCTCTAAGCACTGGTCAGTACATCGAGCAGGCTTACACCATCTATGGCAAAGGCTATGAGATTGGCTATTCCCTGACTACCAAAGGCCTCGACAACTACCTTAGTCAGGAGCCCGTTGTGTTTCAGTGGAAAAACGACGTAAAAAGAGTTGAGGCCGACCTGAAAGACTCCCGTATACGGACTACCATTAACTACTACACACTTGCCGGTGAAACTGACGAGCTCAGCGCCACATCGGAAGGGCTTGAGGAAGAAACAATCAGTGAGTCCATTCAATGGGTAGCCATCAAACAGAAATTCTTTACGGCGGCTATTATAGCCAATGATGGTTTTTCTGGTGCTTATGTGGCCACCAAGTATACCGTAGCCGACACCACCAAGGTAAAAGAGGCGATGGTGAGCCTGACCCTTCCATCCGAAAGATGGAAAAACAGTGGTGTGGTTGGTAAATTGTATTTTGGGCCTAACGAATACAATACCCTTAAAGATGTAGCACCGGAGTTCAGCAGTAATATCAACCTGGGCTGGAGTATCCTGGGCTGGATCAATAAAGGGTTTACGATCCCGGTTTTTCATTTCCTTGAAGGCTTCATCACCAACTACGGTATCATCATTATCATTATCGTGATTCTGATGAGACTGATACTTTTCCCGCTCAACTACAAGTCGTACATGAGCATGGCGAAAATGAAGGTGCTTAAGCCAGAGATAGATGAAATTAAGGCGCAGTACCCTGACGACATGCAAAAGCAGCAGTCGGAAACCATGGCACTGTACCAGAAGGTTGGTATCAACCCTCTCAGCGGCTGTATTCCCATGTTGCTGCAAATGCCGATTCTGTTTGCCATGTTCTATTTCTTCCCGAACGCCATCGAGCTCAGGCAGGTGTCCTTCCTTTGGGCGCATGACTTGTCCACATATGATAGTGTACTGAACCTTCCTTTCGTGATACCTTTCTATGGTGACCACGTTAGTTTGTTCACCTTGCTGATGACCGCTTCTACCATACTTTATACCTGGAGCAACAGCCAGATGACCACAGTGCAGGGGCCAATGAAAACGCTTCAGTACATCATGCCGATTACGTTCCTGTTCTTCCTGAACTCCTACGCAGCTGGCTTGACTTACTACTACTTCGTTTCCAATATCCTGTCATTTGGCCAGCAGACCCTCATCAGACGGTTTGTGGATGAAGACAAAATCAAGCTGAAACTGGAAGAGAACAAAAAGAAGAACGCCAACAAGAAAAAATCGTCGTTTCAGCAGCGACTGGACGAGGCCATGAAGGCAGGCAATGCTTCGAGGAAGAAGAAATAGGTTATTGGTTATTGGTTATTGGTTAATAGTGGCAAAAAACTATTAACTGATAATCTTTAACAAACAACTTTTCTCCACTGTGAATTACCCGTGGATAACTTGGGGATTACCAAATAAGCCATTCACTAACAATTCTTCTTTATTCATCTATATTTGTGCTTCCCCCAAGAAGACCTTTGTTAAATCAGTCGCTTATTTGGAGGTTTAAACCAGTTTCCTGAACCAATTTTTGGATTTTCTCATGGGCAAAATCATTTCGATTGCGAACCAGAAAGGCGGAGTAGGTAAAACAACCTCGGCCATCAATTTAGCTGCCAGCTTAGCCGCTTTGGAGTACAAGACCCTCATTGTAGATGCTGACCCTCAGGCCAACTCTACGTCGGGTGTTGGCTTGAACCCCAAGGAAGTGGAAGTTAGTATTTACGAGTGTATGGTGAACGGAGACGATCCGCACGATGCCATTGTGAAAACGGATTTGGAGTACCTGTACCTGATGCCTTCCCACATTGACCTGGTAGGTGCCGAGGTAGAAATGGTGAGCATCAGCGGCAGAGAAGAAAAAATGAGAACGGCTCTTGGGCTGGTCAAGGATGAGTACGACTTCATCATCATCGACTGTTCTCCATCACTAGGCTTGATCACAATCAATGCCCTTGTTGCCAGCGATTCGGTAATGGTACCCGTTCAGTGCGAGTACTTCGCCCTTGAAGGTTTGGGAAAACTCCTGAATACTATTAAGATCATTCAGTCCAGGCTTAATCCAGAGCTGGAAATAGAAGGTATTCTGCTCACCATGTACGACGTGAGACTGAGGCTTTCTAACCAGGTGGTGGAAGAAGTAAATACACACTTCAAGTCACTCGTGTTTGAAACAATCATACCTAGAAATATTAAGTTAAGTGAATCCCCAAGTTTCGGCCTACCGGCTATAGCGCACGATGCGGAAAGCAAAGGAGCTATCAGCTATCTCAACCTGGC
Organism: Imperialibacter roseus; assembly: GCF_032999765.1. Lineage (GTDB taxonomy): Bacteria > Bacteroidota > Bacteroidia > Cytophagales > Cyclobacteriaceae > Imperialibacter > Imperialibacter roseus. The sequence goes on along the minus strand of NZ_CP136051.1, from coordinate 440,315 downwards.
CGAAGAAATCCTGAAAAGGAATGAAATGAGGATTCCAAAAGTGAGCGCTTGATGACGGACAATAAACTACCTAAAAGAAGAAATGCTTTAGGAAGAGGCCTTGGAGCCTTGCTTGACGACAATACCAATACTTCTGAAAAGCTGAGCGGTTCCGGCGCTGGCACGGCCAACGCTATCGGTGAGATTCCTGTGGCGCAAATAGAGGTCAATCCGTTTCAGCCACGAACTGAGTTCAACAAAGAAGCTTTGGCTGAGCTTTCTGAGTCCATCAAGGTTCAGGGCATTATTCAGCCAATCACCGTCAGGCAGTTAAGCAAAAATCAGTTTCAGCTGATCTCCGGTGAGCGCCGTTTGCAGGCATCAAAGCTGGCCGGACTCGAAAGCATACCCGCCTATATCAGAACGGCCGATGACCAGCAAATGCTGGAAATGGCTTTGATTGAGAATATCCAGCGGGAGAATCTCAACAGCATTGAAATTGCCCTTTCTTATCAAAGGCTTATTTCCGAATGCAACCTGAAGCAGGAAGAACTGGGTGACAGAGTTGGTAAAAACAGAACAACTGTCACCAATTACCTCAGACTGCTCAAACTCCCTCCTGATATCCAGATAGCCCTGCGTGACGGCAGGCTTTCTATGGGCCATGCGAGGGCCATCATTGGCATCGACAATCCTGCCACACAGCTGAGTATTTTCAAGAAAATTATCAGCGAAGATCTTTCTGTCAGAAAAGTGGAGTCGTTGGTAAGGGAATACACTCAAAAAGCACCTGAATCACCGAACCTCAATAAAACGGCTAATCCTTCGTTATCACCCGAAGTAAAAAACCTCCAAAATAAACTATCTTCGCACTTTGGTACCCGGATCTCGCTTAAGGCAGATGAAAAAAACAAAGGAGAAATTAGAATTCCTTTTGTTTCTACCGAGGATCTGAACAGAATTTTGGAAATACTGAACATCTGATGTTCCGAAAGGAAGCTTTAAAATTGATAGCAGCTACACCTGCCTGGAGAGTTATATCTTTGGCGGCGTTGCTGCTTTTTTTATGTCAATTTGCCCGAGCTCAAGAAATATCAGGAGACTCAGTTGAAGTACTAACCGGCGAGCCACTGATCATAAGAGGAGACAGCGTTTCAAACCTCCCGAAGGGCATTATGCTCAAAGAAGAACTAAGCAAACTTGACCCTCAAAAAGCCGCCATGCTTTCCGCTATATTTCCTGGCATGGGCCAGGTCTATGTAGGACAAATATGGAAAGTGCCAATTTACTATGGCGCCTTTGTCGTTTTAGGGCATATGATCTATACCAATAACCGGCTTTATAACATTTTCCGGCAGTCGCTTTTTGCTGAAATAGACGAGGATCCTAGCACGGTGAACCCATTCCCAAGGTTCAACGAAACGGCACTCCGGCGAAATACACAGAGTTTTCGCAGAAACAGAGAGTATATGATTATCATTACTGGGGTGGTGTACATGCTCAATATTGTAGACGCACATATAGCTGCCCACCTCGACGAATTTGACATAAATGACGAACTTGTCATCAATTACACACCCACTATTGGCAATATAAATGGCTACGCCTACGCAGGCCTGGGCATTAAAATAAGTTTTTAAGGATGAAGATATTTTTAGTTGGCTATGGGAAAATGGGTAAGACCATTGAAAAAATAGCCATTTCACGTGGACACGAAATTGCAGGCACACTTGAAAGTCAGGTTGAGAATGTTGGAAAGCTTGTGAAGGACAGCGGCGCCAACATCGCCATAGAGTTCACCCAACCAGAAGGTGCCGTAAAAAACATCCTCTCTCTAATGGAGGTAAATATCCCCACAGTGTGTGGCACCACAGGCTGGCTTGGCAAATGGGATGAAGTGGTGAGCAGTTGCGAAAAAAACAATGGTGCCTTTTTTTATGCTTCCAATTACAGCCTGGGTGTTAACCTTTTTTTTAGGCTAAACAGAGGCTTGGCGAGGCTGATGAAAGACTACCCTGAGTACAAAGTAGGGCTAAAGGAGATTCACCACACTGAGAAAAAAGACGCTCCGAGTGGTACAGGCATCACGCTGGCAGAAGGAATCCAAAAAGAACGCCCTGAGTTCACCAAACTGATCAATGATAAATGTGACAACCCTGGCGTCTTGGGCATCGAATCCTTTAGGATGACGAATGTGCCAGGCACCCATAGCATACACTACACATCGCCAATCGACGAAATAGAAATCAAACATACGGCGTTTAGCCGGGAAGGCTTCGCCCTTGGGGCTGTAGTGGCTGCTGAGTGGCTGCTCGACAAAAAAGGAGTGCGAGGCATGGATGATTTGATGGGGTCAAAAGAAGGTGAAAAATTTTAGTTATTATTGCGGGCGAATAGCCCGAATTAATTAGAGACACAGATGAATTAGCCATAAGGTGAGCCATACCCAACAGTAATGAATATGCCTTTGATACGAGAAATATTCAATTCCAAATGGGTTTAGCTATTCTATGTGGCCGCTGAAAGCAAACTATACTCAAATGAAATAGCCATAAGGAATAACATACCCGAACGAGAGTGAATAAGCCATGAAAAGCTAAATCTTCACTTTGAAACGGAATCAGCTATTCCATCTGGCCATTGAAGAATAAATTTTATACAGATGAAATTGAAGTTTTTTGGTAAAAAGGAAGAAAAGGAGCAAGTGAAAAAATCTCCCCTGAGAGAATGGTTAGATGCCATTGTATTTGCAGTGGTAGCCGCCACGCTCATCCGGTGGATTTTCATGGAAGCTTTCACCATCCCCACCCCTTCCATGGAGAAGTCTCTTTTGGTCGGTGATTTTCTTTTTGTAAGCAAAGTGTCGTACGGCGCCCGCACCCCGGCCACACCTCTTCAAATACCTTTAACGCATGCCAAAATCTGGGGAACCGACATCCCCTCCTACCTCGACTGGATTCAGTTGCCGCAGTACCGTTTGCCGGCATTCAGCGAGGTGGAAAGAAACGATGTGGTGGTATTCAACTACCCACCTGAGTTTGAGCATCCGGTAGATTTGAAAACCCACTACATCAAGCGTTGCATTGGTATCCATGGCGATGTGGTTGAAGTAAGAGAAGGTCAGGTGTACGTGAACGGTGAAAAGGGAGAAAACCCTGAACTGATGCAATTCCTTTACTTCATCGCCACCGATCAGACGATCAATGACAGGGTATTTAAAAAATATGAAATATCTGAGTACAAGGAGCGTCAAGGGGGATATTTTGTGTATACTACCCCGACGACCGCCGAATTACTAAAAAAAGAAGCATTTATCAACAATGTGCTAAGCACTATAGCTTCACCTGATGAACGGAACCCTCGCATTTTCCCCGACGCCAACTACTTCCCATGGAATGTCGACAACTGGGGGCCTCTGGAAGTGCCTTATGAAGGCATGAAACTTCAACTAAACGATACCCTTGTTGCAAAATATGGCAGCACCATCGTTGACTACGAAGGACACAAAAATGCTGAGGTAAAAGACTATAAGCTATACATCGACGGGCAAGAAGTGACGGATTATACCTTCGGGCAGGACTACTACTTCATGATGGGTGACAACCGCCACAACTCTGAAGATTCCCGTTTTTGGGGATTTGTGCCAGCTGACCATGTGGTTGGTGAGGCTGCCTTCATCTGGCTTTCACTCGATGCACAGGAGAGCTTCCTGAATAAAATCAGGTGGCGCAGGTTCTTCAATCTGATTGATTAACTATATTGTTGAAACTTCCCAGGCGTGATAATACGGGCCATCCTTTTTTAGGGGTGGCCCTTTTTTATGTAGCTGCAAGCGAACACAAACGACACTGTCATTTGTTACATCAGTAAGCAGCCTTCAAAACCAATAAACCCAGTTTGGCTGTTATCTTTGCATCAAACCCCATCAAGTTGTTATGAAAAGACCGGCCCACGAAACCAAAGTACTTGTAGCCAGAGAAATTCCAGACCTCGGTATCAACATGCTAAAAGAGGCTGGCTTTCAGGTAACGGTGTGGCCAGGGAAGGTACCCATGACGCAGCCAGAGTTGATTGAGAAGGCGAACCAAATGCACGCCATCCTTACCCTTAGTGCTGACAAGTTGAATGCGCATTTTTTTCAGGAGTGTAACCATCTCGACATTGTATCACAATTTGCAGCGGGCTACGACAACATCGACATACCGGCCGCCACTAAAGCGGGCATTCCCGTAGGCAATACGCCCGGTGCCATGAGCGATGCCACTGCCGACATAGCCTTCGGACTGATGCTGGCCGTGAGCAGGAAGTTCTTTCACATGCATAAAACCATTGGCCGGGGAGAATGGGGTGCCTTTCAGCCAAAAGCCAACCTGGGCTTGGAGCAAAAAGGGAAAACGCTGGGAGTCTTTGGCCTGGGCGCCATAGGCATGGAAATGGCCAAACGGTGCCACGGTGCCTACGACATGGAGATCATTTACTGCAACCGCAGCCATAACGAAGAAGCAGAAAAACGCTTTGGAGCCAAAAAAGTGAGCTTCGATGAGCTGCTGGCAAAAAGCGATGTCATCTCAGTGCACAGCATATTAAGTGATGAAACCAGAGGCATTTTCAATAAAGCTGCCTTCAGCAAAATGAAGCCGACATCCATCTTTATCAATACTTCCCGTGGAGGTACTCACAACGAAACTGACCTTATCGAAGCGCTGAAGTCAAGTACGATCTGGGGAGCAGGGCTTGATGTAACCAACCCCGAACCGATGAAATCGGATAACCCTCTGCTCGAAATGGAAAACGTGGCTGTGCTGCCCCACATTGGCTCTGCTTCGGTGAATGCCAGAAACGAAATGTCGAGAATGGCGGCCGTCAATATTATCGAATTCTACAAGACCGGTAAGGTTCCCTATATCATCAACCCCGAGGTACTCAGCTGACCCACTGACATAGGGTTGTCAGTAGCTTATGTATCTTTGTTGTATGTTTCATCTAAAGCTGTTGCTTCATGCCCAAAGAAATGATCATCAAAAACACTGTTACTATTGCTGCGCCTGCCTCCAAAGTGTGGGATGCTCTTGTTAACCCCGAACAAACCAAAAAATACATGTTTGGCTGTGAGCCCATCACCAACTGGCAGCCAGGTAGCTCCATCAGGTGGGTGGGGGTGTTTGATGGCAAAGAAATAGAAGCTGTAACCGGCAAGGTGGTCAGTATAGACAAAGGAAAATCGCTGGCCTATACAACGTTCGATCCCAATGGCACCTACCCCAATCTACCTGAAAATCACCTTGTCGTTACCTATTCTCTGGTGGAGAAGGGCGGACGCACCGAGTTCACGGTCACCCAGGGAGACTACTCAACGGTGGCCGAAGGGCAAAAACGGTATGATGATACGATGAATGAAGGGGGCTGGGCTGGCATTCTGGAGCAGATCAAAGGCATTGTGGAGGCCTGAATTGTCCTTTTTTGACAATTGAAGCCATACTATCCTGAAGTATAGTATAAGTAAGCCTTTTAGAAGGCCGCTTTTGATCTTAGATGTATGTACATTCAATAACAAGACATCCATCAAAACATTATGGTTACAGAACAAAAACAATCAAAAGTGCTCCACATCATACTGTGGGTGGTACAAGTCATTCTTGCACTAGCTTTCGGCATGGCTGGTTTTATGAAACTTACCACACCTATTCCCGATCTGGCTGCCCAGATGGTGTGGCCCGGCGACATACCGGCCGCACTTGTCCGTTTCATCGGCGCTTCTGAGCTGGCTGCAGCGTTGGGTTTAATCCTTCCTGCCCTCACCCGTATCAAGCCGATACTCACAGCCTACGCTGGCTGGGGCCTGGTCATCGTCATGCTGCTGGCTGCCTTGTTTCATGCCAGCAGAGGCGAATACTCCGGCATTGCCTTTAATCTGGTCTTTATGGCATTGGCCTTCTTTGTGGGTTGGGGAAGGTCGAAAAAGGCGCCGATTACAGCAAAGTAACTGTAAGATCGTTTGTTGTTCATTCAGTAGCTGTTCTCAGGAAAGTTGAGTCTATTTTTCTAATAGAGAAAGTAAAGTAATTAAATTGCCAGGAAAAGTAGACTGTACAATATGACTTATAAAAGCTTTTCCTGGCTTATCATTACCGTGTTGGCAGCGGCCTGTACTTCAACCGAAAAAAAGGAAGAAGCTACGTCGGATAGAATAGACTTTAAAATCCACAGCCAATTACCTCATGACACCGGCTCCTTCACCGAAGGATTTGTCGTGCACAATGGCAAGCTGTATGAAAGCACCGGCGAGGAAGGCCGCTCCTGGTTTGGCGTACTTAATATCAAAACAGGCAAGCCGGAAAAGAAGGTAGATTTGGCTGAAGAGTACTTCGGTGAGGGAATTACTATCCTGAACAACAAAGTGTATCAGCTCACATGGAAAAACAAGCAGGGCTTTGTTTACGACCTGAACACGTTCGAAAAAGTGAATGAGTTCACCTATGAAACAGAGGGCTGGGGGCTTACCCACGATGGCAAAAACCTGATTATGAGTGATGGTAAAAGCAGCCTGTTTTATCTTGACACTGCATCCCTCAAAGTCACGAAAACACTTCCTGTTACCTACCAGGGCCAGCCGGTAACCATGATCAACGAATTGGAATACGTGAACGGATATATCTTCGCCAATATCTGGCAAACCAATTCCATTGTGAAAATTGATCCTGCCGATGGTGAGGTAGTAGGCGTTCTCGACCTCTCTGCCCTGGCCGAGCAGGCCAAATTGAAGAATCCACAAGTGGATGTACTCAACGGCATTGCCTGGTATGAGGGCACCAAGTCGTTGCTGGTAACAGGTAAGTATTGGCCTACTATCTATGCACTAAAACTGGAAGAATAAACATGACAGCTGAAACCAACACCAAATACGACTTATTCGGAAAGCTGAAGGCCAAGCCAGGCAAAGGCGATGAACTCATCGCCATTCTAATGGAAAATGCACAGACTGACAGCCCCATGCCGGGTTGCCTGCAATACCTTATCGGCAAAGACCCGGACAACGAGGAGCTCATCCTCATATCTGAAGTCTGGGAAACAAAAGAGGATCATGCTAACTCGTTGAAGCTGGAAAGTGTGAGAGCCGCCATAGCCAGGGCCATGCCGCTGCTGGACGGGATGCCTGAGAAGGGCATTGTTTGGGAAGTAGTGGGTGGATTGGGGCTAGCAAGCTAACCCACCCAACAAGGTTTTTCATCGCCAACAGCTACTTCTTCTCTAGCCTTTTCATCCTCTCAGCATAGTACTCATCCCCGCTAAGCTCAAAAGCTTTTGTCACGTTAGCCAGTGCATTGGCATAGTCGCTTTGCGACTCATAATAATCAGCCATTGAGTCGTAGGCATTGGGGCTTCCCGGGTAATACTCGATTCCCATTTTGAAAAACACCTCTGATTTCACCACCTGCCCCATTTGCAGATACATGTAGCCTGCCTGGTTAAAAAGCTCCTCCGGCATGGCTGGGTACGAATAACCAAAGTGAGCCTTCAGCACTTTCTCCCGCTGTTTGATTAATGTGAGCAATTCATCCAAAGTTGTGTCAGGGCTGCTGTATTTTGTGGGCGACTGAAGCTGGTACCACTCAAACTGCCTGATGAGCCCATCACGCAAAGCGGGCAGCGGCACAGTCCAATGATAGTCATCGGGATACGTCTTCCACGAAAAGGAAAGTCCGTTTTGTTGCTGGCTTTCTGCGAACCTGGAAAATTCAATGATAGAACGGCCGAACAGGCTATATTCCGATGTGTCCTGCATCACGTTATCAAGGGTGACTGATTCATCAAGCATGTGTAGCTGACCAGCGCCTAATGCCACAAAAAGCGATTTTCTCTGGAACTGCCGACTTTTTAGCGCTTCCTTCGCTTCTTTCATAAGCTTTTGGTCGTCCCAGTCAAGGCTCGGGTCAATGGCGACATAGTTGTCAAATAATTCGGTGTGGTTAACCAGCGTGTTGATGGTGAACAGGCCGCCGTAAGAATGCCCGATCAGCGTCCTGAACGGTGAGGCTGGGTACTTGTCGTCCACATAGGGAATGAGCTCTGTTTCCAGGAAACGGGTGAAGGCTTCAGCACCGCCGGTGGCCTCTCTCACTTCGCCCCCGTTCCGAAACTTGACTTCAGAAGTGGTCAGGTCCCGGGTGCGGTTGGTGCGGTTGGAAATACCCACCAGAATCATGTCGGGCAGGTGGTGGCCCGTGTAGTAGCTATACACAGCCGCCAGCGCACCCAACTGCGCACCGCCGTCCAATAGATAAATGACTGGGTAAGCCGTCTTGCTTTCCGGGTTGAAGCCTTCAGGGAGCTGCACCCAGAAATCTCTCTGCTCTTTCAAGACTTTCGAATAGACGCTGTCTTTCATCCCCAGCTGTAGCAGGTAAGAAGACGGCTGCGCTTGGCTGCTGGCGGTGTGGACGCTGATGACCAGGCCGGCCAGCGCCAGGAAAATTTTTGCATAGTTGTTCACGCCATGATAGTTCATATGATGGAAAAATTGGATGTAGTAATAAGATTTGATTTACTGAGGCTGCATGCTCTGTTTCATTTGCTGCCAGTCTCCGTCGGTGAGTGGCTCAAGGTAAGCGGGAAGCTTATAGACTGATGTCCGCTGTCCGTTGCTCATGTTTTTATAGATGGCCATAAGCGTGTCGTATTGCCCTTTTGTTTCTATGGGCAACAAAACCCCCTCCTTCAGGTCCTTTTTGCTCATTTCGCCCGTTTCGAGTATCTCCTGCATGCCAGCTGTGTAGCGCCAGTAATACAGCATCTCTTTGCCCGACACGCCCGGATTATCGGAACAGGAGATCAAAATGACTGCCAGCAACGGAACAATGAACACTTGCTTCAGTGCGTACATACTGCTTTTTCCCCTTGTCATCATTTGGAATCGCTGTTTCGTTGGAGAAAAATTGAAACCGCTGACCATGTTCAATGGTCGTCGGCCATCAAGATAGCTCAGCAGAATGTTCTGATAGTGGCGGGTATCGTGCGTTCTGAGCACATCACCATCGGCCAGAAACTCATGATTGAGCTGCATCGCCTTTTTGTACCACCCCACCATTGGGTTGATCCAAACGAGCACTTTCACCAGTTCCACCAGGAAGATATCGAGCGTATGCCACTGCTGCACATGAGCCAGCTCGTGCTTTAGCAGTTCCGGCGGGATGGCTTCAAACTGCGCCTTGTTGATGAAAATATAATGAAGGAAGGAATACGGCGTGGTGTCCTCCATTAGAAGCACCACCGTTGCCCGGCCGTACCTGCGCTGTTCATGTCCAGCAGCTTTCCTTAGGAAGCGGTAAATATCCACGCCAAAACGCACCAGCAGCACAGCTACCACCAACAGATACACAGCTCCGGCCAACCACTCCCAAAAGAAATAATTCGTTGGCACATAGGGTTCAACAGCTGTAATGGTACTTTTAATACTTTCCGATGTGTCGATTGAAACAAGCGGCACCACCAGCGACGTCGCCAGGCCACCCAGCAGCACCAGTCTTTTGAAGCCGTGCCCCTTTTCGTTCTCAAAAAAAGCTTTGTAGAACACGTAGACAATAGCCAAAGACAAACTGAAGCGGATGACGTAAATAATCATTTGTCTGATGCTTTAAGTTGATCATCAATCATATCACGAAGCTCGAGCAGTTCCTCTTTGCTCAGCTTGATGTTCTTTGTAAAAAAGGAAGCAAACCTCCCCGACGACCCCTGAAAGAAAGTAGTTATCATGTTTTTGACATAAGAGGTAGAATAGTCGGACTTGGCTATCAGCGGGTAATAAGCCCTTGAATGACCTTTGGCCCGAAACCCAATGGCTCCTTTGTTAGTCAGCCTCTTCAGCAGTGTGGCAATGGTAGTTACTGCAGGCTTTGGCTCCGGGTAAGCATCGATCAGGTCCTTCATATAGGTTTCGTCGGCTTGCCATATGTAATTCATCAATTCCTCTTCCTTTTGTGACAACTTCATCTATGATGCGCTTTGGTTATTTACACTGCTCTACAAATGTAGAGAAACTTTTCTATTCTACAAGTGTAGAGTACAAAAAGTCATCCCAACGCAACGGCCCTTCAAAAAGATATCCCCCAGGCCAACCTCGTAAAAGTCGACCTGGGGGATAAATAATGTCGCCTAAATTGATATGTTTACTTCACATTCTCAGGCACATACGGCCCATACACCGCATCCCTAAACTTCTTGTGCACCTGACCAGCAAAGGGCATGATCTGCACGAACAGCACTGCTGTCAGGTCGTTCGCCGGATCCACCCAAAACAAGGTGCTGGCAGCGCCATCCCAGAAAAACTCGCCTACGATGCCATGGTTCTCATCAGCTGATGCTGGCGGGCGCAGCCTCACAGCAAAGTCAATCCCAAAGCCGACCTGTCCTTTGCTTGGCAGCCACATGCGCTCTTTGATATTTTCATCCAGGTGATTAGTTGCCATGAGCTTTACCGTTTCGGGCTTTAGAATAGCTGCGCCATCCAGCGTACCCTCATTCACATACATCTGAGCCAACCGCATGTAGTCGTCCACGGTAGAGGTAAGGCCAAAGCCTCCCGGGGTAAGCGCCCAGTGGTTGATATTGAAAGAATGGGCGGACGAATCGGGCAGCTGAGTGAGCGTACCATCCTCATTTCTTCTGTATATGGCCGACATCCGGCTGCGATCGCCCTCAGGTACGAAATAGCGGGTTTCGGTCATCTTCAAAGGATCAAGCACGTTCTTCTTCACGTATTCACCATAGGGCATGCCCGATAGTCGTTCTACCAGAAAAGCCTGCACGTCTACAGAAGGACCGTAAGCCCACTGGGTGCCCGGTTGAAACATCAATGGTATGGCACCCATCTTTTCTGCCATCTGCACGAGGGTGTTCTCTCTGTTGGCAGGATCAACTGCCCTCAACACATCACCCAGGCCAGGCATATTCGGATTATTGGCAAAGCCTGCTGTGTGACGGGTAATGTCTCTGATAGTAATCGGACGATCCAGTGGCTCCAGTATCATTTCTCCTGAAACAGAGTCAATCCCTGCAAACACCTTCATGTCGGCAAACTCCGGTGCGTATTTCGACAGAGGCTCGTCGAGTTGGAAAGCGCCTTTGTCGTAAAGGGTCATCAGCGCAGCGCCAGTAACAGGTTTGGTCATTGAGTAAATGATAGCGATGGTATTTCTGTCCATCGGCACTTTGCCCTCCCGATCTGCATAGCCATAGGCATTAAAGTAGGCCTCCTTGCCTTTCTCGAAAATCAATGCTGAAGCGCCCGCCACCATACCTGTTTCAATCATGCTGTTGAGCGTCGAATCAAGTCTGGCCCTGGCTGTTTCATTGTTGGCAACCACACCTGACTCTTCCTTAGGCGTGCTGCAAGCTAAAAAGTACAGGAGAGGTATGGCGAAAAGGTATTTGATGGCTTTCATAGTAGCTAGAGTAGTTTTGTTGGATATGTTTTGTTACCGGATTACAATGGTTTCGCTTAATAACCCGGTTGATAAAGATAGTGAAGCATTTTGGTTAAAACCACCATAGCGTAAACAGGCTGGGTAGCTACAAAAAAAGGATCAGTCTCCTGATCCTTCTGAACTCTTTAATCGATGTAAAGCTATTCCATCTTCCAAAAAATAATTCCACCGGCCTGCTTGCCCATGTCGACAGAAGCTACTTTTGTCCCTTTTTTGATATCGATCACATCCATGGTGCCAGGCTCACCGCCAATTCCTTCTACAGAAACGAAAGCGTACTTGCTATCGGATGAAATGGACACGCCATGCGACACTTTGCGGGTGTTCTTTATTCTGGCGGTTTCTTTCGCTTTCTTCAAGTCCCACACACCTGTTTCGGCGCTCCCTTTGTAGGTGGCCACCAGCCAACGGCCGTCCGGCGACACGTCCACATTGTAAGGCGCCTTGCCCGTTTTGAAACGGTTGGTGATCGCCCATTTGTCGAGGTCCACCTCCAATATCTCATCTGAGCCATTGCCAGCCACATACACTTTTCTTTCTGTGGGATGAGGAATGGCCCAGGTAGGCTTAACAGCGCTATGATACATCGGTTTGCTAGCTCCCATCATCGAATGATCCATCTTTGAATGATCCATGGCACTGTGGTCCATCCCACCCATGCTGGCCATTGCCGGCTCCTCCTCCTTGCCATCCAGATTGAGCTTTCTGGTTACTTTCAACTTGGTTGTCGAAATCTCAAAAAGTTCGCCAGACATCATGCCCACCGAATAGTGATACAGGCCATCAGTTGAAATCCTTGAGCCATGAGGCATCACTCCGGTTTCTATGCGATCGATCTCGATCATTTCTTCCGGATCCACCACCGACACCGTGCTGGGCACCATGTCGCCATGCAGGTCAAAGTTCACGCAGTACAAAAGGCCCGTCGCTTTTGACACCTGCAAAGAGGCGGGGAAAAGCCCCAGCCTGACAGTGTCGACTACCTGATTGGTTTCAGTGGAAAACTTATAAAGCGTACCATACGGATTACCATGTGCCAGAGACAGGTACCAGTACTTTCCATCAGGGCTTACATTGATACCATGCGGCCCTTCAATTTCTGCGGGCCAGATGCCCACGGCAATGGTCTCTTCCACTGTGGCCTTCGTTCCGTCAAATTTGATGAGCGCAACTTCATCCTCCGACTCAGCAGTAACATACACATAGTAATTCTGCGCACCTGCGCTGAAGCCGAAGAAGATGGCCGCCGACAGCAAGAATGATTTGATCATAGTATTCATATGCAAAGCGTCAGCCTACTTAGTTTGTATCTTGGTATTCTCCGGTACAACGGGCCTCAGCTTGGCCGACCACAAACCACTGTTCCAGTCGGAATAGAAAATGTGGCCTTTGTGCGGCTGCGCTCCCCAGGTAAATGGCGCATTGGCTATGTAACCATCGGGATCTTCCGGCACTATCCAGGCAATCTCTCTGCCCTGACGATTCAGATCGCCCAGCAGCTCCCCACTCAAGTCAACCACCCGCACACCTGCGTTGTAGAAGGCTGCATACAGCACATCGCCCTCTATCCAGAAATTGTGCGATCCGGCAAACGGCACCTGAAACCAGGCCACCTCTTTGGGGTTTTTAAGGTCTGTGAAGTCAATGATATGAAGGAATCCTGCCGCTCTGCCAGGCTTGCGGCCATCGGGGTCAAGTCCGTAAGGAAACTCCTCGTCGCCGAGAATGACGTAGAATTTACCCGTCTTTTCGTCTTTGTAAGGAAACGCAGCATGGTTCGACCCACTTGGATAGGCATAGCTGGCAAACTGCACCGGGTTCGACGGAGAGCCACCGGCAATGCCATTGCCCACGTCGACCAGTTGCACGCCGTCGTCCCAGTTGGAAGAATAAGCGATGCCATCATGCACCCACACATCGTGAATGGAGTGACCAGGTGTATCCAATTCAAACTCACCTACAATTCTAGGCTTGGTCGGGTCTTCAATATTAATCGAGTAGTATTTTCTACCTGCACTCAGCGCATAAACATGCTTCTTGTAAATGAATACATTGTGCACACCGCCGGTCAGGTTCTCAGAGAATTCTGAGATCACTTTTGCATCCCTTGGGTTGGTCACATCGATAATTACCAGGCCGTTTTTCCTGTTGGAAGCACCTTCTCTGGAGATCACGCAGATTTTCCCGTCTTCAGAAATTTTTACATCGTTCACGGTACGGGCATCTACTTTCACAGAGTCAATCAGCATCATGCTGGCTGGGTTGGTTACGTCCCAGAAGTAGGCTGTGCCATCGGCGCCCCATGTGCCGGTTACGGCGTAGTCTTTTCCGTCAACACCTTCCCAAATCCAGAAGTCGGATGTGTGCTTGTTGTTGACAGAGCCCTGACCTACCAGGTCGATTTTCCGTGAAATATTGCGGTTGTTGGCGCTCACAGTGACAGAAGCTGCAGCCGGGCCACAGGTAGCATTCAACACATAGAGCCCGGGCTGATCCGCTACAAACTTTCCTTCCTTTGTCATTAAACCCGACGGAGCGGCAGACACATCGTACGACTCACCAGTAAATGAATAGTTGATAGGTGCGTCTTTGACGACATTTCCACTTTTGTCCATCGCAACGGCAGTCAGTGTAAATACATCGCCCGATCTGCCTTCGGTCATGTCCGCTTTCAAATCGATTTTAGCAATGGGGTTTTCCAATACATTCACGTCCAGCTTTCCCTGCACACCAGCAACTGAAGCCGTCAGGGTCACTTTACCTTTTTCACGGGGAATTATTTTATAGAACGGCGCAACAGCGACCTTGCTTTCATCCGACGATTTCAGCGAGACAGCGACTTCCGGGCGTTCAAATCCGGCTTCATCCGTAACTATCAGCGTAAGTGGCACGTTCACTCCGGCATAGATCTTGTCGGGAATTGGCCCGAAAGCTACCTTGGCTATAGGTGCGGGCGCTATATTGACGGTAATATTCGCCCTGAGCATGGGCTCTCCCGGGCTTATCACTACCACACCATATTCTCCGTGCCTGATGGCCGTAGCCATTCCGGTGCTGTCTACCACCGACAAGGCACGCTGGTTTCTTGAATAGAAAATAAAGTCACGGTCGGCTACCTTTTTTCCGGCGGCATCTACCACCACAGCTTCCAGCTGCATCGACTGGCCGATTTTCATCGACACATTTTCTGAGCCGACTTTTAGAGACAGCTTTTGCGCCTGCAGAAATCCTGCACTAAGGAGCAGAGCAATAAAGGGGAGTATAAACTTTTTCATAGGTTGATTTTGATTGATTGTTGAATGTAACGAAAAGCTGAGTACTGACCATGATAGAATGGGACAAATGGTGGTGCGGGAGCTAACTCGCCAATCCACCGTAATTTCCTGTCTTAAAAAAACACGCAAAGGCGCAAGCCTGATAAATCAGGCCGCAAAGCCCAATAACTTGCGCCATTGCGTTTCCCCGTTATGAGAATACTAAAAACATGCTTCTATGACTCCTAATGGACAGGCGTCACTTAGCGTTAGCCCAGGGAACAATTCGCCCTATGTTGAACGTATCTAATTCTTCTATTTATCCCATTTTCTAACAGTCACCTTTTCTTCTGTGGGAAAATCCGTCGGAATGGCCTGAGTAACCGCACCCGTAGCCACCCACTCTGCTCCCCGCTGTAGCGTGGTGATAAAGCCTGCGCATTCCATGGAATAGTCGAAATGACCAAGAGCGGTGTGGAAAACACGGCCCTGGCCGTAGTTCATGGCCATCAGCAGGGGCACATGCTGTCCCATGCCTTTTACCTTAGGGTTCCACGGAGGCGAATTGCCCTCTACATCCGCATAGGCAGTAGCCAGCACGGTGGCGTTTTCCCATGGGCCTCTCATGCGCTCATACAATTCGTCCTGCGTGTGCATCCATGCGGCAGGCAAACCTTTCATGATAGGGTGCTCAGGAGCACGTGTAGTCATAAGAAATTCGTACTCGGCACCATGTGAGCCACAAAAGCCCGCCGAAGGATCAATGATGAGCTCCTTGGCATCGTTGTAGTATACATAGGGGCCAGTGGTACTATCACGGCCGCCCCAGGCACCCACACCAATCATTTTATTGTATTCGTCCCAATCGCCCCAGGCGTTGTCGGCGGCGTGCACCACAATCAGCCCACCACCTTCGCTCATGTATTTCTCAAAAGCTTTTTCGGTAGCCTCAGGCCACCTCGGACTTGCCGCACCTAGGTTAGAAACCACCAGGTCGTACTGACTAAAGTCGATGGAAAACCGGGAGGTCTTCACCGGATCTTTAGAAATGGCATAGGCTGTTGAATCCAATGGATAGGTTTGGATGTAGTATTCGTAGGCGGCAGGACGGGATTTGTTGTATTTGATGCCCAGCCACACAGAGTCCATGCGGTGAATATCCACCTCAAAGAGGCCTGTCTCCTCCAGGTAGTCCTTCATCATCATGGTGGTTTTGGGCCAGATGTAGTGATTGTTCTGACCGTCAACGATCAGCACTTTGAGTTTTGAAGCTTCAGCCTCTTCGCTGCTGGCCTGTTCTTCCTTGTTAGCCGGGCCGCATGCCGTGGCAAGAAGTACTACTGCAACAATCCAATTGAATTTTTTCATTTTATAAAGTTTAAGATAGGTTCAACCCAATAATGTCCGGCACTTGCCGGAATTAAAGATAAGTTAAAGGATTGCAGGATGCCTACAAAAAGCTTTGTGAAAAACGGTAGGTGTTGATTAGAGTTGTCAGCATAATTACAAATAACAATCAGTTCGTATGCAACTCAACATGCCATTCGGAACCTATCAAGGAGCAGAATGCTTTTGGGTTTATGGCAATGTCAATTCATTTTCATTTTACAACGTGTAACCAATCTCCCAAATGTGTCCAAATGGGTCTTTCAGTTTTCCTATTCTCCAGTCATCTTCAGTTGTCATTGGACAAATTTCAGTTGCACCAAAACTTATTGCCTTTTCAAATAATTCATCGGCATTTTTTGTTTGTAAAATTATTCTGACCGGGCTGGTCAGTTTTATGTCTGGGGATAAATTTCCATTATGAGGTTCTTCGTCGCCTACATAAAACTCAGCCTTCTCAATCTCAATGACGGATGATATTTTCTGGTCAGGCATGTCAAATCTTTTTGTCTCAATCGCTCCAAAAGCAGCTATATAAAAGCTCACAGCTTTTTTAGCATTATTTACCGTCAGAAAAGGTTTTACCGTAGTAATATTATTCATTATCATGAAAAGTTTCTTTTTAGTTGTTTCCGTTCCAGGTATATGCAAACTAACATCATATTACACAGGTGCTGCGCTGCTCTTCAATGACCGCAACCTGGAGCTGGCGAATGGGGTTGATTAACTTACCCTCTCTAACCTCTTGTACTTAGCAACGCAGAAGATAAAAATAGGCGTTGTGGCGAACAATCCAAGCCAGCCAACTACTGGGAATAAGTAAAACCCTCATCTGCTTTTTTTGTGTTGTTGCTATTTTCATCCGATTGTTAGTGTTACTCTTTTGCCCAAGCCTATTTCCATAACTCTGTAGAGTGTAAGCAGCTGTCTGTCACTATGCCCGTTTTCGATTCTGGAAATGTAACTTTTCTTCGTTCCAGTCCGCTCGGCAAGTTGTTCTTGTGTCAGGTCTGCTTCTTTTCCGTCTCCCGAATTACCTCCCTAGTCGCAAAGACTTTTTCTTTGATCTCAGAGTTTACATGCTCTTTTGTGCTCCGGGTTTTGATTTTGATCTTCGAGTTGGCTCTAGCTGTCCATCTTTGGCCAGACACAAATCATCTCTTAAGAAAATTTCTAAAGCCCGGGTAGGGTTCTGTTTCACCTCCCCGTTTGATGATGCAAAGGCAATTGTTCCAAATTTAAAACTCACAAACATGACAAGTATCAGGCATTCCATTGTCGCATTATCTATTTTTTGTTTAACCGGCATGGTCAGCTGTGGAGGCGAAGACGACGCTGATGACATAGAAGTCGACGAAGACCCAACAGAAGAAATTACCAACGACGTAAGCATCCTGGTTGATAAGTTCACTAACAAAAGCGCCCTCACCATTGTGGTTGGAGAAAACAACATTACGATCACCACAAAAGATCAGCCCGACCACAAAAGCATGTACTACGAAAGCGGCAACTCTTTGTATGAGGCCTACGACGAGCCCAACAACCCCGAGTTCAAGAAAAACCCCCACAACATTACTACTCAAAATATTGTGATGAAAATTCCACGGTTTCCGGAAAAGGCTTCGACCCACAAGGCCACTTCCATGGGGCCGATAGGTATCGCTGTGAACAGTGTGGCGCTTTTCAATCAGGCCGCTGCCCCTGGCGACGATATCCTGGACGAGCTCAACACTTTCGACCAATACGAGGGGCACCCTCAGCAGCAGGGAATGTACCACTACCACACCGAGCCGGTTTACATTACCCAAACGGAAGGGGATGATGCCTTTCTTGGCTTCTTGCTTGACGGGTTTCCGGTTTACGGACCTTTTGAAAACGGCAAAAGGCTAAGTAACGATGACCTGGACGACTATCACGGACACACAACCGCAACAGCAGACTTCCCCGACGGCATCTATCATTACCACGCTACCGATGAACTACCATGGATCAATGGCGACGGTTATTATGGAACTCCGGGGACTATTACTTTTTAATATTATGAAGGTTGTTTTTTGTTTTTCAATTATTCTGGTATTGGCGGGCTGCGCCCCGCTGATACCGGATATTGAAATAGTGGAAAGCCAAGAGACTTTGTCAAGAGACCTGGAAGGCCGGCTACACCACAAAGACAGATTGTTCTCCGGCTACCTGGTGGAATACTATCCTGACGGCACGCTGAAAACCAGGTCAGCCTACAGCGGTGGCTTGCTGGAATCGGTTAGCTACGGCTACTACCCCACCGGAGAAGTGATGTATGCAAGACTCTACGTGAAAGGAGAAAAGCATGGCACGCATGCCGGGTATTACCCCGATGGCAGCTTGAAATTTCGGTACCATTTTGTAGCGGGCAAGAGCGTAGGCAACCACCAGGAGTGGTACGAAAACGGCCTGCTGGCAAAAGACCTGAACTATGTAAACGGCCAGCCATTCGGATCGCAGAAAATGTGGAGGCCCGATGGAAAAATCAGATCCAACTACGTCATCCGTGAAGATGGGAGGCGGTATGGACTCGTGGGTGTAAAACGCTGTAAGAACATTGATACTGAATTGGAGCAAATCACACGACTAACCTCTGCCATATATGATAAATAGATTGCTAACTGGCCTTGTATGCCTCGGTATATTTTGGCAATGCTCAAGCCCGGGTGACCCAAAAGTGCAAAGCATAGGTCTTCCTTATTATTCACAGGCCGATTTTACGCCCGAGTGGTTTGATGACCAGGCTATTGGCAGTGCTGCCATACATACGATAGCTCCCTTCAAGCTGGTGAATCAAAACGGCGACACCATAACAGAAAGTGACCTGAAGGGAAAAATATATGTGGCCAACTTCTTTTTTACGATTTGCCCGACGATATGCCCCAGAATGACCGACAACCTGGAGCGGGTGATGGAGGCGTTTGAAGACGACAACTCCGTTCTACTGGTGTCGCATACAGTGATGCCATGGATAGACTCCGTAGCCACCTTGCACGAGTTTGCGCAGAAAAGAGGGATCCAGGGTGGTAAGTGGCATCTTTTGACTGGGGAGAAAACGGATTTGTACACCCTGGGTAGAGAATCCTATTTTGCTGATGAGGGTTTTGGAAAAAGTGTCACAGCCGATTCAGACTTTCTACACACCGAAAACGTGGTACTGGTGGATAGCCAGCTCCGGATCCGGGGGGTCTACAATGGCACCCTGCAGCTGGAGATGAGTCGCCTGATTGAAGATATCCGAAGATTGCAAGGAGAAACCTGAGACATTCGGCGGGGCCTACCATTTGCACCCGCCTCATTTTGAAATCAATCACCCTCGCCAAATGAAAAAATTTACATTAGGCCTCTGCTTGTTCATCGGCTTGGCAGTGCAGCACGTTGCACAAACCCAGGCAGAGGTTCCTGGAAAAAAAGCTTTTAAAAACGATAGAAACGAGCGCAACGCCAAAAGTGTTCTCGGGAATAGATTTTTGGCCCCGGAACCAATGTGCGAAGGCGACTGCACGCCGACTGATCGGCGTTCTGTTAGTAGAGAAAGTTACTTTCAAAGCAACATTGCGCTCGTTATGAATAGCACCGAAGCAGCCTACGAAAAGCTTTCTTACGAAAGGCAGGTATCCGACAGGCTCAGAAGGAGCGACGAGGCCGCCTGGTCGATGGGAAGAAACAGCACCCACAACTATAGGTGCCAAGGCCATAGCATTGTGGCTGCCCAATTGGCCCGATAAACTGCCCCCGAAATGGTGGACGACCAGCAACGGATGGAGGAAGGATTTGAATTTGAAATCTTTTACCGGCGCCTTCTGTAGTGATGCTATGGTTGCCAGCGCCATAAATATCAAATATTCGGGACATTGCTTTAATTTGCAGGCCAATCAAGCATTAGTCAACCGGCCATGGGCAAATCAATTTGTGAAGAGCAGGTATTTCACGAAGTACACAGAATGCATGCCTCAGCTCTTCGGAATTTTCTTTTTTACAAGTTAGGGAGCCTCGAAAAGGCCAAGGATTTTGCCCAGGAAGCATTCATACGGCTTTGGAACAATTGCAGCAAGGTGGATTTTGAGAAATCGAAAAGTTATCTCTACACCATAGCCAACCGGTTGTTTCTGGATGAAGCGGATCACCAAAAAGTAGTGCTGAAGTTTCACCACCGACAGGGAATGTCGGAAAGACATATGGATAGTAATCCTGAATACCTTTACCGGCAGAAGGAATTTAAAACAAACCTGGAAGAAGCGGTCTCCTCACTATCAGAAAAGCAGCGGGTCGTTTTTCTGATGAGCCGGATAGATAAGATGCAGAACAAGGAAATTGCCGAAGCAATGGACCTTTCGATAAAAACAGTAGAAAAACACATCTCCGGCTCCCTTCGGCTGTTGAAGGAAAAGCTGGATGAGCTAAAATATTTGAAATTGTAGGTAGGGTTGTAAGCAAACATCTCGTTTTAATAGTAAATACCAGGTTTTTATGGCAGAGGACTTCAAAGACCATCAACTTGCCAAATGGCTGAACGGAGAGCTTTCGGAAGAAGAGCTGAGGGAGCACTTTACCCCCGAAGATCTGCTAAAGTTCCGGCAGATACTTGATGAGGTGGACCGCTGGACGCCCGATCTGGAAACCGAGGTTTTTTCTCCCGAGGTAGTCACGAGGCAGGAAAAGCAAGGAAAAGTAAGGAGACTCTGGCTGCCTCTGTCCGTTGCTGCATCCATTTTAATCCTATTGGCCGCAGGTATTTTGTTCATTAATAAGTCCGACCAGGTTAGATACGCAACAGCCGCCGGAGAAACCAGAGATATTGCCCTCCCGGATGGCCGGTCAACCATTATTCTCGCTGCTAATTCCAGCGTTAGCTGGACCGATAAAAGCTGGTCTGCTGCGCAGCGACAGGTTAATTTGAAAGGAAAAGGTTTTTTGCAGGTGGAAGAGGGGAGCCCGTTTATTGTCAATACTTCCAGTGGAAAAGTGGAAGTACTGGGAACCAGCTTTGAAGTGCACGAGTTTGAAAGCGGATTGCAGGTAAACTGCTACCAGGGCACAGTGAAGGCAACGGTTACCGGCCAGTCACCCATGATGGTCAACGCAGGCGAGAGCTACCTTTACTTCGAGGGACAATGGGAAGCAAAAGCGGAGGTTTCCGATGCTGCCCCTCAATGGCTGAACAACGAATCGTCTTTCGAAAATGCCCCACTCAGGCAGGTCATCAAGACGCTGGAATCAGAATATAACTTGAAAACGGACGCAGGCACCATTAACCTCAGCAGGCGGTTTACAGGCTCATTTCCTAATAACAACCTGGACGAAGCTTTAAGGCTTGTCTTCGTCCCTCTTAGCATAACCTATGAACTAAAAGGCGATCGGTTATATTTGTCGGAATAATCGTATTGAATGAGAGCGTTTTTTTTATTAGCTGCCAGCTTATTGTCCTTTTCATGTATTTCACAAGCTGCAGGCGGACAGAACTTACTGCAAGCCATTGCCTTTTTTGAAAGTGAGGCGGGAGTTAAATTTTCCTACGATCCGGAGGTATTAGGACTCATTGACCGGAAATTTGATACGAAAAATACGGACCTGCCCTCGTTCATCGAAACTGTGGAAAACTCACTGCCTCTCACGATCGATCAGGTAAATGAACAGCACTATACGATCAGCCTGGCCCAGGCCGAGTTCCATCTCATAGTTACCGATTCCACAACCAGAGAGGCTATTTTCCCTGAAATGGGCGGCGTATTGCTTCTCAATGGTCAGCCAGTGCAGTCTGTCCAAAGCAATGATGAATGGACTTTTTCTTACAAACCCTCTGTGCGTGATTCGGTGGAAGTGTATGTACCGGGGTATGTCCGGCAGCGAATCACCTTCCGCCAGCTGCTCAACAGCACACACCTCACCCTTCCGCTGAGCCTGATAACACTGCACCTGAAGAAAGTCGTTATAGAAGACTACCTCACTTCCGGCATTAACATGGATCCAGCCGGCCAGAGCATTTCAATTCATACAGCCGATCTTCCCTTGCTGCCAGGCGAAACAGACGGCGACCTGTTTGCATCGCTGGCCGCATTACCTGGCATTACTACGCCCGATAACCGGCCCGGCAATCTGTTTATTCGGGGCAGCTCAACCGACCAGTCGCTGATTCTGTTTGACAACATTCCTATTTACCACAGAGGGCACTACTTTGGCACTATTTCTCCCTACAACCCCAAGGTTGTAGAGGAGGTGAAGGTTTACCGCAACGGTTATCACCCCCGCATGGGAGGCCGAGTGGGCGGCGCTGTGGAAATCCAATCTGACCACCAGCCGGCCCTCCATCCGAAGACCGGCCTGGGCACCAATTCACTTTATGCGATGGGCTATACGAAGGTGCCTCTGGCTGGCAAAAAAGTAGGTATTTCATTAGGAGCGAGACGATCCTATCCTTATTCTTTTTCGTCTCCCAAGCTCAGAGCAATTTCCCAAATGGTGTTTGCTGCGTCTGCACTGACCGACTCGGCCGGTAAGGTGCAGGAGAACATTGATGTTTTGTTTGAAGACTACCACGCCAGGATTACTTTCCAGCCCAATCGCAAAAATGAGCTCTATTTCACCTCCATTTTTACCCGGTCCAAAACAGAATTCACCACCAATGTACCTGAAGAAAACCAGGTAAAAAACGTTGGCTTCAATTTCCAGTGGAAATATGCAATAACCCGAAAGGCTAAATCCTCGCTATCTGTTACCGTGTCGGATTATGATTATTCTTATCTCATAGGCATGGCCATTCAAAACGCTACGCCGGGTGTTTCGGGGGGGTATTCGTTGAATGGCATTAAGGACTATAGTATTCAGGAAGAGGTGGACATTAAGCTGCCAAATGCCAACTCGCTGCAGACTGGGGTAGACTATCAGCTTCAACAAACATATTTTAAATACAGTCTCACCAATCCACGGGACACTATCCCTGTCATTTTGGGAGACCAAGCAGAAGCCCAGTCGTTCTCACCCTTCGCCAATTTTGAGTGGAACAGCCTGAGAAAACTTTACGCACAGATTGGGGTTCGGGCCACCTACTACGATCTGACAAATAACCTTCAGGTCACCCCTCGCCTATTTGTAAACTATTACCCTCACCAGGCTCTTACGCTCAAAGGCTCGCTGGGCTGGTACCGGCAGTATCTCAGCCAGGTGAAGAACCTGGAGTTTTCCAGCGGTGGTTTCGACAACGAACTGTGGCTGCTGGCCCGTGCCAACAACAATATTATATCTGGCACGCAGGCTATGGTGGGCGGCGTGGTAAGCGTCAATTCGTGGATTTTTGACCTGGAAGGGTACTATAAAACGGCCGACAACGTGACCTACCATAGCGACAAGAGGTTTTACAACAACAGGGGGATTTACCTTACCGCCGACCACGCTATGTATGGAGTTGATTTTTTCATCAAAAAGAAGGTGAATGAAAGTGTTGCGATATGGACCGGTTACTCGTGGAATCAGTCTAAGGTGGCGCTGGATTCTGCCCTGGATATTACCTACGATTCCAAATACAGCCAGCCCAATGTTTTTTACCTGGGAGGCCTTGTAGAAAGAGGGCGATGGAAACTATCAGCGGGATGGAGACTCAACTCCGGGCTGACGAGCCGCTCGCTGGATATGATACAGGCAGAGAATCTTTTCCTCGAAGAAACCAGTCGGCGACAGTCCGGGGGCCGTCCGGGCGGAAACTCCGGACTGACCAATCCTTTCGATGCCCTTCCTTACCGATATCCTGCTGTTCACATGCTGGATATTTCGGCCTCTTACACCATTCCGCCAACGGAAGAACGTCGACTGTCGGCCACCTTTGGTGTGTCGTTGATCAACGCTTACAACCAGGTTAATATGACTGACATAGTAACCAGGAAAGGAAATCCTGTACCAAGGCTGAAAGAGCGTGATGCCATTCAATTTGCTCCCAACCTTATGGTGATGATTGAGTGGTAGGGTGTGGGGCGATGGCCTGAAGTACGTTCCTTTGGGCTTCCGGGTATAATTCAATGTCATTTAGTTAAGAGCATTTTACCCTTAAGCCCTAAAGGGGCCTGCTAATGGTAATTCATACGCCCTTTAGGCCTTATGATTGTAAAAGCATAAGCTTCTATGCAATTTAGTTTTGGATAGACATCAACACTTGTCAAACTAAAAAGATAGAAGCTTATGAAAGGTAAAAGTAAAGAATTGAACTTCGAAGGTCAAAAGGTATTCGTTGGCATTGATGTGCATTTAACCAGTTGGAAAGTGACCATATTATTGGAACAGCTTACACATAAGACGTTTTCACAGGATCCGAGAGCTGAGACTTTAGCCAGCTATCTAAGGAGAACCTTTCCAGGGGCCGAATATTATTCAGCCTATGAGGCAGGATTTTGCGGTTACAGTGTTCACCGATCTCTGGAGGCATGTGGCATACACAATATTGTAGTCAACCCAGCAGACATTCCTACCACAGATAAAGAGAAGAAACAAAAGGAGGACAGCCGAGATAGTAGAAAAATTGCACGCTGTTTACGTACTGGAGAATTAGAAGCTATCCATGTTCCAGACAGGGCTATAGAAGAACTTCGTGGGCTGGTAAGGTACCGTAAAACTTTGGTCAAGGAAATCAGTAGAAACAAGACCAGGGTCAAAGCTTCTTTACATTTCTATGGTATTGAAATTCCGGCAGAACTGGACTCTGCATCACGCCACTGGTCAGCTAATTTCTCCAAATGGTTAGCAACCATAAGGCTATCGACAGATTACGGCCATACCGTAATAGCCGACACGGTGGATACAGTTGATCATTTACGGTCTACACTACTCAAAATCAATAAGCAGCTAAGGACAATAGCTAAAAGTGAGGCGTATGCTCATAAAATTAACTGCCTTAAAAGTATTCCCGGAGTAGGACTGGTTGTGTCGATGACTTTGCTTACAGAACTCGAGCAGATCAACCGGTTCAAGAACCTGGATAAACTTTGTGCTTATATTGGACTGATTCCATCTACTAATTCTTCAGGAGATAAAGATCGAACAGGAAGCATTACACCCAGAAGCAATAAACCATTGAGAGGGGTACTTATTGAAAGTGCATGGGTTGCCAGTAGAATTGATCCTGCTCTAGCTCTGGCTTATAGTAATTTGTGTAAGCGAATGAAGCCAAATAGAGCTATTATTCGAATAGCTAAAAAGTTATTGAATCGTATAAGGTTTGTATTGAAAAATGAAACAGAGTATGAATATGCGGTGGTTAAATGAAGAGACTATCATCATAAAACAAACTTCACTTGAAAGACAGCTACTCAGCCCTTGCGATGCTAAATTTTAGTATTCGTTTCCTTTAGGCTGCTGCTTTCATTCATAGAAATTAAACAAGGAAATGCGGCTTACTAGTCCGTTGATAGAAGGATGTTTTTATGATGATTTATCATGACTAACAAGGAACATGGAGGCAAAGTATTGCTGGCCACTTCTTGGATTACAACATAGAAGGGCTGGGGTAAAAATAGAATTGGGAGACTGAACCTCTTAACTAAACAACATTGATGTACAATTATGTAAGTAACGTGAGTTCGACATAAGAATATCGAGTTTTTTAAAAGAAAAAAGAGCGCAGTGAAGCTTTGAGAAAGGGAAGTTTCCTGCTTCCCAGCCATTTTCATTTCTTGATCAATGCTCACACCCTGGAGGCTTTGGGATACCTCCAGAGTTTAGAGTAGTCATCTGAATTCAGGTGGTTGTTGTCGCAATGGAAATTGAAGCCTAGCCCTTTTTCATGAATCGCATGGTGGCAACGACCCTGCCATCGCTGTCACTCAGGCGAAGCAGGTGGATGCCCTCGTGCAAACCGGTAAGATCCACTTCTCCATCAGTCAATTCCTGCGATTTCAATCGTCTTCCGGTATAATCAAACACCTCTACATATTTTATCTCAGAGGACTCGATGATCAAGTAATCTGTCGCCGGATTTGGGTAGACATGGATGAATTCCTTTTCTTTCACACCAAGTACAGTTTCTATGGTAAGCGTCCCCTCAGCGTAGCTCAACGAATAGTTATCATCGTCGCCACCAGACACTTTAATAGTATAGGTTCCAGCCTGTGATGCATCCGCAATGGACACCGACGCTGTAGGTTGCACGTCCAGCGAGTCTGCGCTTTCGCCATTCACAAAACCTGCGTAGCTTACGGTAAACTCCCCTAAATCTTCCCCCTGATTGATTATCTTGTCATCAGCTACCACCATCAGATTGGCCTTATTGACGATCAAAAGCTGCACCTTGTCTGGTGCTCCTTCGTACATGTCGTTGCCTGGCTGACTAGCAGTAATGATCACCGAACCGGCGCCGACGATCGTCACAGTACTCCCGGAAATTGACGCTATATTGTCGTTGGAGCTACTGTAAGCCACGGTGAGCTCGGAGCTCGCCGTGGCTGTCAACTCGAACGATTCGTCACCATATGTTTTCTCATCCAATGCGCCAAACGTGATGGATTGAGCCTGCCTGCCAGTTTCAGTGACGAAAAAACTGTACAACACCTGGTCAGCCGCCGCATAGTTGTCATTGCCAGCTTGATCGGCAGCGATGTAAATAGCACCTGATCCAGTAAGAGTAAGTATGTTTTCAGACAAAATTCCGGGACCAGAGCGAAGAGTGAACTCCACCTCAAGTCCGGAGGTGGCAGATGCCGTCAGTTCGATGCTACCAGCGCTTATATCCACATCAGCCAGCGAGTCGATGCTGATCGTTTGAGATGCCTTGTTAACTACCAGCGTGCGCACTACCTCGTCAGCGGGGTTATAGCTGTCATCTCCCAGCTGACTGGCAGTAATTTCTGTGCTACCCGCCCCAACGATCGTCACCGTACTTCCTGAAATGGTCGCCACCGCTGTGTTGGAGCTCGCATAGCTCACCGACAAACCAGAACTAGCTGAAGCAAGAAGCTCAAAAGAGCCTCCTCCATAGCTTTGCTCCTCCAGTTGATCAAATACTATCTGCTGATGTTGCTTGCTCGAATCGGTTACTGAAAAACTTTGGATCACTTGAACCGCCTCCAGGTAGTTGGCATCTCCTTCCTGGTCCGCTGCCACCACAACCTCTCCGGTGCCAGTCAAAGTCAAAGTGTTCCCCGATAAGGTCGCCGAACCAGATACAAGACTGTAGGCTACATCCAGACCGGAACTTGCACTGGCTGTAAGCTGCACGCTTCCCACACTGATATCCACCTTGTCAATAGCCTCAAAAGTAATGGTCTGACCTGCCTGATCCACTACCAATACCTGTGGCACATCCTCTGCGGCTCGGTAGGTATCAGCTCCTCCCTGACTGGCCGTGATAGTGACACTTCCAGCGCCCACAACCGTGAGGGTACTTCCGGAAACAGTGGCCACCGTCTGATCCGAGCTGGCGTAACTTACGGTGAGTCCTGAGGTAGCTGTAGCAGTTAACTCGTACGGCCCCGCTCCGTAACTAACCCTCTCCAATGCGCCAAATGCTATGGTTTGTGAAAGCCGGTCATCGACGGTAAAAAGTAATGGATCGGAATAACTTCCGCTTGACCGATCAAGTACAAACTGGTACTCATTGTCTATCTGATAGGTAGCGCCCTCGGATGCATCGTAATATTTGAAAGTGAGCCCCTCTTCGTTGACCGAATTGCTGTAGACCAGGATCGGGAAAAAGTATTTTTCAAAACCAGGATGATAAAGGCTGGACACTACTCCTCTTACTTCACCGTCAACAAAGGCCGCCAGATAATCCGTTCCATCAACAGCAGTAGATGAGGTGAACTGCACTTGCCAGGTAAATGACGCTGAATACTCGTATTCGGAAGGATCAACCTCCCAGCCAACCGGTTGGGAGATTGCATAGCCACCAATCATCCATAAACACGCACTCAAGAAATATCTAATCATTGTCTTGCAGATTTAAGCACCAGATTATTTGATGAGCTTGAATACTCTTTTCTCCGAGCCTTCCAGAGTGATTAGCTGATAAACGCCGTGTGCCAACCCCTTCAATTCATCTTCCAGTCGAATGACAGCGCCCACAATTTCCACCTGTTTACTAAAGATCACTTTACCTGATAAGTCAACCAGTGAAATATCGATATGGGACACATCTGACTGGATTCGAATGTCCAAATAGGACCCGAATGGATTTGGATAAACCGAGATATGATCCGCCTCAGCTACCGCCAACACCCTATTTCCGTCCAGCACCACCGGTTCGAAAACAGACCCAAGAACCTTGTTAGCAGCATACACCACGGCGCCATTTAGCTCAAAATAAGCATCCTCCTCCATGTTGTAGAGCTTAAAGGAAAGCTCATCCGCTTCTTCAGCTGTGGCTGACAGGAAGAACAATGATTGATCATCCACTGAGGTAGCCGGCGCATATCCGATCACTTCGTCTTTTCGATAGGCCACCAATACATACTCTTCTATGGCCTGCGCAAAGTCGAAGCTTTCCACGCTGGCAACAATGGACATGGTGTGCCCTCCTTCATTGTCCTGTACGGTGAAATAGCTATCGTAAGACCTTTCATTCACACTACGAGATCCGCTCAGAGAAGCCCGCTCAGGGTAGGTCAATGTACCATCGCTGGTTGTGTTGAGCATATACCCTTTGCCTGGTTGCATGTTGGTCAACGAACCCACCCAGCCTAAAGCTGAACCTGAATACATCGCAAAGGAAGTAGACGACTTGATCACATCTCCTACCTCAGGACTGATACTTACCAGTGCTTCAGCAAGGGTCATCTTCTCTTGTGGCAGAAATCCGATGTAGTTCCAGCCAGCGCTGATCGCTATAGGATGGCCGTATACATCAAATGGCTGACCGATTACCTTCAACGTGGCTGATTCTGCCAGTTTCACCTTGTACATGTCGCCTGCGGTGAATCCACCTGAGTTACTTAGTGTACCAAACCATGCACCGGAACTATATTCGTCGAACGTAGATTGATTTTTCACAATATCTCCCTCAGCTCCAATATCTCCGAACAAGCTACCAACGTCAGATAACCTGGCATCGTCGAGGTTGAAAGAGATCCAGGTCCAGCCTGCTTTAAGCACATACTCCCTGGAAATACGCTGATCCGCCTCGATATCTACTGGCGATACCACAGTTCCCATAATGGTATTTGCTGTGAAGGTAATCTCCGGAGTCACGTTCTCGTGCGTATAGCCCGTACTTGCATCGTAGACTCTCAGTTCTATCGCTTCATTATTGACTTCATTGCTGTAAATAGTCAGGAACACCTGATAGTCATCCACTCCTGAAACGTATGTTGGTCTCGCAACTCCCCTTACCTCATCGCCAACGAAAGCTGCCACCATGTCATACTGATCAGTAGAGATCACGCCATCGATAATCACACGTCCAAACACGTTCATGGAATATTCGAATTGGTTCTCATCTACTTGCCAATCCGGCTCGTCCCCGGATACTCTCAGGTCTATAGCTAATCGATCGTTGAATCCTTCATCCGTGGACAGGTAGATGCCATGACCATAGCTACCGACGTTCAGTGCATCATTCACATCAAAGGTGATCACCACCTTCTCCAGTGGATTTACAAACCCGCTTGTTTGACTGGCAGACAACCATGCTGGAATGTTTTCCAGCGAATATCCCTGAGCTGAACCGCTTTTATTGGTAAATGATGCGGTGAAGCTCATCGATTCATCCACTGCCTTCATCAACTCAAGCGCATCATCGTCCCACTTGATTTGATTCTGTTGCACGTAAGCTGTCCAGGTTACCGGAGATAGTAACTTGTTTCCATTTAGATCACGAACAGAAAGTATTGTAATTTCCATTACCTGACCTTCTATCCTATTCGCATCTACATTTGGTATGATGATGATTTGATCGTTATTGACGGCAAAATCAAATGGAAGATCCTGCATGCCCCTGATATCTCTGATCGCTGGTCTCTGATCCGAAAAATGATCCGACCCATCACTGGAAACTGCATCCGATACATCGCTCAAGTGATCATTTTGAACCTGATCAGCCAGCGTGTTTTCCATTATATAGGCGCCTAAAAGCACTTCGTAAGTCTCAAACGGATGGTAAGACACCAAACCTGGTTCATCACGCTCGATTTTGGTGTGCATGTACTGGTTGATGAGTGTGGCCGACCTGGCGGTATTCCAGAAACGCACTTCATCAACCGCTCCCGATAAGTAATTGTCGTAGCTGTTTGTGGCTGCATCGATGCGCTCTACCCGGGCTCCCAATGTAACCTCAGCGCCATAAAACTGGTCGATATTGGCTGCATTTACCTGGTTTTGCCGTTCACCGTCTATGTACATTCTGGCATTGGCACTTCTATCCACCACAAAAGCCAGGTGATGCCAATCACCATCCATATAGTCGGTGTTTGTTCCCTGAAAATCATACCCATTGCTCAACACATGGATAGTGCCGTCCGTTTGTGCTTCAATCACCACCACGGAGTTTGGATTCGTTTCTGTGTCCGTGCCATCACCTAGTCCGTTGGACAATAAGGTCTGGACAGCACCTGTGCTATTTCCCTTGAACCACAGTTCGATGGTAAAGTCCGTTTCAGTATCCGCCAGAATATTGGTGCTGCTGATGGTCAGGTAGTTGGCACCGTCCAACTCCCAGCTCACACCGCCTGGCTCCAAAGACCACTCTGCACCAATAGTAGCATGTCTGCTGGCCGAGCGATCCAGTCCCTGGGTACCGTTACCCTCATCCAAAGGCCAGTAGCCATACAGGCCTGGCTCATTTCCAACCAGGGTGATGGACATATTCGCTACTGCTTCGCCATACGTGCGGACGTCTTCCCAAATGCGCAATTCGTGCATTCTTCCAGCGAACTGACCGCTTCCTATTTTCAACACACCTTCATACGATGGATTGAATTCAATGCCTGAAACGTCAGCCAATACCTGATCATCGGCATACACCTTTACTTTTTTATTGTCCAGGTCGTAAGCAAACACCCAGTGATGCCAGCTGTCCCACGGATTGGTTACAGTGTAGGCCGCAGATGGGTCAATGGAAACCGTGTTGTTGCCCAGCCTGAAGTTGATATCAGCGCCCACCTGTGTGATCGCCACCTGGTTGCTACCGCTACCCGTCGTCATGATGGTGGTTTCTGATGATGCAGACGCTACTTCATTTTGCATCCAGAACTCAATGGTGAATGATTTTTTATTGAACGTAACATTGTCAATGGTGACCATATCATCCACTCCATCAAACTGAACAGAAGTAGCATGCGACACCTCCGCACCATTGAGTACACTTCTCACTTCGATGTTGAAGTCTTTCACAAAGCCTGCCTCTATTTCTTCGCTAAATTTGATCAGGATATCATCGCCGGCATTCAACACGCCATCTGCTGGTGAGGGTGTGCCAAACACGACAGGATTGGACGTATCGAGCGTTCCTGTCAGATAATCTGACTCAAACACCGAACCATCAGAACAATGAGCCCTCGCCCTGATCT
This sequence comes from Imperialibacter roseus, assembly GCF_032999765.1. Lineage (GTDB taxonomy): Bacteria > Bacteroidota > Bacteroidia > Cytophagales > Cyclobacteriaceae > Imperialibacter > Imperialibacter roseus. The sequence goes on along the minus strand of NZ_CP136051.1, from coordinate 408,716 downwards.
GGTATTTCCCATCATTCAGTGAGCTAATGTCCCAGATAAAGGACACATCAGCCGATCCGTCGATAACATCTTTTGGCCCGTCGTATTCTGCATAGCCAGTTGTTTCAGCGTTCTTGAAATAAGTCATTACCGTTATCGGCGTACCTGAAAGCGTTTTGTATTGAAAGTCAATTTTTTCCAGGGTGGATAGATTGACATTGTAGCCGTCCAGGTTGACTGGGATCTCATTTCCATCCGCATAATTGATGATCCAGTTTTCATTAAAATTACCTACTGCCACGTCAGAGCATTTTGGCAGGAATCGTGCGCTCACATAGACGGTGTCTGCTATATCCGCCTGACTGGTGGTGGGATCAAATTGACACGTAGAGTGCAGGATGATTCCAATGCTATCATATTTGAGTACACCCGACGCACCTTGCTGGATTGTCAATGTCTTTTGTAAAATTTCATTGGCATTTACCAGGTATTGACGCTCGGCAGTCAATCCGTCAATCAAGAGGATAGCCCCATCGGGATTGGTCGACTCATCGATGCTTATTTCATACCACATGTTGGTGCTGGTTTCACTTTCGTTTCCCAGCTGCAAGGTAAATACCGCTTTTTCACCCTCAGGCACGTTGGCTTGAATGGAAGGAGAAACGGCTATGGTTGGTATTTCTCTTTTTAGCGTGGCTGTGTGCAAATTCATTACAGCACCGTCTATACTAACGAATTCAGCTTCTTCACCTCCTTCATAGGGGCATCTGCTGGCACCACCCCGCACGCTAAAGATCGGGCTTGAAATCTTAAACCCGGTCACATTGAAATCGGTGGTCAAATCATCCTGCTTGTTAAAGACTTCCAATGCATTATTGGTATGATCCACCGCTTCATAAACAAAAGCACCAGCATCTATGAGAAATTGAGCCGTGGCAATAAATGAATTAGTAGCGCCTGCTTTCTTTGCTGCGTACTTAGCAATTGCTTTTGTTACCGCAGCACCGGCGAGATACGCTCCCGCAAAAATCAACTTCTCCTGGGTCTCAGCCCGAAACTGTTTGTATGATTTCTGATAATCGGCAAACACACTCTTATTGTAAATGCCGACTCCATCTACTGTCTTTACATCAATGCTATAGTAGTCTCCTTCATCTTTTTCGTCAATCACGTATCCAAAAGTCAAGGAATGATCAATCACTTTGGAACCCGTATTACCGACATCTACTGTCCCATTAAAGCTATTCCGGATTTGAAGTCCTGCACCATTCGAGAGTACACCAAAACCTGCGTTCCATGTTAGCCGCATTGACCTTACGCTGGAATAATTGAAATCCTTATTATAAGACTGTTTAACTTCTGAACTGTATACCCCTCCGCTTCCATCTATTGATATATTGTCAATCAACCTGGCATTTATTTTATCAGCTTCATTATCTGCCAGTCTGTTGAGCCAGGAAGTAATTTGATCATTGATGAATTGAACCGAATCGATGTCGTCACCAGTCTCTGGGGTGAACGTATAACTAAGATTGGAAATATTGGCTTCCGGATCGGCCTGGAGCATTTCCTTTATCTGCTCATTGAAGCTATTGTCGTCATTATTGAGGCCGTAGTAAGGACTGCTCATCGGCAGGTGCGATTCGTACTTCGGCCCTTCAAACAATTCATCTCTTAATACAAGTAAAGTCGGGATCAGCTCCTCCACAATATAGCGCTGTGAATAGATGAAATAGGTCTGTATGCCGTTGTTGTCCACCGCATATCCATCCAGCACAGCAATTACAACATCACTTCCCGTAATATCCAGGTATTCGGAGGTTTCCAGATATGTTTCAGCCCAGGCTCTATCCACCAAACGAAGGTTACTGGTTTTTGAAACCAATACGTTGGTAGCACGTCCGATAAACAGATCCGCATCCGAACCGACATCCTCAGGGTCGGCACTGGTCTCGATCCGTTCTGTAAAATCATAACTCTCCGTATAGTGGCCATTGTAATCGTAGGCCCGGCTTACCTGGATACCGGTCTCACCGATTTCATCCGTATCTAAGCTCACTACTGGCCCAGCCAACCCGCCACCTGCCTGCACATCCACTCCTTTGTTGACAATTTTATCAAGTGATTGGTTAGTGAGTGCATTTAGCTCCCAGCCCTCCGTAACGGAGTAAGAGGAACCTTTTTCTATGTAAGCGTAACTGTTGCTGCCCGGAGGGTCACGAAGTACGAAATCAACCTGATCCGGACCATAGGTCACAAAACCCGTTCCTTCCTGAGGCTTAACACCCAGCACATAAGCCCTGAAAGGGTCTGAAGAGCGCCAGGCAATACCATATCCCTCAACAGTAGCGTTTACCTCAAAGGTTTTCGTGAAGGACTCATCTCCGTTCATTTGAATGTTTGGACTTCCAGCCAAAAAAGCATATCGGAAAAGCCCATTCTCATCTGTTTGCCCCGTGTTGCCCTGGTCTGGAGTCGACCCAATATTGTCTGTTATGGCAACGTCAGCCTTTACTACAGGAACATAGTCGATGATTGCCCCTGCAGGATGATAGGGATTTCTATAGGTCTCTACTACATATACATTCGCTTCATAAGGCTTTCCCATGTTGAAGAAGGGGTAATCAAAAGGATTAGAAACACTCAGATCCAATGTTTTGACCTCTCCTGATTCCTGGTCAGAATATTGCAATTCTGTGTCCCCTTCAAATGCTTCATCATTTTTTCCATAGACCAATATCTCCGGGGTCTCTCTGATGATAAAATTTTGCTTATGATGATAGCTATAAGTAGCACTTGAAGAATCTTCTTCATCTTCATATACTACGATTTCGTCTACGCTGTTTCTCAAATCCAATACAGGCAAATCTTCGGCATCAATAGCGTAGTTGGCAGATGTAGTGATAGTTGAAATAACAAATTGCTCCGGAAGCATTTCTATTTCATACTCACCCGTATAAGGATCGGTATCTACAGTCACCACAGGTAAATCGTATGCTGCATTTTGTAAATTAAAAGACAGGGTAGCACTGCCCACATTATTAGTCGACAAACCAAAGCCCAGTTGCTTTTCTGCTTCTCGTGTACCACCTACCAGCCGTCCGGCAACTTTGATCTTCGTACTATCAGTGAAGTTAACCTGGAGGTCTTCGATGAATTCATGAAAAGTAACACTTCCCAACTCGTCTAATGGAGGGAAATAGCCTTCATAAAAAGTATGCCCGTCTTTTTCTACAGAAAGGTAGTGGTTTCCAATAGGCACATTGATTTCATAGTTGCCTTCCGCATCTGTTCTTACCACCTTATTATCGGAGCCCAGTGCCACCTCTCCATCTATGAGAACTGTCACATCTTGCACAGGCACATTGGTATCTTTATAAGACACCTTACCGGTTACAGTAAAGAATGAAATATCGTCAAAATCCACATTGTTTTGCACGAAGGAACCATCCCCCAGGTAAATGGATTTGGAAGACGGCGTGAATTGATGCTGACCAAATGCAGGTGTGACTCTGAAAACATTGCCTGAGCCTTTGTAAGGAATATAATCGGCAGTATAATCACCGAATTGATCAGTAGTGGCTCTGATTCCTAATTTATCCGAGCTTGGAATTTCGCTGGAGAAACTTGTGCCACCCACAAAAAGGCCATCATTTTGATTGAAGTTTTCACCAGTTTTAGCTACGTCGTACACTTCACTTCCTACTCCTTCGTCAAATCTGTAGTAGACTTTCAAACCCACTTGCTCGTTGCTGATCAAACGGTCATAGTTATTCTTGATTTGATCTTCTGTGCGGGCTACGCTCCACAACCTAAACTCATCCAGGTTACCTTCCAGATAGTAAGTTGGCCCAATATTTCCATTGAACGCATCTGCTTCACTACCTACACCCAGAAACCCATACCTTTGGTTTACACTCCCAAACTCAGCAATTGCATCGGTAATTTGCACATCAAGCTCCCCATCAACATACATCGAGAGGGTACCATTGTCGAAAACAACAGCCACGTGATGCCACACTCCATCATCCACTCTAACGGTGCTTTGAATAGTGGAATTTGCCGAGGCGCCGTCATTTTTGGCAATGTTAAATCCCAGATAACCAGCGTTAGCGGCACTGCCACCGATCTCCAGCCTCCAGTATTCGCTGGCATCAAAGGAAGCCAGAATCTGATCTCCACTAGAGCTTGTTTTAAACCAGGCCTCAACAGTCATTTCTTTATAGTCGCTCCCCTTATAAGAAAAGCTATCGATAGCCACATAGTCGCCAGCGCCGTCAAATTTCAAACTGTTGCCAATCTGCGTACCATCTGTACGCTCAAAATTGATCACCACGTCTTCTACGGCATTTCCTCCCGTATACTCGGTATGACCATTAGCTATACCAAAAGGCTGACGAAAGCCAAGGTCAACGACCTCATTGGTGTAAACAATCAAATCGTTACAAGTCGTTTCGCCTGTGACACGGTAATTGTAGAAAACACCGGAACTCGCAGACTCATCTTTGTAGAAAAGATTATTGTCCACCACAGCTATTAGTTTGTAGTTGTCACTTCCAGCCACGGTTCTTTCGACACGGAAACGATCTACCTGCGAAAGGCTTCCTTTTATTTCCCACTCCAATAGTACCTCATTCGAGAAATAGCCTTTGGAAGCATTTATAGAAGACAAGACATCATCGATATCCAATCCGAGTAAACCCGTTTGGGTGGTGTTGGAAAAAACACCATCTGGAGAACATGCGTTTGTAGCGGCAATTTTATACCGGTAAGTTTCACATATTGAGATGTCAGCATCCGAATAGCTGGTGACCGTATTTGCCAACTCTATATCCACAGTATTTGATCCGTCCAGCTTTTCCCTGCGAAGTATGAAACCGCTGGCGTAGCTATTGCTCGGGTTGGTCCATGTGATGTCCAGCTCATTGTTGACATTGTCGACCACGACTGCCAGATCATTAGGTGCTGTTGGTGGTTTGGAGGTAAACCCAGAAACAACTTCCGAGTTTGATGCCACTACCGCACATCCATTACCGTCATTTCCAGTAGCGACCACCCTATAGTAATAAGTCTGTTCAGGATTGGGGCTGGCATCTGTAAAGCTTGTTACTGCCCCGTCCAGCGTGGACGTAAGGGTAATCACCCCAGTGGTGAAAGCGGAATTAGTCGCCCTTTGCACCTTCCACTTCGGCGGACTGGAGGTTAGCTGATCCCAGTCCAGGTCTATCGTTACGTCGCAGTTATCTGTAGTAGCACTAAAACCAGAAGGTGCTGCATATACCGCAGTCATGCTGCCTTTATTGGTAGTGATCTTATCATCTGAGTAAACCGCCACACTATTGATGTACCAGCGTGTTTTCAATTGATACGTCTCAGCATCACCGGGTGAGACATCTGTATCTTCCTTTGAGCTTCCTCCACCTGTATAAATAGTGGTGTTATCGCTCACTCTGGTCACTTCGTAGGAGGGAGTTGTGCCCGATGAGTAGGTACTGGAGGCTTGAAAATCAGTCCAGCTCACATCAATTCCATTATCGGTATTACAAGTACTTGCGCTGAACGAAGGATTTACCTTCGTATTATTGAAAGACGGAGGTTTCACTGTAGGGGTATAAGTAAGGCTCAACCCAACATCATTGTCGTCGCCATAGGCATCATACCCACCACTAGGTGATTCGTCCTGATAATAACGTGTTGTACCGGAAATATAAGACTTGTTTCCATGATAATACCTTACGAGGTTACCCCATTGTGGATGAGAGCTATTAATCTCTTCATCATAATATTTGGAAATTTCTGATGCAGAAAGTCGTGTCTTCCAAATTCTCACTTCACCAACATACATGGTTTCTCTTGCCTCTGTGGTAACACTTTTATCTCCAATAAAGCAGTCCCCATACCCACTTCCATTGTCTGGAAAGAGTGCCACCGATTCATTATCACTGTTGACCAAGCTCCATTGAAGGAGCAACGTACCATCTATATAGATCTGCACGGTACTGGCACCATTGGTGGTGAAGGCCACATGATGCCATTTATTCAAGAAATCCGGCCCGGTTGAGCCATTTTTGTTGTAGTTCAAATCCCAGCTTTTTTCTCCATCCGGTCCACCTTTTATCTGAACCCTCCAGGGCTTATCAGATTTTTCAGAATCTCCTTTATAGTCCAGCGACACCCGGGCATCTCCGTTACGAAATCGGAAAAGGTTAACATTATCGTTATCGTTACTCGACAGGCGCATCCAGGTTTCCACGGTAAAAGACCTTCCCTCTATGCCAAGACCCTTGCCACTTCCTTCATCGTTTACATAAATTTTGCGTCCTTCTCCTCCGGTCAAATCTATGGAACCGTCCCTGTTCTGGGCAAAGAGCTTAGCGCTCATGAGCAATAGAGAAAAGAGGAGAAATAAGCCAATCCTGGCCAATTTCCTGGCGTGATGATGGATAGAGCGTTTCATTAGTGGTCTTTTAATTAGGCTGGGTTTATTGATTTGGTTAGTAAAATGCATAGTCAACGTTTTCAACATGACTACTAAACGGGGGCATTAAGAAAAACCCTACCCCCCAAAAAGACATTGCCCCAATCTTCCGACCTGGAATGGCCTGTGTGATCTGAAACTGCCGCTCTAAAGAGATCAAAAGCGTATCGGGGGCGGTAGCTACGCTGCCTGTTCTAAACAACCTGGATGCTTTTCCAACATCAGAGTCAATGTGGTAGCTCATTCACGTTCCCAACCGTTAATAGGGGAAATGGCACTGACTTCAGTCGTTGCGGAGTGATTGGCTGACCATAGTAGTCAGAAAGTTCACCGGCGAATTGTGGAATCGATTCTGTTCCAGGAGTCGGCCAGTCTTGCATGGCCGGGGAGAGTGGTTCAGCTCACTATCTTAGTTCAGCGGCGTGTTACACACATTTAGTCCCTCTCCCAAGGCGTCGATGTCTGAATCTCATTGTAAGCTTTGTATAATGGGGTCATTAAAGCAGGAGAGTTCTTCGCTAGCACTTCGTTAATCTCGGTATATTTCTTATTCAAACACTTCTCATTGGAGCAACTCAACAAAAGCCTAAACACATTTAGAATTTCTGAATCAGTGCGTGTCTCTAGTTCTTCCACAATATTAGTCGGGTCTGCCAAAAGTTTGAGTAAGAGACCAAACCCGTCGACGTCGTCAGTATTTTGCCATTCGCCGTCCACACATAGGTCTATATATTTTTTATAATATGCTGACTTGTCAATTGTCCTAAGATGGTAGAAAAAGAAGACGATTTTCAATCGATCATGAACACCATTTAAAGGTAACATCCCAGTTTGCTTGTCAGCTTCAAACACTTCAGCTAGTTCATTAATCGTATTTGGAAATGCACAAAAGAAGTCCTGTTCTATTTGGCTATTGTGAGTAGTGTCTGCCGCCAATTTAAGTAGGTAAATAAATCTTTGGCTTGGACCAACAAATTCCTTTTCGGCACACTGTCCAGTGGCTTTCCAGCAAACGATACTTAACATGGTAACAAACAGAGTCCGCACTGAAGTGAGTCTTTTAATACACATTTACGTCTGCAAAATAATGCTACTGACTGTCCAGGCAATTATGCCACTTGAGATAATATAAAGAGAAGGGCGCCATCTCGAAGGCTCTCCATGTTCGTTGTAGTCTGGATTTGCTCGCTTTGACTGACGTCTAATGAATTTTGTCATTGGCACCTCATTCAAACTGAATAAGTTAAATGAAAACAACTGCTCACTTCTACTTGGCATGATTAGTATGTCGCATACTTCCTGCGTTCGATCATCCCTGTACTGAAGTCCAACGAGGACAGGATTCGCCAATACGGGTTGGCAAACATAGGTTATCTGATCATACCTTATTTTCACTTCTTCCCGTAAAGCCCTGATGACTAAGTACTCGTCCTGGGTAACCGCACTTCTGAGTCTTATCGAAACCAAAATCGACCAAAATGCAATCCAAAAAACAATCACACTGACACCAAGCAATTCACGTTTAGGTAGTTCATCGTCGGCATTCGATCCAACAACAAAGGCAAGGATTACGACTCCCACCCAACAGGCTGGAAAGAAATATTTGTACAAGAAGGTAAGCGACGAACTTTTATGCATCCCTACAATTGTGTGTAACGCCTAGCTAAGCAGCGTGGGGATTGTTAAGAGGTTCCGCCGCCGTCTGTACTTAGCCACGCCGATGAATAAAAATACACAAAGTGGCGGGGACTCCAATGCCCACTGCGATTTCCTTGCAGCTGAGACCCCATGGTGTCTTAGCTTTGTGTTGTGAGGACTTTATTCGCCGACGTTTCCAATTTCATCCAACTTATCCAAATGCAACGGAGTTCATTGCTTGGGAGCAGCTATTTCGTTTGACTCATAAAACGTTTCCAGTTCAAGCAGCAAGGATTGAATCTTATTTCCCCATTCCTCCTGATTAGTCTTGAGCAGTCCGTTGGCAGTCTCCCTGTCATACAAGCTGTCCATCTTATTTCTTAGATCGTAGACAGATTCAATTTTGGACTCATAAAGCTCCAAGTCAAACGTATCCCAGGAAGTGACTTCCAATAAAGATTTCCTCATGATTCGGGTATGTAATTCCGCTATGTCAAAGTGCAATTGTTCGTGACTTAATAAATCTGGAAGACTATCACCAAAACGGTCAATAGCTGTATGGTCAAAAAAGGAAAGGTTGGCGATAAAATTGTTAGTTACTCTGAACGTTAAGCTATCATCCACGTAGGAACTTTTGACATCTATACTGGCACAGGTCGTAGCTAGAGCCCAGCTAGGCCCATTTTTTGAGCCTTGGAAATCCTTCCATTTAAGTTTGAATCCTGGAGTCCATGGAATGTTGACTTCCTCTTCTTGAGCGAAACAGTCCGCCAGTCCAAGAGTTAATACGACTACAAAAGCAAGTGTCTTCATCTGAATTCCTCACAACATCCGAATATACACAACTAGTGTCGTTTATTTCCATTATAACATTTTTTTTGTATTCATTCCTAAGATGGCTGATTAAATCCATTAGGGCACCTTTATCCGTTTGTAAACGCATAATATGCGTATATTATACGCATATTATGCAACTATTGATTACTAGTCTATTCCGCAGCTTGCTCAACGCAAAACCGCTTACTTAACTGTCATAGAAAGGGCCATTTCGAAACATGGCTATAATGGACTCCAATTGTAGCTATAAGTCGCTCTCAACATAGCTACATTTCACCTGCAACATGGCTACATTATACCTGCAACATAGCTACATTGAGGGCGTTTGCTACGCAGCAAACAGGGTTTTTGCTACGTAGCAAAGGGGGTGTTTGGTACGTAGCAAACAAGTGTTAGCTGCGCTGCAAAGAAAAGTGGGTATTTGAGACAGAAAGGAACGAAAGGCAGTAACTGCCTTCTTTAATATACGGAATTTCTGTTCAAAAGATGAGGCTCACAGCCTGGTTTATCGTTGAGAAAATTTGTTCACTGTAATCTGCTTGACGGCATCTGGCTGCGTGGCCCATACGTGCAATATTCCTTCGTTGTCCAGTTGCAAGCCGACAGCAGCGCCAAAACTCACACCGCTTTTGCAGTGAAAGGCTTTGGTAAGCACCTTTCTCATGACGGGCTCAAACGGCCCAGCCTTACTCACAAGGATTAAATCGGCGTAGTTGCCATCAGCGGTCTTGTAAAATCCGATGGCATACATGGCCTCCTCATCCCTGACCAGGTTGATGGACTGGTAGCTCCCCCAGTCGGCAGGAGCAGCAAAACTGTAGATAATTCTCCGGTCTACCCGGTTGGGGTCGAAGCGATAGAAATCCCAATGGCGGCTGTCCCAATTGCTAACCACTATCAGGTAGTCATTCTCCAGCGCCAGTATCCCCGTTGCACCGGAGGTTTTCAGCTCAGGCACTCCTTCCCTATCTATGGTAACGACTGGCTTGCCCTCATAAAGGCCTTCGTTGTGGTAGTTGTACAAGTGCAGCTTTGACTCTGTTTTCTTCACATTGTCTTCAATACCCACGCCCAGGTACGTGTCGGTCAGCTGAATGCCCCCTGCATGCCGGAACGGCTCCTTCATTAATGGAATAAGCTTCTCGGTCTGACGTGAAGCCAGATCAGCTTGCAAAATATAGGCCTGGGTAAGGGAGCTGCCCGACATCAGCAGCTTTTCAGCTCCGTCTTGCACCATCGCCTGCACACCCTGCAAATGCCCGGACTTGGTGGGCACATCAATGTCATTCGCCAGCACAATGACCTCGGGTTCTGCGCTCAGCGCTTCAAAGGCAGCCGGTACGTTTTTTACTTGCTGGGCCTGGCCAACGATTGGTTGCACGCTGATGAAAGCAAGCAGAAAGAACGGCTTCACTAAATTATGGCTGAGCATGAGGAGCGTTTACTTCAAACAACTCACCAAGATGGCACTAATACAAAAATAACACACATGGCTGCGTGTTATTCTTGTTTTAAGAATTGTTCGTCGGGTGAAAAATATCGCACCAGAGGCTAAATCAGCCTAAGCACTTCCACCCTCCTGATCATCAATCCTTCAAGCCATCTGGAACAATTCCTCCATCGACTTTCTTACTTTCTGCCGTTCCTGGGTCTCATCGTTATCAGAGCGATAACCTACCGGCGCAATGACTGAGGCATTCAATCCCAGTTCATCAAGGCCCAGGAGCCGGTTGTAGGCTTGCTTATCAAACCCCTCCATTGGGCAGGCGTCGATCTTCAGCTCTGCACAGGCCATCAGCAAGTTGTTCAAAGCGAGGTAAGTCTGCTTCTCAGACCAGCTCTTTCGCTCTTCCGTGGGCATGTCAGCAATGGTCTTTTTGATAAATTCGCCGTACTGCTTCAGGCCGTCATCACTTTTCCCCTGCAATTCAATGATCCGCCGAATATAGCTATCCACATGCTGGTCGTAGTTGCGGATGTAGTTGCAAAAAACGAAAAGGTGGGAGGCATCTGTGATCTGGCTTTGGTTCCACGAAGCCTTCCGGAGCTCCTCCCTGATGTCATCATTTTCAATGATGAGCACTTTGTAGAGCTGCAAGCCATACGAGGACACCGAAAGCCTGATCGCTTCCTTCAGGAATGCCAGATCGTGACCGCTTACCTTTTTGTGAGGGTCAAATATTTTGGTGGCATATCGCCAGTTAAGTTTATCTATTAAGTTCATCTTTTTCACGATTTTACAAGTACTACGCCGGCAATCATGACAAGCATACCGGCGATCTTTTTTATTGATACGGGCTCCAGTGGCATACCAAACCAGCCAAAATGACTGGCGACAGCAGCGAAAATAACCTGGCCTGTGAGGCTGAAGGTGACTGCGGTAGAGATGCCCACCCGGGGAATAACATAGTAAAACAGCGAGACAGCGATGAAGCTAAAAACGCCGCCTGCAAACCACATGTAGGCGGGAATTTGCCGCAGCTCGCCTGCTGTCGGAAGCTGGCGTACGGTGGCCACTACAACCAGCAGCGTAACACTTGCACTCATTACCAGGGCAATGCCAGTGGCCACAAGTGAGTTGTTGAGCATGACACCGAGGCGGGAATTGATGCCGCCCTGGATCACGACCATAATACCCACCGAAAACGAAAGAAGGAGTAATAAAGGATTGTTCATGGCCTTACTGTTTTGTTTGAATTGGAAATGCCACCGGACGCATGGGTGAAGCACTTGCGCCCCTTAACTTCAGTGAAGCAGCGATAAAGGCGAACTCGTAGACCTTATCTGCCGAAAGCTTTTCCAGGAACATCTGTTCTATAAACATGGCCCCCTTCTCAGCCAACAAGTAAGTGTGCACGGGCACCCAGTTGTCGGTTCGCTCAGGTGGAAAAGCCTCGAAGCTAAGGTTGTCGGCGCCCAGCAGCATGATGTCCATTTCTTCTACCAGCCATTTCACAGCGTCCAGGCTGATGCCAGGGTAGTTGTCGAGATAGTCAGCAGCATTTTCATAGTGTTGTGCCTGGCCTGTGCGAATCAACACGACGTCGCCATTTTGCAGCCGGACGTTCTGCTTCCTCAGCACAAGCTGCAAATCAGCGGCACTGATGCGGTAGTTTTTGGGAAGTGGCCCTTTGGCAGCTGCCACATCCAGTAGCACACCTCTGGCAATGATCGGCGGTATCGTTTCGGCACCCGTCTTTTTCCAGCCTTTGTCGCCGAGGTGTTCTTCAGGAGTGAACCCGTTCCAGATCTTGCCATTCAGCCCAAAATGGTTCAGCGCATCAATGTGCGTACCCATGTGGGTGTACATCGATATGGCATCGCCGGTGTAGCTTACCTTTTGGTTCATGGCCTCCCCCAAACCATTAGGATTGTCGACAACCGTACCGTGGGGTGTGTGCGTGAGCCAATACTGGTAACCGGGGTCGCCCAGCGAATGGAAGCTTGGCATGCCAACAAAATAATCGACGCTGAGGTCGTAAACCTTGCCCGACGCAATCTGCGAAAGCACCTGCAGTTGCGATGCCTCTGTCATCATGTTGAGGGTGCCTATTTCATCGTCGGGGCCCCAGGGACTTTCACCAACTGCTTCTTTTTGCTGTGCCGTTGCGGCCTTAATGGTGAGCAGCGTGACCAAAATGAATGTTGTTGTTTTCATGACTTTAACTTTTTCTTACAAAGTTGGGCGTCATGAAAGCCGGTTGCCTTAAGGTATCTTAAGAACGACCCATCAAATCAAATTCTTCCTGATAGCACTGTTCCTTGGGATGCCGAGCGAGGCATGGCGAAGAACTTCAAATGAATCCAGTTATCGATTTACAGCTTTATGGAAAGGTCAACTTGTCCACCAAGACCGAGCTCCACAATTTTCTTTAAGGTCGATAGCCGAACCTCCTTTATATTGTTTTCAATTTTTGAAATATATGACTTGGTAGTCCCCACCTTTTGAGCAAGTTCTTCCTGAGTCAGCCCCTTTTCAAGTCTAGCCTCCTGGATAAGTGCTCCGATTTTGAAATTTTCGTAGCCTTCTTCCAGGTCATCTCGCTTCGGCGTGCCAACCTCACCAAAATGCTTATCCTTGAATTGATCAAGGGTCATTATATTACTTTTCTTGCTCATATTCTTGCTTAATTTTCAATGCCTTTTCGATCTCAGCCCTGGGGGTCTTTTGAGTTTTCTTCTGAAAACCGTTCATTAGCACCACTAACTGTCCATCATCGAAGAAACAAAAGATTCTATAAATATTGCTTCCAGTTTGAACCCTCACTTCATACAGCCCGTCAGTTCCTTTGATGTGCTTCAGGTAAGTTTCAGGAATGCCTTTAATCTCTTCTATCAAGTTAATTGTCCAGATAATTTTCTTCTGAACTTTATCACTTTGCTTTAGGAAGAAGGATTCGAAATAATCTTTGTAGAAGATGACCTTTCTAACTTTACTATTCACCTAACAAATGTATTAAAAGTTTCACTTTAGTGCAACTTAGCATCACGCCTCTGTCCTCATAGTTGCTCTATCAGGCAGATCACGCATGCACCTGACTGAACTTCCCTATCAACTCAAATTCTTCCTGATAGCACTTAAAAACTCGGGCGTTATTTTCAGGTAGGAGGCCACCATGTACTGGGGAACCCGCTGCTCAATGTCCCTGTATTTGGAGCGAAACTCCACATACCTTTCTTCGGCGGTTTTACTCATGGAGTTGATGGTGCGATCCTGCAGGGCCACATAGGCAGTTTCGAACTTCATTCGGAAAAATCGTTCGACAGCAGGCACCTCGTCATAAAGCCTGCTCAGGGTGTCTCTGTGAATTTGAAGAAGCACACTGTCGTCGATGGCTTGAATAAACTGCTTAGCGGGCGTTTGGGTGAGGTAGCTGTACAAATCGTTGATCCACCAGCCCTCGATACCAAACTGGATAATGTGCTCCTTCGTCTCCTCGTCCATATAGTAGCTTCTGAGACAGCCTTCGGCTATGAACCGCATATGCGACGAAGTTTCGCCTTTGAAGAGAAGCATCTCCTTCTTCTTTAAGGCCACTTCCTTAAAACTTTGCTTCACCAATTCCGCCTCGTTCTCCGTCAGCGGAATGGTTTCCTGCAGGTGATGTATGAGTTTATCGGATGCATCCACTTTTGATCCCGTTTTGATGCCTTGCCACAAACCTGGAGCCACCAGCTATCACACTTTGGCCAGTTTGCTGATCTTTACATGTTTCTCCACTTCAGGCCGCCATTTGTCCTGGCTGGTTATCACATCGCATATTTTCTCTTGAAAGTAAACCTGATGCCATGTTCTTTTATGAAATTGACACACATGCTCGTATGTTTTTTCAGCATGTATCATTAGCCTTAACAGGAACTCTTCGTTTGGCTCCCGGTGGTTATTCAAAATCTGACTCAGCAAAACAGGAGTGACGTCAATGTCTTTCGCAAAACTATTTCTTCTGCTATAGATCGCATCGATGTATGAGGTTAAAAATTCGGTAAAAGCACTATGCGTGTGATAGACTGGCTCCTTAATGTATTCGTCCATTTTCAGCTTTAGCTGCAATAACTTCGCCTTGACGATTTGATCGGCTGACAGATTTTTCATTCTCTGCAACCTGGCCTCCATTAATGCCTTGCCGTCATCCAGTCTGTCTTTCTTTGAAGAGTACCGTGAATCAACGCCATACTCTGCCCCCCCAACTTCCCCTATCTCCTTTTTTCTGCTAGTCATGGTCGTACGTCTCAATCAAATTGAAAATTTCCAGTATTTCGATGCTTAGGGTCAGACCCGTTACGTTCATGCCGAATTTATCTATGTAATGGCGAGCTATTAATCCCTTTGGCTTTAACGACACGCAGGCAAGCTCACCGTATTCTCTTACAGCAATTTTTGAAACAAACGTCAGTAGGTTGCCAGCAATGTTTTCAAATTTCTTGCTACTCCCTTTATTTTCTTTTGAAACGGTGAGCAGCCTTATATGCAACATCCACTCTTCTGGAATTCTCTCTACAGAAACAAGTCCAAGTATATCTCTCGTGTTGGCTATTCTCAGCTTATACATCTCGAATTCCTTTTCTTGTTTCCAATCAAAGAAATACCTCGCCTTCGTCAGACTTGCGAAGTCACGATCCTCAACAGGCTCAATCTCTACCTTGTGGCTCGCTCCTGTTCCAGTATCAATTACTACCACAAATTAAAAGTACGGAAAGTTTCCTAAAAACGTAAAGATATTTCTACAAGTATCCGTTTTTAGGAAACAAATAGGTTGATCGCTAAGGGTATTCGAGTTGCCAGTGCTATTTAGTTATCACCAGCTTCTTCGCCTGATCCTGCGCCTTCAGTGCCAGCTCGGTGGCCAGGAACACGTGGGCTTGTGGTAACGCCGTTTCGGTGCGGTTGAGCACATCATCCACAAACAGCTTCCCAAATGGCAGCTCCACATCATTGCAGTCGATGTACCTGGTTTCTTTATGTGTCACCAAGTAGAGGTGGTTGCCCCCTTCGTGACCAGAGGCGATGTCAATATTTTTTCGTATTTCGATATAGCCCTCCGTTCCCAATATGGTCAAGCGCCCATCGCCCCAGGAGCCCAGGCCATCGGGTGTGAACCAGTCTATCCGCACGTAGCCAGCGCCACCATTTCCTTTCACCATGGCATCACCAAAATCCTCAAACTGCGGGTACTGCGGATAGTGGTTGTTGCCTACCTGAGAGGCCACCACTTCGGCTGTGGTAGACCCTGTGAAGAAGAGGAACTGATCGAACTGGTGCGATCCAATGTCGGTGATGATGCCGCCGTAGTATTTTTTATCAAAAAACCACTCTGGCCGGTTTGTCAGACCGATCCGATGAGGCCCCATGCCTATGGTTTGAATTACCTTGCCAATGGCCCCGGACTGCACCAACTCACCAGCCTTCACTGTCGCCTTGTTCTCAAGCCTTTCGCTGAACATGATGTCATAGATGCGGCCTGTTGCCTTCTGCACCTTGCGTACTTCGGCCAGCTGAGCAAGGGTGGTGATGCCCGGCTTATCGACCAGGTAGTCTTTACCGGCTTTCATTACCTCCACTCCCAGCGGCGCTCTGTCAACTGGAATGCCAGCGCTTAACACCACCTGTATCGACTTGTCTTCGAGTATTTCTTTCTGGCTTTTAGCCAGCTTTGCTTCGGGGTATCTTTTCGAGAAGGCTGCTACCAACTCTGGCTCCGGAGCAAAGAATGAAACAAGCTCACCTCCTCCTCTTTTCACAGCTTCTGTCATGCCATAAATATGGCCATGGTTCATACCTATGACCGAAAACCTGATCCTGGGTTTGTCCTGCATGATGGCAAGGGCACTTTTTGGAAAAGAAGAAAGGAGGGCAACGCCGGTCGCTGCTGAGGCAGATGTTTTGATGAATTTGCGTCTGCTGGATTGAGGATGTGTCATGTTGTAGTAGGGATTGTTGTTAAACAGGTATCGGTTACAATGACATAGACGATTTTAAAGCGAAAAATCCTGACAAGCCATTGAACTTATGATAATAATACAGAAAAGAACGCAAACCGATAAGATATCCTACATGACTGGCTGCCCAACTATAAGCTATCTGCCCAAACCAAAACCGCCTTCGCCCCAAACGACCTTGTCGATCAGCGTCCCATGAAAACCGTCATCCATGATATCGCCAACAGCAATGTAGTCCACTGGTGATTTCCACTAGCGTATGGGATATGGCAAAATTTCGAACTCGTTCAATAGGTTGTGATACTTCTCCTCCAAATTCCCTGGAATGCGCCGACCATTTAACATCAAGCCCGCCTCCTTCAACCCAGGGTGTCCCATCCGTGATATATGTAACTAATAGCTGCACTTGTGCAACAATCCCATGGGCCACTGTGGTGAACTTTGCATTCACTTTGATGATCTACCATAATGTAATGGCGGACTCCACTCCCAAGAAAAATATGAAATCTTTTTTATTCGCACTTATTGCCCTTTTTCTCCTAACTGTTTCCACCCAGGCACAACACGTAAATGTTGGCATCAAAGGCGGCCTGAACGCCTACACCATCCAGGGTGACAATAGCGGCAACTTCGACCCTAAACTCAGTTTCAATGTTGGTCTGCTGGGTCATATCCATATGGATAATCAATTTGCGCTTCAGCCCGAGGTCGTTTTTTCCGGACAAGGCACTCAATACAAAAGTGGTGGCAGCGATGTGAAGCTCAACCTAAACTATGTGAATATCCCGCTACTCTTTCAATACATGTTCGACAATGGATTTAGGCTGGAAGCAGGCCCGCAACTGGGCATTTTGGCCAGTGCTAAATCGGAAATCGGCAACAACAGTACTGACGTAAAAAATAACTACAAAAGCACCGACATCGGACTAGTTGTAGGCATGAGCTATGTGAAGCCGTCTACAGGTTTTGGGTATGACCTTCGATATGTTCACGGCCTAACGGACATCAGCGAGAATAATGCATCCAACTCTTACAACAGAGGCTTGCAACTCGGTATATTCTATCTTTTTCAGCACAGATCATAAGATCAGAGGTTGTCTCAAAAGCCCCTAAAAATGAAGCGAATGTCACATTGAGCTCGTCGAAATGCTTAAGCACGTTAAACAATAAGGTTTCGACAGACTAAACCTGACATAGGATTAGGGCTTTTGAGACAACCTCCTTTTTCTTGCCATCCATCCACCTTAAAAAAACAGTCACTATGAAAGCACCTTCAGCTCCTAAGAAAATTACCTGGATTATTGGTTTGATCAGCGGCATCCTTGGCATCATTGGCCACTACGCCCATGTTCAGATTTTGAGTGAATACAATTACACCTTGCTGTTAGTGGGTTTTCTGGTGCTGGCCGCCGGAACGACTTTCAGAGAGATTTAAGTGCACAACTACCAATACTCGTAGATCCTGGCAATTTTTCCATCTCTGAACTCGAACAGGGTCATTTGGGGCTCGCCTTCTACTGCCTTTCCATCCTTTTTAGTGACAAAGGTTTTGCTCACGGCGATGGCATTCAACCCCACTATTTTATTGAGAATTTTGATATCGGTTACACTTCCGTCATAGCCACCGTTTTTTTGGTTGCGTTGATAGCCCTCGTATAGGTCCTGACGGGTATAGGTGCCTCCGTATTGAGGGTGGATGTACTCGAAGTCATCTGTAAAGAGATCAAAAATAATGTCGATGTCCTCTGGTTGGGAATTTGCTTGAAAGACTTTTAGGTTGAGTTTGTAGTATTTGTCGAGCACTGTGTTCAGGGAATCTTCGTGCGTCAGTTTCCCAGGCTGGGCATTTACCACAGTAGAAGCTGAAACCATAAAAAGAGAGAAAAAAAAGTGGATTGCTGTTTTTGTCATTGTTGAAATTCTTGAATTTTAAACTGAAACTAAATTTCACCCACAACCATAAGTTGCGGGTTCATTTTTAAAAAAGTTGGAACTACCCCTCAATATTAACGTATAGCCTATCCAAGTTGGAGATAGTTTTTATCTTTAACATATCATTAACAAGGCATGCTCTGGCCGCCTGCTATTAACCAAACGAGAAGCCATGGTAAAGTACATCTCCGAAATGATTGGTCAGCACATGACCCTCACCGAAGAAGAAACCGAGGTGCTCAACGACTGCATTCCTATTCGCAGCTACAAAAAAGGCACAATCCTGCTGAGGGAAGGTCAAATCGCCACCGAGTGCTATTTCAATATCAAGGGCTGTGTACGCCACTACTACCTTTCTGATGGTGAAGAAAAGACCACCCAGTTTTATACCGAAGAGCAGTCGATTGCCTCTATGAACAGCTACCTCAACAAAGTGCCCGCCAACCACTATCTGGAGTGCGTGGAAGACACTACCCTGGCTGTGTTCGGCTACGAAAAAGAAAAGGAGCTGTACCGAAAGCACCCAAAGTTTGAATCGCTCTGCAGACTTTCGATGGAGGATGACTTCGGCAAGCAGCAGGAAATGCTGGCTAACTACATCATCCAAAGCCCCGAAGAGCGCTACCTTAACCTTCTCGAAACCAGGCCAGGCCTGTTGAACCGGGTACCTCAGTATCACCTGGCCAGCTATCTGGGTGTGAAACCGGAGTCGCTGAGCAGGATCAGGAAGCGGGTGGCGGAGAAAGGTTAATCCTCCGCCGTGCCTATTTTCACTGTACCTGTATCACAATCTTGCCAAACGGGTGCCCTTCTTCCATGTAGCTGATGGCTTTTGCCACATCTGCCAACGGATAACTTCGCTCAACTACCGGTCTCACTTCGCCCCCATCAACCATCTGCCTGACCGCCTCGAGGTCTTTCCTGTTGGCACTGGCCAGCATATTGATTATTTTCTTGCCTTCGGCGATGGCAATCCATGGCCCTAAAAACATAGCTCCGGGTGAAAAGGCAGTTGTCACGTACCTGCCATGCTTGTTAAGCACTCGCTTCAGCGCTGACACCGAATGATTGCCCACGACGTCAAAAATGAGGTCGTAGCGCTCGCCACCCTTTGTGAAGTCAGTCAGTTTGTAGTCAATGGTGTGGTCGGCACCCAGAATCTTCGCCAGCTCGGTCTTGCCGGTGCTGGCTACGGCAGTCACTTCTGCGCCGAAGGCTTTGGCTATCTGCACCGCAAAAGTGCCGACGCCGCCGGAAGCTCCGTTGATAAGCACCTTCTTTCCGGGACTGATCTGCCCCTTATCACGCAGCCCCTGCAAGGCAGTAACGGCCGCCATCGGCAAAGCGGCGGCTTCTCCGAACAAGGCATTTGATGGCATGTGCGCCAGCGCTTTTTCGGAAACTGCTACGTATGCAGCAAATGCGCCAAAGTCGTAAGCAGACAGCTCGCCAAACACCTTATCTCCGGGCTTGAAATAGCTCACGCCTTTGCCAACGGATTCAACCTCCCCGGCCATATCGGCACCAAGGATATTGTTCTTGGGTTTGAAAAAACCAGCCATCATTCGAACTGGAAACGGCTGCCCTCTCAACAGGTGCTTGTCTGCCGCATTCACGGAGGCTGCGTGCACTTTTACGAGCACCTCACCGGGGCCCGGCATGGGTTTTTGTACGTCCTTCAGTTCTAACACATCGGGCGACCCATATCGTTGATATACAATTGCATTCATTTTAAATAATGTTTTGAGTTTTTGACCTTGGTTATAAAATCAGGCTACGATGGCCTTCGATGTCATCTTTCTGACTGACACACCCTTGATCAGCAGCCACAGACAGAGTGACATTTCTGCCAGTACTGCCGGCCCCACCACTATATTATCGAAGAGCTCTTCGTGTCCCGGAGCCAGAAAATTGCCGAAGCTGTTAATTAGGTAGCCCAAAGCGGCGATGATGATCATAGTCCCCAACCAGGCTGGAAAGCCATCGGATTTGATGATCAGGTAGCCAAGCAATACACAATGAAGCCCAAAGAACGCTCCTGCGATCAGGTAGCCAACCGTGTGCATATTGAGAAAAAACAGCGCCAAAGCATTAAGCTGATCAGGGCTGAATACCGACAGGTAGTCGGAGCCATCGAGTAGCTGCAGGGCCATGTAGTGGTTGAGCAGGTTCACACTGGCGATGGCCGGATGAGCCAGCAAGCGAAGTAGCGCTGCTGTGAGTGAGAGGGTTTTATTCACTGGCTTGAGCAACTGATACAGCAGCACGGACACCACCAGATCGCACAGGAAGGCCACCAGGTCGGCTGCAAAGCCAAGGCGAAACAGGCCCTCTGAGGCCACAATATTTTGAGCGGTCGCTGCTGCATCGCCCGTCACCATCACACCGGCACGGACGTAGCCTTCACTGAAACCAGCTGTAATGAAAATAATGAGGTACAGAAATCCGGCGATCCTTGCCATTTTTTTATTTGAGTTCATGATTCAATTTTGTTGTTGTTGAAAAAAATGGGTGGGCTGCCTGAGTCAAACAGCACCTACCCTTTTTAGCTTTTGACTATCTGTTGAATTCTACCACATGGCCGCTCACGGTAATGGTTCGCTTCAAAAAGAATGGAGGCACACCGCCGACATGCTCTTCTGTAAGCAAATTCACCAGCGCTCTGGGACCGTCCATCAATCCTGCTGACTTCACCATTTCGGCGTACGCTTCGTTGTACATCTGCTGTCTTTTTCTTCCACCGATTAGCACCCAGTACTTAGCCTCTGCGCTACCGCTGACACTGCCGATCACCTTAAAATTATTCTCCTTCAGATGCACCTGAGTGGAGCTTTGGTTTTGGTTGCGCATGATGGCCCTGCCAGCCCCACAAGAGCTGATAACCACCATCATGATCATTACTACGATTGTTGAAATTGACTTTTTCATCTTCTTCACTGTTTTGAATTTTTGAAATTGATTTAACTGTTTTTCGTTTTTGAATACCCAAAATTAGAGTGGTGAAAAACCGATTTCATTGACTTTGGTTAAGAAGGGAGCGGATGAGCTTTTTATTGAAATTTGATTATCCGGGGGCTGTAAAAATAAAGGGCAATCTCTATCGATAACAGAGATTGCCGAACGCCCTTTAAAAGGCTGCTGCTTACTTTTGCTGCTTTAGCTTCTTGAACTTCTGAAGATATTTCTTCGCTTCACCTTGATTGCCCAGAGCCTGATAAGCCCCTGCGAGTGTACTCAGCAGATCAGCAGAGTCGGGAGACTGTTTCAAAAGAGCCAGGTAGATATCAATGGCCTGCTTATGTTGACCATTTTCAACTAAAAAATCGGCGATGGAAAAAGCGCCATAGCTTCTTCCTCCTTCTATCAAGTCGCTGATCAACATAGCTGAACCCAATGCCTCATAAAACTCCCGGAAGCGGGTATAATCCCTGGCTCGCACAGCGCTTCGAACAATAGTAAACCTTGACCACAAAGACATGTTTGGTGAAAACCCATACCGGGAAGCCCTTTCTTTGGTGTAACTATGGGCGTATGCCATGCCACCTGCCTCGACAAACGCTTGCAAATCATCTACCTGCAATTCAGGATAGTACCTGAAGTATTTTCGAAGGCCATGATACAGCGTGGAGTAACCTGTGGAGCGGTGTTCTTCATTTTCCAGTCGGAAACAAGTCCAATCGAGCCCAGGCAAATCCTTTTCTGAAAGCAGGGAATCCAGCTTGTCGACTCCCCGGTTCACTTCAAATTCATTGGGGCTTACTGAAAAGTAAAGAGATTTGTTGAGTGCCGGCAGCTTATCCAGCACGTCCACTTTGTCCAGAAGGGGGAAGGGGCTTGCCAACATGTAGCCATCAAACAAAGACGGGTGATTTGCAAGCATGTGGAAAGCAAAACTTCCTGCGTATTCCCAACCAAACAACAGTCGTTCGCCACTGGTTCGATAGCTGCTTTCCACATAAGGCATCAGCTCTTTTTCAATAAACTCAGCGAACTGCTGTTTGCCGTCGGCGAAGTGATTGAAGCGTTGCGGATAGCTATTAGTGATGCCCACTACTATGAACTCCGGTGTTAGCTGATATTGCTTGAAAGTGGCGGCAAGACCTACGGTATGAAGAAAAAATCGCTGACCATCCAGTATGAAAATAACGGAGTAACGCTTTTCCTCCTCACCATATCCCTCAGGCAGATAGATCTGAATTTGTCTTTCCTCATCAAGAATCTTTGAATCGATAAAGTGGTTGGTTCCAACGATATTTTCAGTAGTGGAGACCTGCGCTTGTAGTTTAATAATTGATAGAAAACTGATAGCTGCCAATGCCAGCGCCTTGAGCATTGTTCTGGATGCGATTTTAGATAGCATGAAAAAAAATAAAAGCTTTTAAAAAGGTATGGCAGCGAAACAGTCAGGGCTCGCCGCCACACCATTACTACTATTTACCTGCATTGGCCCTTGCTTCATCAGCGACTGCTTGGGTGATCTTGCCACCTCCTGAGCTAACAGCAGACACATTGAAGAAGCCTGCCACGTTGGTGTTCGAATTTTCATCGGTGCTCTTCACGTTGGTCATCACATTGGCCAGGGGAGTAGCAAATAGCTCAGAGAAACCTCCGGGCCTGTTGGTCTGCAGAATGACGCCCGTCAGGTATTCGAATGTCACAGGATCAATTGAATGAATCTCCACATACAGCGAGTCGCCTATCTCGTAGGGCGGGTGGTAGTAGTTTTTCCTGTCGGGCAGCGGATCCAACGGGTTCACAAAGTCACGGCGGATAACCTGATGGAATACTTCTCCATCCACCGACTGGCTTGGCGACAAGCCCGCATCGAAAGCAATATTGATCTCCGAGGGTTTGCCCAGGTAGTTACCATTTTTCCACGCCTTGATCCAGTACGCATCGCCCTCTCCTAGCGGGTCAACCGCCACAAACTCTGCCGAGTAGTACGATTCCAATATATTGAAGTCTTTGGAATTGTATTTGTACAATATGGTATCTACTTCGGGCACACGCCCGAGCGTTGACAACGCCTCGAAAGTTTCCCCACCGTAAGTAACCGCCAATTTGTAAGTATGGCCTACTTCGCCCAGCGGCGCATCGGCAGGATCCCAGTAGTAGGCGTCGGCACCTTCCTGAAAGTTGTAAACCACTCCTGTGTTAAGGTCTTCCACCGTTACCTGCGCTCCAGGCGTCAGGCTTGGGTAGGAGTTATCAAAATACGGCTGCGATCGTGACACCATCACTTTCTGTCTCTCCATTTTCTGAGTAAGCCAGGCGTCTATCACCAGTATTTCCTCAGCTTCTTTGAGCTCCGGCTGAATGGCGGTTTCGCAGCCAAAACCAAAAACAATTAATGCGATATATATGATCTTTTTCATTGTTGTTGAGTGTTAAAATTTGAAGTTGTAAGTAACGGCGGGAATCAGTGTGCCTATCAGAGAAAGCTGCTTAGCAGCCGTTTGCTGAGGGGCATCTGTCATTTGTCTATCCCTGCCCTGAGAAAAGTAGATGCTGAAAGGGTTCTTTCTGGCGTACAGGTTGTACACGGAGAAAACGATGTGGTCATTGCCTGACCGGTTCTTCTTGCCCCGCCACACATTGTTAATTGTAAGTGACGCATCCAGCCTGTGGTAGTTTGGAAGTCGGAAGTTGTTTCTCTCACTTCCGCTCACGTAGGGAATGACGTAACCTGCCGACATGTAACGATCCGTTGGAAACGTGGTGGGTGTGCCTGACATGAAGCTAAAGTTGGCAGAAAGGGAAACCCTCTTAGTCAGGTCGTAGAAGCCAGCCACCTTGAGGTTGTGGCGCTGATCGAAACGGGTAGCATACCAGTTGCCTTCATGGTTCTTGCGGTCGTTTCCAAAATTGATCCCGTCCACTTTCAGCTCCGACTTGCCCAGTGTGTAGCTCACCCAGCCGGTCAGTCTCCCGGCGTTTTTCTTCACATAAAGCTCCAGACCATAAGCCCTGCCAACGCCTGAAAGCAGCTGAGAAGCAATGAATTCGTTGATGAACAGTTCAGCTCCGTCGATGTAGTCGACCTGGTTCTTGTTCCACTTGTAATATACTTCGGCAGAGGTCTCGAAACGCTTTCCGCCAATGTTCCTGAAGTAGCCCATGGCCACCTGATTACCCATTTGCGGGGCAATGTTGTTGTCCGACGGCTGCCAGATATCAATTGGCGTAGAGGCCGTAGTGTTAGATATCTGGTGGATATACTGACTCATGCGGTTGTAGCTGGCCTTCACGGAGCTCAACTCCGAAAGCTGATACCTCAGCGAGGCCCTCGGTTCAACGTTTTGATAGGAAGCAATCGACTCCCAGTCGCCTTTCTCTGTCACTGCAAGCAACGGTTTCTCCACACCTGCCAGGGTGTCGCCATAAGTCATCAAGCTACCACCGAGGTTGTTGAAGTAGCTGAACCGCACTCCGTATTGAGCAAACAGTTTGTCACTCAGCTTCTGGTCATTGCTCAGGTAAACAGCGGTTTCCAGGGCTTTGCGCCGGTCGAGGCTGATATCTGTTCTGATGCCATTGTTCACTGTCGAGGCATTGGCTGGCTCAAAGCCATACAAAATTGCTTCCCCTCCAAAGGTTAGCTCATTGTTCACATTCAGAAACCAGTTGAACTCCGGCTTAAAATTCCACGTGCTTACTTCAGCGGCCCAATCGAACTTATCCAGTTTGTTGGTGCCAAAGCTGAAACCATAGTCGTAGTTGCTGTAAAAAGCTGAGAAATTGGAAAAGAGCTTGTTACCATACAGGTGATTCCAGCGCACAGTGGCCGTACGATTGCCCCAGTCGAAACCCTGCGATTCGTCAAATGAAAAAACGTCACGCCCCAGGTAGCCGGAAACGTACACACGGTTTATATCATTGATGTTGAAATTGGTTTTGGCAGTGAGGTCGTAGAAATACATGCCTGCGCCGTCAGACAGCATATTGGTAAAAGGCCGCACCAGCACGTCAGCATACGACCGGCGACCCGCAATAATGAAGGAAGACTTATCCTTCTTAATTGGCCCTTCCACCGCCAGCCTGCTAAACACGGTACCCACACCTCCGGCTACATCATAGTCTTTGTTGTTGCCTTCTTTCATTCGGATATCCAGAATGGATGACAAGCGACCACCGTAGCGGGTGGGTATGCCGCCTTTGTACAGCTTCACATCTTTCACGGCGTCAGGATTGAACACCGAAAAGAACCCAAACAAGTGTGACGACTGGTACACCGGAGCTTCGTCAAGCAACACAAGGTTTTGCCCGACGCTTCCTCCACGCACATTGAAACCAGCAGTACCCTCGCCTACAGAACTGACACCAGGCAGCAACTGAATACTTTTGAGCACGTCCACCTCCCCGGCAAATGCCGGTAGCTTTTCAATGGCCTTCATTTCCAACTCAATCGTACTCATTTCAATACTGGCCACATTTTCATCAATGGCCTCGCTGGTAATCACCACTGTTTCCAGCTCTGCGTCAGCCGACCTCAGCTCCAGATCCAACCTGATATCCTGGGTCAGGTCAATTACCTTGTGTGTGTCGCCGTAACCAACATAGCTGACATCCAGGTTGTAAGTACCCTCCGCCAGCGTAATGGAATAAAAGCCATAAACGTTGGCGGTGGTGCCGCCCGATATCTCTCTGACAAAAACATTGGCGCCGATAAGGGCCTCCCCATTGCTTTCATCTTTAAGGTATCCACTGATTGTGAATTGCTTTGCCTGACCAAAGGCGGTCAGGGCTAGCAGGAGACATAGTGCTCCGGTAAAGATTGTTTTCATAGTTCTTATTGTTTTGAGTTTGATGAGGCAAAACAAGTCAGCCCAATGATGTATTTCATTGACTTTAGTTAAGAAGCGCCAACGCACATCAATAAACTCTCAACTCAAAAGAAAAATAAGTGTGGGTAAAAGTCGGGGACTGAAAAAAGCTACGCTTTTGTAAATGGAAGATTACAGGCCCCCTGGAAACTGATGCCATTCAGGAAACGACCCAGGCAAAAAATCAATTTGTTACCTTCTTCAACCACTTTTTCGCCTTTTCCGCATCCGTAAAGCTTTTCATCGGAATGGGCGGTTTGCTCATGCTGAACAGCAGGTTCATAATGAACCTCGACAAACCCGGCTTCGACACAATGGCCATGGCGGTGTAGATGTCTGGCAGCATTTCTCTGGAAAACTTCTGGGTTTCCTTGTCAGGCACGGGAGAGTTTTTGAGATAAATTAGTAGCGGAATTGGTTTGCTATGAGCTATGTCTTTTACCAGCTCCACATTGCCGGCTATAAGCTCGACGGTACGTTTGATGCTTTTGGAGAGAGAAACAAGTATTTCGTCTTCAAACCAGTAAGTGGCGATTTCCCCTTCCCAGGTAGGCCTGTCGGTTGGTACTTTTACATCCATTAACCCGCTCCGTTCTATTTTTTAGTGTAAGGATCAATTGTAATAATGCTTCCATCGGGCCGATAAGTAAGCTCAGTCACCTTTATATTTCTTAAATGGGTTTGCCCGCCAGAAAGAGTACTGTCATGGTAAAACAGATACCATTTACCATCAACTTCTACTATAGAGTGGTGGTTGGTCCAGCCAATTACAGGATTAAGCACAACGCCCTGATAGGTAAAAGGCCCGTAAGGATTATCGCCAGTGGCGTAGCAAATAAAATGGGTATCACCAGTAGAATAAGAGAAGTAATATTTGCCATTGTATTTGTGCACCCAGGCCGCTTCAAAAAACCTGCGATTGTTGTCCGCCGCAAGCAATGGAGCTCCATTTTCATCCAGAATATCCACCTGTCTCACGTCTTCAGCAAAGCCCAACATATCATCATTCATTCTAGCCACCCTGGGCCTGATGGCTGGCTGGTCGCCGGCGGGAAATGAGTCGTAGGACACGTATTCGCCCGTCTCCCAGCGCTGCAATTGCCCACCCCAGATGCCGCCGAAATACATATAGGAGCTTCCATCGGCATCGGTAAATACTGCCGGGTCAATGCTGTAGCTGCCTTCAATAGGCTCATCCATTGGTGTAAATGGCCCATCGGGTGTAGCGGCAACTGCCACACCTATCCTAAACACGTCTTCTTTGTCTTTGGCAGGAAAGTAAAAAAAGTACTTCCCATCCTTGAGAGCAGCATCCGGCGCCCACATTTGTCGGCCTGCCCAAGGCACATTGTCTATATGGAGCGCTATACCGTGATCAGTTACTGGCCTTCCAATTTTATCCATAGAATATACATGATAGTCAACCATGCCGAAATGGTCGCCGTTATCGTTCGCAGGAATGCCAGCGTCAAAATCGTGCGAAGGATAGATATAGATTTTTCCGTTGAAAACGTGCGCAGACGGATCGGCCGTGTAAAGGTCAGTGACAAGCGGCTGTGAAATGGCCCCCAGGCTGTCTGTATCCGTTTCAGCTTCGGTTTCGGAGGAATTGGAAGTGGTTTTTTGATCACAAGCGCTAAAGCAAACAACTGCGCAGAGCAGGACTAACTGATTGAGTTTGGTAAGTAGTTTCATTTTGTAGGTATTAGTTTGGTGACGTCAATTTATAAAATTTTTATTTCTATTAATCACCAATCAACCTCCCTTAACCCCTTCGATTTCAGGTACTCATTCGTTTTACTAAACGGCTTACTACCAAAAAAGCCACTATGTGCAGAAAAAGGAGACGGATGCGGTGATTCTATCACACAGTGTTTTGACTTATCAATAACGGCTCCTTTACGCTGCGCATAAGCTCCCCATAAAATGAAAACCACATTTTCCTTTTCCGCCGAAACCGTCTTTATCACTTCGTCAGTAAAAGTTTCCCACCCTCGGTTCTGATGCGATCCCGGGCTGCTGGCTCTCACGGTTAGCGTCGCATTGAGCAGCAACACACCCTGATCGGCCCAACGCTCCAGATTGCCCGAAGGAGGAATATCCTTTCCAAGATCGTTGGCAAGTTCTTTAAAAATATTGACCAGCGACGGTGGCATTTTAATACCGTCTTTTACCGAAAAACACAAGCCATTGGCCTGATTTGCGCCATGATATGGATCCTGGCCAATGATCACCACCTTTACCTGATCAAAGGGACAGTGGGCAAATGCACTGAAAATTTCTTTGCCTGGAGGGTAAACAATATGCTTTGAGTATTCATCTTTTACGAAAGAAGTAAGGTCGACGAAATAGCTTTTGTCAAATTCAGGTAACAATTTCTTCTTCCAGCTTTCTTCAATTTTTACATCCATGAATCATTTTTTTGATTTTCTTTGTATCTTAATAGCCTCCTGGCAACAACCAACCCTAATATAGGCATCCGCATTTAAGTCTTACAATTTCATGGTAACTGAAATTACAGAAGGGGTAAAAGTGAGCGTCATCACAGAATATCAGCCGGAATACTCCAATCCGAAGCAGATGCACTTTGTGTTTACTTACAAGATTACCATAGAGAACTGCGGAGACAATACCATACAGCTTTTGCGCCGCCACTGGTACATCCACGACCTCAACACGCAAGTGAGGGAAGTGGAAGGCGAAGGCGTAGTGGGCCAGCAGCCAATTCTGGAACCCGGCGAAACCCATCAGTACGTAAGCGGATGCAACCTCCGGTCGGGCGTTGGCAAAATGCTGGGCTCCTACCTCATGGAAAAAGTGCTCGACGGTAAAAAATTCCAAGTGAAGATTCCAGAGTTCACCATGGTGGTGCCTTATAAACTCAATTGATTCTTGTTGCTTTCCAGAAGGCTTTATCCTGCCAAAGCATACTTTTCCTACTGGCTCAATGCTGTTGATGAGCAGTCTTTGCACGGCCCTTTTCTTTTCAAGTTTTATAATGAGGTACTAAAGCCCAAAAGCCCATCTGCGGCTTTCGAGCCTATTGAAAAGCTGCGCAAGGCTTTATTAAAGGACAAAAGACTCATCGACTTGCAAGACCCCGGAGCGGGTTCGCTCGTCAGTCTCTCGCAACAACGAACAGTGGCAAGCATAGCGAAACACAGCCTGTCTTCCCAAGCCTTTTGTTTCTTTTTATACCGACTGACAAGATTTCAGCAACCCGAACACAGCCTGGAAATTGGCACTTCTCTGGGCATTTCGGCTGCCTATATAAACAAGGCTTCTTCAGGACAATTAACCACCATTGAAGGAAGCCCGGCCATTGCCGCCATGGCTAGAGAGACTTTTGATCGGCTGGCCTGCCAAAACATAAAGCTTATAGAAGGTAGGGCACAGGAAGCGCTCATTCCTTTTATTCAAACCACACCGAAACTAGATCTGGTCTTCATAGATGCGCATCACAGCGAAGAAGCCACACTTTCATTCTTTGAGACTTTGCGGGGGAGCCTGCACCAGCAAAGCATCGTCGTAGTCGGAGACATTCACTGGTCGGCGGGAATGGACCGGGCATGGCAGCAGCTAACCCAGCATGAAACGGTGACACTGTCGGTTGATATTTTTCATGCCGGCATACTTTTCTTCAACCCTGACTTGAGGAAAGAGACAGAGGTACTATGGTGCTAAACTGACGACTAAGAAATGGTTTCCTTTTTTGTCAAATGGATAAATAGCTCCCTGCCAGCCCTGGGTGGAATTGAATTGTAACAGGTCTCAAATACCTTAAAATCAAACAGTGGCTCAAAATACGTCCTGTACTCCGCAGCATTGCCGCCAAAAGGTGGGCGGTCGCTATTGAGCGGGTCGTCAAATAAAACACCCACGAACTTACCTCCAGGCCTCAATAACTCATATGTTTTCCCGGCATACCTTTGCCTCAGTGACGGATCGATTGCGCAAAAGAAAGTCTGCTCGACGATAAGATCGTATTGGCCGTTATGGTCAAAAAAATCCCCTTCTATCAGCTGCTCTTGGGGCAGCTCCGGTACTCTTTGACGAAGGTTGTTGAGCGGTTCACGACTTAAATCTATAACAAAAACGTTTTGGAAGCCCACTTTGAAAAGGTATTCGGCTTCGTAGCCATTTCCCGCTCCAGGGATCAGAATCCTGGCTTGTTTGTCGGCGAGCTGATCAAAATAGGCCTTAAGAGGTGTGGTAATGGCACCGGCATCCCATCCAGTTGACCCATCCAGGTATCTTTTTGTTCAAAAATTGGCATCCAAATTCATAAACTAGCTGTAATGACGGCAATTAACATTGTTTTAAGACATTAGTTCCCTAATTTTGCGGCTGTTTTTACATTGTGCACAGTAATAGACCAATACCATGAGTGAAGGAGGAAGTAATAATAAAAAGCAGCAATCAATCGTCATAGCCCTGGCTATCCTTTTGTTGTTGGCTTTAGTGAAGATAGGTATCGACTACAGCACCAATAAATCGCTCACGGCAGACAATATGGCGAAGCAGGAGGAGCTGACCGAAACATATTTCAGTCTTGATTCGGTATCATCTGAACTCGATAAACGAATCCAAACCATTACCGAACTGGGTGGTGAGATAGACACGCTTTTGAAAGTGAAAGAGCAGCTGGAGAAAGAAAAAGAGGCCATAAGAACCCGAAGCAACAGAGAAATTGGGCAGCTAAAAGCCAGAGTGGAAGGTTACCGTGAACTTCTGGTTGCACAAGACGAAGAGATTACCAAGCTAAGAGCCATCAATGAGAAGCTTTTAACTGAGAACACAGGCCTGAAAGAAGAGAAAAATGAGTTGACAGCTTCCATAAGAGACCTCAATCAGTCCAAAAACAAGCTTGAAGAAAAAGTGGCCCTTGCCTCTCAACTGAAGGTGGAAAACATGGTAATAGCCGCTGTCAATAGCAGGGGTAAAGAAACTATTGGCGAGTTTAAAAATCGTCAGATAGAATCGATCAAAGTCACGTTCAACATAGCTGAAAACAAAGTGGCACCCGTAGACGGCAAGGATGTGCTGGTGCGCATAGTGGCTCCTGATGGAAACGTGCTTTTCGACGTTACGAGAGGATCAGGTACTTTTATGTTCGACAACCGTGAGATGTACTTCACAGCCAAGCAAGAGATTCTTTTCGACAATACCCGCCAAAAACTGTCCTTTCTTTACAACAAGGGCAGTGAATATGCGCTGGGCATTCACAAAGTGGAAGTGTACACCGACGGTTACCTGATGGGCGCAGGCTCCTTTACGGTAAAATAATCCAAGCTATCTCCGCTTCTTTCTGAGGATTCCAACGCATAATCAAGGGGCATATCAACTTATCTGACAGCGCCTTGTCAATTAGGAATCAATTACATACCTTTGCAGCCCATTTAATTAATAAGTTATACAATGCTTAACAATTACGAGACAGTATTCATTTTAACTCCCGTTTTGTCTGATGTTCAGATGAAGGATGCTGTTGAAAAATTCAAAACCGTGGCCGTCGACAATGGCGCTGACATGGTCAATGAGGAAAATTGGGGCTTGAAAAAGCTGGCGTATCCGATCCAGCACAAAACCACAGGTTTCTATCAGTACTTTGAATTTAAAGCAGCTCCTGGGGTTGTGGCAGCACTCGAAACCGAGTTCCGTCGTGACGAAAAAGTTATGCGTTTCCTTACCGTTGCGTTGAACAAAGACGCAGTCGAGTACAACAACAAGCGTAGGAAAGGCGAATTCAACAAAAAAGATAAGGAGGTCGCAGCATGACACTGATGAACGAACCCATCAACAGGGACATCCAGAAAATCAAGAAGTATTGCCGTTTTAAGAAGAACGGAATCAAATACATTGATTACAAGGATGCTAACTTCCTGTTGAAATTTGTAAACGAACAAGGTAAAATTCTTCCAAGAAGACTAACAGGCACCAGCCTTAAGTTCCAGAAGAAAGTAGCCCAGGCGGTAAAAAGAGCAAGACATATTGCTATTCTACCGTACGTAACTGATTCATTGAAGTAAACCACCGAGGATCATGGAAATTATACTAAAAGAAGACGTAAAAGGCGTTGGCTACAAAAACGACACAGTTTCTGTAAAGCCAGGGTTTGGACGTAACTACCTGATTCCTCAGGGATTGGCTATTATCGCCAATAACTCCAATAAGAAGCAAATTGAAGAAAACATCCGCCAGGCTGCTCACAAAGCAGAAAAGATCATTCAGGACGCTCAGGCGCTTGCAGCATCTATCGGCGATTTGACTGTAACGATCAACACCAAGGCTGGCGAAAGCGGCAAAATATTTGGTGCTGTTACAGCTCTTCAAATTTCTGACGCTCTTAAAGACAAAGGATTTGAAGTGGATCGTAAGAGAATCACTTTCAAAGAGGCTGTGAAGAACGTTGGTGAACACACAGTATTGCTTGATCTTCACAAAAATGTGAAGCACGAGATCACTGTGAATGTTGTCGGTGAATAATCCGAATACAAAATCATAAAGGAAAGGCGCTCATAAGGCGCCTTTTTTTGTGCGTAAACCTTCATAACTGAGTAACTCTTTCACTCAGCATTAGGTCAACTTAGTTATTTGATCTGAAGCTTACTATCTCAAAACACCCGAAACTATCATCTTGAAGAAATTGATAAATCTCATGCTGATATTCTGTTAAAATCTCTACTATCATCTGTGTTTTGAGGTTGCCAGTGCGTATCCAGATTATTTTTGGAGGAAACCCATAAAGTAAATTAAGATCATTGAAATCGGAGTCTTGTGTTACTATGGTATAGCCATTAACCTTAGCAAATTCCCAAATAGCATTGTCCCGAACATTGATCAGGCCTTCCTTTTTAACATGTGTAGCGTTGGAAAATTCGATCGGAAGGTATTTCAGAATTCTATGAGAGATATTCTGATCGAACAAGAATTTCATTGGGACACCTGATAAATCCTATTCTCCCTATCAGCTGCGTAACTTAAGGCTGCATATATATCCGTTTCGGTCAGTTCGTCGAAGTCAGCCAATATTTCCTGAACCGTCATCCCTGAAGCCAACCAACCAAGAATATCACTAACAGTAATACGCATTCCACGGATACACGGCTTGCCTCCTCTCTTCCCTGGTTCAATTGTAATAATTTGTTTGTAGTCAGTCATAACTAAAGTATTAACAGATTAAATCTACAAAAATTCATGCATCTTAAATAACGATGCTTCTCCATACGTTATTTACTTATTTTGCGACATGTTTCGCACCGAAATTAGCACAACGCCACATCAGCATTTAATCACCCATCAGGATTCGATCCTGACCATGGGCTCCTGCTTTGCTGATGTCATGGGCAATCGCCTGGCTGAAAACAAGTTTTCAGTCGACATCAATCCATTTGGTACAGTCTACAATCCTGTCTCCATTTTCAAGCTGCTTTCACAAGCTGCAAGCAACACCAGTTTTACAAATGAGGGAATCGTTGAAAGTCAGGGCATTTACCAGCACTTCGACCTGCATTCAAAGTTTGGGAAAGGAACCAAAGAGGAACTCCAGGCAGAGGTGCAACAGCTTGAGCAAAAAACCACCAAAACCCTCGCTGATGCAAAATGGCTCATCGTTACTTTAGGCACGGCCGTAGTATACGAACGCTCAGGAGAAATAGTGGCCAATTGCCACAAAGTGTCTGCCAGCCAATTTTCAAAAAGGATATTGTCGGTTAAAGAGGTGATCAGAGCCTACGAAAATGTGCGGAACCAGCTTTTTCAGGTTAATTCCGGAATCCAAATGATAGTCACTGTTAGCCCCGTACGGCATGTCAAAGACACACTTGTAGTCAACAGCCAAAGTAAGTCCATCCTGCGGGTGGCGGTGGCTGAAATGACCGCATTCCCTGAGGTTAGCTACTTTCCCTCCTACGAGGTCATGATGGACGACCTGCGGGACTATCGCTTCTACGAGAAGGACATGATCCACCCCAACGAAACAGCGCACGACTATATCTGGGAAAAGTTCTCCGGAGCTTACTTCGATGAGCCCACCAGGCAGCTGATTCTTAAGTGGCAGAAGTTGAAAAGAAACCTTGAACACAAGCCTTTTCACCCGGCTTCGGCACACCATCAGGCTTTTTTGAAAAAGACGATGGAAGAAATGGAACAATTGAGTAGCCAATTGAATTTAGAACAAGAGATACAAGCCCTGAAAAAGGAAATTCTATGACCAAAGGCCCGCAGCCCAACAAGCTGATCAGTGAAACAAGCCCCTACCTGCTACAACACGCCTTCAACCCCGTCGACTGGCAGCCCTGGGGAGAAGAAGCGCTGGACAAGGCATTGAAGGAAGACAAGCCTATTATTCTCAGTATAGGTTACTCTGCCTGCCATTGGTGTCACGTGATGGAACATGAGTCGTTTGAAAACGAAGCCATCGCCCAGCTCATGAACGACCACTATGTGTGCATCAAAGTCGACCGGGAGGAACGGCCCGATGTGGACCAGGTGTACATGGACGCCGTGCAAGCCATGGGGCTGAACGGCGGCTGGCCCCTCAATGTGTTTCTTACGCCGGAGCAAAAACCCTTCTACGGCGGCACCTATTTCCCTGCGAAGAACTGGGCTGGTCTACTCGAAAACATAGCTGAGGCATTTATCAAGCAACGCCAGGAGCTGGAAGACTCAGCTGAGAAGTTCGCTGACCACCTTGGTGGTAGTGTGCTGGAACAGTTCAGCCTTTCTTCGCCGGAAAGCAGCTTTTCTCTTGCGGAAATCAGTTCTGCAGCTGGCAGATTGCTCCCAAAGTTTGATACCATTTGGGGAGGCCTGCAAAAAGCACCTAAATTCCCCATGCCCAGCATTTGGCTGTTCCTGCTGCGTCATGGGCATGCTACCAACAGCCAGCAACTGGTTGATCACGTGCATTTCACACTCATCAAAATGGCTCAGGGGGGCATCTACGATCAGGCCGGCGGTGGCTTTGCTCGCTACTCGGTGGATGGCGAATGGTTTGCTCCTCACTTTGAGAAAATGCTGTACGACAACGCCCAGCTCCTCTCTTTGTATTCGGAAGCTTATCAGGTGACGGAAAATCCGCTATTCAAAGAGGTGGTGTATCAAACAGTGAAATGGCTGGAGCGAGAAATGCTGCACGAAGAAGGTGGCTTCTATGCTGCCCTCGATGCCGACAGTGAGGGCGTGGAAGGCAAGTTCTACATCTGGACGCAACCTGAGTTTGAAGCAATAGCAGGAGATCAAAAGGAATTTATCAAAGACTATTACAATATCTCAGAGAATGGCAACTGGGAGCACGGCAGAAATATCTTGTTTGTTACCGATGCCATCGAAACGGTGGGCGGCAGGCATCAATTGCCGATAGCTCAGGCTAAGCAAGCCCTGGCTGCCTTCAATGAGCGAGCCATGCAAGTCAGAGCGTCTCGGGTAAGGCCTGGTTTAGACGATAAAATTCTCACCGGATGGAACGGGCTCTTGATCAAAGGGCTGGCAGATGCGGCGATTGTTTTCAAAGAAGATAAATTTGGCAAGCTTGCTTTCAATTGCGCTTCGTTTATCAAAAGCAAAGCGTGGCACAGCGGCGTACTGCATCGTACCTACAAAAATGGTGAAGCCAAACTTTATGGCTATCTGGAAGACTATGCTGCTACCGTTGACGGCCTCATCAAGCTGTATGAAGCCAGCTTTGATCGGGAATGGCTTCAGTTTGCCTATTTGCTGTCCAGCAAAGTGATGGAAGAGTTCTTTGATAACGAAGAACGACTTTTCTATTACACCTCAAGCAAGGGAGAAAAACTGATTGCCCGAAAGAAGGAAGTATTTGACAACGTGATTCCCTCCACCAATTCGATAATGGCGCACAACCTGCACAAGCTGGGGCTTTACTTTGAAAACAACGACTACCTTACACTTGCTGAGGAAATGACCGCCAGACTAAAGTTGTTGATACTCACGGAGCCCGACTACCTCACCAACTGGGCCATGATGGCAGGTCAGCTGGCCAAACCCACAGCGGAAATTGCCATAGTAGGACCTGGTGCAGGCAAGCTTGCAGGTGAGCTACAACAGACCTACCTACCTAACAAGGTGGTGGCAGTTTCAGAAAAGGAAACGGACGCATTACCGATGCTGGTTGACAAAAAGATGGTGAATGAAAAGGCTACGGTTTACGTTTGTTATAACCGAGCCTGCCAGCGACCGGTGGGCACGATAAAAGAAGCTTTGTCGTTGATTGTTTAATCGGAAGATTAGGTCAGCAACTCACTATTTGGAGTATTTTGGCTATCTTTGATAAGCAGGCAAATGAACTAAAACTATGGTAAGAACCAGTTTAATCCCCAAAAAGCAGCAGGTTTCAATCGAAGTACCAGCCGATTATGTTGGTACAGAAGTAGAAGTAATTGCCTTCAGGAAAAATGAAGGAGTAGAGAGAGAAAAGACAATACCCAAGAAAGTTTCGTTCTCAGCAATTTCCATTGACACTGCCGGTTTCAGATTTGACCGTAATGAAGCCAATGAACGATAAGATATTTCTAGACAGCAATATTTTAATATACGCTTACTCTAAAAATGAAATAGAGAAACAAACGGCCTCAAGAAATTTGATCACCAACTTCAACTCAATCATTAGTACGCAGGTACTTCAGGAATTCACAAATATCATCACTCGGAAATTTCAGTTCAGCTTTGATGATGCTCAAAAAGCCATTATCGAATGTTGCCAAAACAACATGGTTTTCACAAATACTGACACTACAATTCTAAAGGGATGTCAACTAGCGGCCAGATATAAATTTTCTTTTTTCGATAGCCTTATTATTGCCTCAGCAATTGAGTCTGATTGCACGTTGCTTTACTCCGAAGATTTACAAAACGGCCAGGTCATTGACGAGTCACTCACGATAGTAAATCCATTCGTAAATATTTGATGGCATCCTTCGCCGACATCCTCCTTCCTGTGCCTATCCCCAGGTTATTTACCTACGAGGTAACGGCGGAGCATGTCGATAAAGCCGAGGCTGGCAGAAGAGTGATTGTGCCTTTTGGGCAAAAGAAAGTACTAACCGGTGTTATTGTCCAAACTCATGGAACCAAACCGGAAAACTATGAAGCCCGAGAAATTCTGGACGTGCTGGACGACCAGCCAGTAATTGTTGACCAGCAGCTCCAGCTCATTCAGTGGATGGCCAGCTACTACATGTGCACACCCGGTGAAGTACTAAATGCTGCCCTACCATCAGGACTAAAACTCAGCAGCAAATCGATGGTGCAGAAGCACCCGGACTTTGACCCGGATGACGGCAATCACACCTATTCCGACTCAGAATGGAAGGTGGTAGAAGCCCTGGAAGAAAAAGAGCACCTGAGCTATGACGAGATTTCGCAGATCACCGGCGTTAAAAACATCTACCACCTTATCAAATCGCTATCAGCCAAAGGAGCGATCCTGATTTTTGAGCAGCTCATTGAAAAGTACAAGCCTAAAAAAGAAAGGCGGGTGCGGCTGCAAGCATCTCTGGAGAATGACCTATTGGCACTGGAAGCACTCTTTCAAAAGCTCGAAAAGAAAGAAAAACAACTTGAGCTGGTAATGAAATACCTGAGAGAAGTGCCTGTGAATGAACTGAAAGAAAGAAACCAACTGGGGCTCTCCAAAGGAGAATTCCTTTCAACAGGCCTTTCTACTTCATCGCTTGGCACTTTGGTAAAAAATGGGGTTTTCGAAGAGTTTGATAAGGTAATTTCACGATTTGGCGAGCCAAAAAAGAAGGAAGCGGTTATTCCTGAGCTAACGTCACTACAGGAAGAGAAACTATCCGAAATCCATGGCCTCTTCGAGAAAAAATCGACGGTGCTGCTCCATGGCGTTACCGGCAGCGGCAAAACAGAGATCTACATTCGCCTGCTCCAGCAAGTGCTTGACGAAGGAGCTCAGGCGCTGTATTTGCTTCCCGAAATTGCGCTTACGGCCCAAATACTCCGGCGTCTGAAAAAAGTATTTGGCGACAAAATCGGCATTTATCATTCCAAGTACTCCGACAATGAGAGAGTCGAAGTTTGGAACGGTGTGCTTTCCGGCCGATTCCCGATTGTCGTGGGCGTGCGGTCATCAGTTTTTCTGCCCTTCAACAATCTTTCTCTCATCATCATCGATGAGGAGCATGAGTCGTCGTACAAGCAATATGACCCTGCGCCCCGCTACCACGCCCGTGACACGGCCATTATGCTGGGGCAGATTCACCATGCCAAAATCTTGTTAGGTTCGGCCACACCGTCTGTTGAGAGCTACTACAACGCCGTGTATGAAAAGTACGGACTGGTAGCATTGGAAACCCGGTTTGGTGAAGTGCAAATGCCGGAAACTGCCCTCATTGACCTGAAAGATGAGCGAAAGAAAAAACGAATGCACGGCGACTTGTCGCCGGGATTGCTGCAGGCCATTGAGCAAACGCTGGAAGAAAACAAGCAGGTCATCCTCTTTCAAAACAGGAGAGGCTATGCGCCCTATCTTCACTGCGAAGACTGTGCCCACATACCCAAGTGTGCTAACTGCTCGGTGAGCTTAACGTATCACATGTACCGGCAGGAGCTGCTCTGCCACTACTGTGGTTTCCGTGAACCCCTTCCATCGCATTGTGAGGCGTGCGGTTCGGCCAAAATTAAAACCATAGGTTTCGGTACAGAAAAGCTGGAAGATGATTTAAAGGTGTTGCTTCCTACCGGCCGCATCAGCCGAA
This sequence comes from Imperialibacter roseus, assembly GCF_032999765.1. GTDB lineage: Bacteria > Bacteroidota > Bacteroidia > Cytophagales > Cyclobacteriaceae > Imperialibacter > Imperialibacter roseus. The sequence goes on along the minus strand of NZ_CP136051.1, from coordinate 369,855 downwards.
TGGACTACGACACGACCCGCACGAGAAGTACTTACGAACAGCTCATCGAAAACTTTGAAAATGGTGAAATAGATGTGCTGGTAGGCACACAAATGATCACCAAAGGCCTCGACTTTGACCATGTAGAGTTGGTCGGCATTTTGGACATCGACCGCATCATTCATTTTCCTGATTTTCGTTCACATGAGCGGGCCTTTCAAATGATGACACAGGTAAGCGGCCGGGCTGGACGTCGATCAAACAACGGCAAAGTGATCATTCAGACCAACAACCCCGAGCAGCCTGTCTTTCATTTAGTACGAACCAACGACTACAAGCGATTCTACCAGATGGAGATTTTGGAGAGGGAAAGCTTTCATTACCCACCATTTGTGCGAATGATACGGGTGCTTTTCCGCAACCAGGACAAGCAGTTGGTTTGGGAAACCGCCAATCACTATTTAAAAAGTATTCAAACTTCGTTGGGAGGCCACAGAATACTTGGCCCCCAGGAACCGTTAATAGCAAGAATACGAAATCAATACCATCAGGAAATTACCATCAAGTTGGAAAAAGGTGGTATTTCTATCCCTAAGGCCAAAGAATTCCTGACTCAAAAGATGGAAGAATTGCAACAGGATAAAATATTCCGCCAGACATCCGTTATTTTTGATGTCGATCCGCAGTAACTATGAAGTTGGGCAAAAAAACAAACCATTGGCAAATTCTTCTTTTCCTATTGACAGGTACCTTGCTGTTGTCTTGTCTTGGAGAAGTAGAGCCCTATGAAAAAGAGCCAGCGGTGAAAGTCAGGTTTTTCAACATCGACAGTCTGCAAAAAATTAATTCGGCCATTGCAGCAATCGACACCGCCGTGAAACATTTAACTACGGAAAAGACAGCCCTTACTACTCAGCTTTCGGCACTCAACACCTCGCTAACTTCCCTCAACAAGCAAATTACCGAAGGCAACAATGATTTGATACCGGAAAGAGATTCAGTGCAGGCAGCGATCGCAGAAGCCAGGGCCAGGCAAACGGAGATTACCACAGAACAAGCCGCCCTTGCCGCAGCAAAGACACCGCTCACTAAAACAGCGGCGGCTATCAACAAGGGCACAATTTTGATCACCAGCATCACAGCCAATGGCAACAAAGTTTCGTATTCAGATAGTGCCAACATCTTCAGTCTGCCACTAAACATGAATACATCCAGTCAAGTATATTATTTCGAAATTGCCGGCAAAGTGGATAGCATGGAGCTTACTTATTCGTTTGTTGAAGACCTTACTGCCAGGAGCTACACCAGGCTTATTGGCACCAACATTGAAAGAACCGACGACAAGTTTTCATTTGACAGTGTGAAAGTATACTGCAAAGCGTTGCCTGACCCTTGCCTGAGCACAAAAACTACCATCAATGTCTATTTCTAAGGCTGCCATATTGTTGCTATTTGTGCTGGTCAGCCTGTCGGCTTACAGCCAGGATATTGGCCGGCCAAAACCACCAAGAACACGGGTGAATCCGGAAGGCCTGGCTGATACAACCAAGACCGCCAAACCGAATCCTCCCGCCATTGACGACGAGGACGATGAAGAAGAGGAGCCTAAACCTGCCAGGATAAAGGACACCACCGATTATCCTTTTCTAACTGAGTTGCACCTTCTGCTCGACTACGGGAAGCTGCTGACTTTGCCCGCTCCTTTCGAAAGCAAAGCCGAGGGAGGCATACAGGCAGTGTTTGAAAACAGGTATGTGGGCAGCATCAGCTATGGCTATGGCAGCATCAACCCAACGGGAGCCTACAAAAACTCTGACTACAATGCCACCGGCACGTATATAAAACCTGGCTTGTTCTACCAATTAGCCATCAACCCTAAAAATAAATTATTGCTGGGAGCTCAATACGGTATGGCGTCTTTTGAAGATTCAGGCGTTACCACCATAGAAAGTGCCTCTAGTTTATTTGAACCATACGAAAGAGCTTTTGCACGTGGTGGCCTTAAGGCAAGCTGGCTGGAGCTTTCCATTCAATCGGAAGGAAACTTCAGAGGCAATTTTTGGCTGGGATTCAGGGTATCTTACCGGCATTTGATCAGCATTGATAACCCTGGCGATCCAGACGTACTCATTGTACCAGGCTACGGAAAGACGGTTGGCAACGGAGTGCCGGCTGTCAATCTATTTTTGAAATACAAGCTTAACTTCTTCCACCCGCCGGTGGTTGCGGTGCCTGAATCAGAGGATTAGAAATCCCATTCGTCGTTAAGGATAGGCAACGCATGATGGGCTGTCAGGTCGTACTGACAAGGCACAATAGAAATGTAATTGTTGGCAATGGCCCATTCGTCGTTGTCCTCGCCCTTGTCGAAGTTCACAAAATTGCCCGCCATCCAAAAATACTGACGACCATACGGGTCGTGGCGCAAGTCGAACTCCTCCTGCCATTTGGCATTTGCCTGGCGGCACATTTTGATGCCTTTTATTGCCTCGTTTCTCTTTGGTGGAATATTCACGTTCAACGCTACTCCTTTCGGAATACCTTTCTCAAGGGCCTGCTTTGCTATTTTTAGAATGAATTCGTCCACATGAGAAAAATCTGCCTCCTGTGAATAATCACATAGCGAGAACCCGATGGCCGGCAATCCTTCCATAGCCGCCTCTATAGCCGCTGACATAGTGCCAGAATACAGCACACTAATGGACGTGTTGCTTCCATGATTGATTCCGCTAACTACCAGATCCGGGCGAATATCTTTCAATATATAGTGCTTGCCAATTTTCACACAGTCGGCAGGTGTGCCGCTGCATTTATAAGCTTTTACATCGCCAAAAATATCGTCCGTATCCAGCCTCAAGGTGTCGCCGATGGTGATGGCATGCCCCATCCCTGATTGGGGGCTGTCGGGTGCTACCACAATTACCTCACCAAGTGTTTTCATCAGTTCTACTAGCTTCCTAATGCCACGACTGGTTATGCCATCGTCGTTGGAAACGAGAATGAGGGGTTTCTTTTTTGCCATTGTTAATTATTTCACCGAATTGTAAAAAGCTACGATACGCACAAGATCCCGGATTTTATCTGGCGATAAATGATTCTTTTTCATGAAGGGCTTTACTTCCGACCACCTGTCACGCATAGCATCCTGAAGCTCAGGTTTTTTCCCGTTGTACAGTCTGATATTACCTTTTTTATCAAGGAAATAGAAACTATAGTCAAGTCTTTGCCTTGTTTGATTATAGCCACTAAAGGAATAACTCTGTACAGACGGCACAGTTTCCTGAATAATTGACTCTCTGGTCAATAAAGACAACTCTCCCTCGTACAATAACTCGAAGAGCATCGGCACCTTGTAGTCGTAGTTAACTGCATAGGGCAGCGAATAAAACTGTCTGTAATTTTCGGTTGTCTTGTCGTAAAATTCTATGTAGACAATTTTGCGGCTGGAGAAGGTGTTGATCCGATCCCGGTTTCTTACCTGAACTAAATCATTCGGCAGATCATATTTGATCTCTCCTCTCAGGGTGTCGGCATCATCATTCACTATCCAGCCATCGTGCCAATACTCAGAAGGGAAATATTGAGCATAGGCTGAACCACTTGCTAAAAGAGAAAATAAAAAAACAAAAAAAACCGAGTACTTTCCCATCCTCCTCATACTACAATATTACATTTCCCAGGCAAAAGACCCACTATTTCTCTTTCAAAATCATATGACCCATTTTGTCCCGTTTGGTTGTGAGGTACTTCTCATTAAACTCATTAGGAGCCACCTCTATTGCCAGGTTGTCTACAATTTCCAGGCCATATCCCAGCAAACCCGCTCTTTTCTTGGGGTTATTCGTGATCAACCGTAGTTTGCTGATACCAAGATCTCGCAGTATCTGCGCACCAACGCCATAATCTCTTTCATCCATTTTATATCCCAGGTGAAGGTTAGCTTCTACGGTATCCATTCCTTCCTCCTGAAGCTTGTAGGCCCTCAGTTTCGCCTCCAGCCCTATCCCACGACCTTCCTGATTCATATACAATACAACGCCTTTACCCTCCTTCTCCACCATTGTCATGGCATTATGAAGCTGCTCACCACAATCACACCTGTGAGAGCCGAATATATCGCCCGTCACGCAGGAAGAGTGTACCCTTACCAGGACCGGCTCGCCTGGCTCCCAGGTTCCTTTCACGAGTGCTAAATGCTGCTCGCCGGTATTTTTCTGCTTATACGCATGAAGCTGAAAGCTGCCATATTCTGTAGGCATTTTCACATCTACCAGTTTTTCGATCAGAGACTCTTTATCAAGGCGGTAAGTGATCAGGTCTTTAATAGAAACAAGTTTGAGGTTGAACCTTTCCGCCACTTTTTTCAGGTCCGGAAGGCGGGCCATTGAGCCATCCTCATTCATGATTTCAACCAACACGCCGGCAGGGTAAAGCCCCGCTAACCTGGCAAAGTCAATAGCAGCTTCTGTGTGACCTGAACGGCGCAGAACGCCGCCTTTCTTAGCCTTAAGCGGGAAAATATGACCGGGTTTGCCAAATTCTTCTGGCGATGCATTGGGGTCAACCAGGGCCTGAATAGTCACCGACCTGTCTTTGGCCGAAATGCCAGTTGTTACTCCTCTCCCTCTCAGATCGACAGAAACAGTAAAAGGAGTTTCATGAAGGGCCGTATTTTTGCCAACCATCAGCTCCAGCCCCAGCTCTTCGCATCGCTCCTCCACTAAGGGCACACAAATCAACCCTCTGCCATGCGTAGCCATAAAATTGATAATTTCAGGAGTGACAGTTTCCGCAGCACATATAAAATCGCCTTCGTTTTCTCTATCCTCATCGTCAACTACGATGATGATTTCGCCCTTTTTTATCGCCTCAATGGCGTCTTCAATTTTGTCGAGTTGTATTTCTTCTTGCATTGTGCTAATTGCACCCTCCCTGGGGGTGTCTACTTTTTTTTTAACACTCTTAAAATCAAAAGTATTCCGCAAAGGTTCATTTAATTATGCATACTGACAAATAAGAACCTCCTCAGGGCCTTAACCGACGGTGACAACACCAAGGATTCCAGCTAAACCCATTTCCACCTTCTTGAGCGCCTCATGGTGCTCCATTATCTCCACCTGCTCGGCCTCAGTTTCTGCAGTTTTCAATTTGTCTAGATTCTCTTTGATCACTGCCCTGACTGTCCGAAGCTTAAGCCTGACAATATTGGCATAGGTGGCACCTTTCAGGTCGTTTCTTTCACTGTTTACTTTGATGTCGAACTTCTCAGTCCAATGATGGCTCACCTCATGCCGCTCAGTAATCAAATCGATCACTTCTTTCTTCATTGGTTCGGTGCCATGCTTCAACACATAGTCCGCATCTATCACGTCTCCATCCACCAGCTTGTTCTTAAACATATCGAGGATTTGCGCATACACAGGGTGACTGAAATGCACCTCGTCTGTCTCATGCAGAAAGTAATCGGCGAGCAACTGATCTACTTCCTCGGTTCCTTTTATCACGAATTGACCATAGTTGAGCAGAAGCCTCAGGCTTTCCCTTTCCTGTATCATTTTTGGATCAACCTCCGGCTTTTCGAGCGTTGAAATAGCCGCATCAGGTGAACTCTCAGTTGCTGAACCGGAGTTGTCGAGATCCAGCCGCTGCCTGGTTTGCTGCCGTTCCCTCTCCTTTTGCTGCTGCTGGCCCTGCTCGATAAGCATTTTGTTCATCTCAGCAACGATCACAGCCTCATCCATGTCCATTAGCTGGCTGCACTCCCTGGCAAAAACAAGCCGCTTAATGGCATCAGGTATCTTCGCAATGCTACCCACAATTTCCCTGATGGTGCCCGCCTTTTTTATGGGGTCGCTGCCGGCATCCTTAAGGTACAGATGGGTTTTAAAAGCAATAAAATCTTCGCTGTTCTTTTCGAGGAAAGCCTTGAACGCAGAAGCACCCAGCTGTTGAGAGTAGCTGTCGGGGTCTTCTCCCTCCGGGAAAACGACCGCTCTCACATTGAGCCCTTCTTCAAGCAGCATATCAATGCCTCGCATACTCGCCTTGATGCCCGCCACATCACCGTCAAAAAGCGTGGTGACATTCTGGGTAAAGCGACTCATCAGTTTGATATGCTCACGGGTCAAAGAGGTGCCCGACGAGGCCACTACATTCTTAACACCAGCCTGGTGCATCGAAATAACGTCGGTGTAGCCCTCCACCAGGTAGCAATTGTCCTCATTCCGAATGGCCTGCTTGGCCTGGAACATCCCAAAAAGGACATTGCTTTTATAGTAAACAGGCGACTCGGGGGAGTTAATGTACTTGGGTTGATTATCCGCCTTTTTCAGTATCCTGGCACCAAAACCGATGACTTTACCCGACGGATTATGAATTGGAAACATGACCCTACCCCGGAAGCGGTCATATTTTTTACCATCTTCTTTGGCTAGAACCAAGCCCGCCTTTTCCATCATTTCCTCAGTGAAGCCATTCTTGGAGGCATACTTCATGAAGCCGTCCCACTTGTCGTGGCTATAGCCCAGGTCAAAGGCCTTGATGGTTTCGTCCGAGAAACCTCTTTCTTTAAAATAGCTTAAGCCAATGGCCTGCCCTTCATCGTCCTCCCACAAAAGCTGCTTGTAATATCCCCTGGCGTGGTCGAGTAAGATCAGCAGGCTTTCTTTTTCATTGAATTCCTTGATCTGGTCGGGTGTGGCCTCCTCTTCTTCTACCTCAATGCCATATTTGTTGGCCAGGTGCTTGAGTGCCTCCACATATCCGAGGCCCTCAATATCCATGATAAAAGAAATGGCGTCGCCGCCTTTCCCACACCCAAAGCACTTATAAATGCCCTTATTGGGAGCTACAGAAAAGCTGGGCGACTTCTCATCATGAAAGGGGCAGCAGGCCCAAAAGTTTTGGCCCTTTTTCTTCAGCGAAACATAGTCGGACACCACCTCCTGGATGTCCATCCGGGATTGTATTTCTGATATGATGTGGTCGCTGATGCGCATGGGGGTTCGAAGTTACGAAGTAAATCCGACTCCGGTAAAGCCGTCAGGCCCAAAGTTGATGATCAATCCGTGTCTGGCGATACTTTCGGGTGAAAGGCATTGCTCCGTTTATCAAAGAGGGTGAAAACCTATTTTGAAAAAGATACTACTTTTGCCCGGATGGAGAAGATTACTGTAGAATGGGGCGGCCTGATCATTATGGAGCCGATGGCGATTGTTTGGAACTGGCTGATTACCATTTTTGGTGTGGTGGCGTATTTTAAGCTGCGTAAAAACACCTCTCCCCCATACAAAAACTGGAGTTTGTTCTTCCTCATCCTTGGCATTTCAGGATTTTTCGGCGGACTTGGCCACGGGCTTTTCTACTACTGGGGGCTCACCGGAAAAATACTTCCCTGGACAACCGGCATCTTGTCAGTCTACTTTGCCGAAAGAGGCATTTACGCCTTTATCCCCGCCGAAAAAAAGGTTTGGAAAAAGAGACTACGGCTGTTTTCCCTTTTGAAAATGATCATCATGCTGGCGGGCATGGCCTTCGTCTCATTTGACTTTTCGTGGACAAAGAACAACTCAATTATTGGCCTTACCCTCATTGTGGGTCTGGGTGGCTACCTCCTGAGCCGGAAGTATAAAGAACTGGTCTATTTTCCTATCGGCATCCTTGTTCTTAGCTCGGCTGCTTTTGTTCACGGGTTCGATATCAATATCCACCCATGGTTCAACAGGGACGATTTCGCTCATCTTATTATGCTTGCCGGCATGAGCTTTTTTCTGGTGGCCCTTCAGAAATTTGATTTGAAATCATCTCAGGCTAATTGAAAGGCCTCTGAAAGCCCAATGCGCTCAATAAACTTTGAGCTATCCCAACTTTATCGTTCTTCTCATTGTTACATGCTGGTATAAGCATTAATTTGCAACAGTTTTGCATCAGAACAGCCATTTTCTACATGTCCCAAATCAGTAAAGAACAAGTATTAAAGTCGTTGAGCAAGGTGGACGACCCAGATTTGAAGAAAGATCTGGTGACCCTTGGAATGATCAAAAACCTGGAAGTAGGTGACGCCAGGATCAGTTTTGCCGTGGAGCTTACCACGCCGGCGTGTCCTTTGAAGGAGCTCATCAGGAGTCAGTGTGAGGACGTGATTTATGCTGATTTCGGAGAGGCTGTGGAGCTTTCTATTTTGATGACCTCCAATGTTACTTCGATCAGAAACAATGCGCCCCTGTTACCTGGTGTAAAAAACATCATTGCTATTTCTTCGGGAAAAGGTGGAGTAGGTAAATCCACTGTTACATCCAATCTGGCCGTAGCACTTGCAAGAAGCGGTGCCAGCGTAGGTATTATTGATGCGGACATTTTCGGGCCCAGCATCCCTACTATGTTCAACTGCGAACATGAGCAGCCCGGCATCATCGAGAAAAATGGAAAGAATGTAATTGTACCGATAGAACAGTATGGCGTAAAGCTGATATCGATAGGTTTTCTTACCCCTCCCGACAACGCTGTGGTGTGGCGGGGACCCATGGCCAGCTCAGCGCTCAAGCAGTTTATTGGCGACACGGAATGGGGAGAGCTCGACTACCTTTTAATTGACCTTCCTCCGGGAACCAGCGACATACACCTGACACTTGTGCAAACAGTGCCTGTTACTGGTGCGGTGGTGGTGACTACCCCTCAAAAAGTTGCCCTGGCTGATGCTCAAAAGGCATACTCTATGTTTAAGCAGCCTCAGATCAATGTGCCCGTGCTGGGAATCATTGAAAATATGTCGTACTTTACTCCTGAGGAACTTCCGAACAATAAATACTACCTGTTCGGCCAGAATGGAGGCAAGCTTTTCGCTGAGAAAAACAATGCTCCTTTCCTTGGTGAGGTACCGCTGGTGCAGTCGATCAGAGAGTCTGGCGACAGTGGCTACCCTGCGGTAATGAAAGATGGGATAACGGCTGATGCGTTCAATGGCATTGCACAAGCCGTGGCTCAGCAGGTGGCAATGAGAAATGCCGCCAAAGAAAAAACGAAAGTAGTTGAAGTTAATGTTTAAGAAATGATTGCTGACACACCTGAATATATAGCGTTGATGGAGCGCATAGAAAGTGCGCTTGATTCAATCAGACCTTATCTGGAGGCTGATGGTGGAAATGTTAAGCTGCTAAGCATTGATGAAGGGCATGTGGCAAAGCTTGAGTTGCTTGGCAACTGCGGGTCGTGCCCGATGTCGGCCATGACACTGAAAGCTGGCGTAGAAGAGGCGATTAAAAGAGCTGTTCCGGAAATAAGTAAAGTGGAGGCCGTGAATGTGGCTGTCGTTTGATGAAATAATTTTCATAGCATTACCTCGTTACCTCTCATCCACGTTTTTTAACATACTCAATGAGCAGGAGGTTATACTTTTTTTTAGACTTTGCTGTTTGCATTTTTTTATGCTCTAGCCACCAGGCCTTTTCACAGGAAAAGTGTGGCACCGTACAACTCGAAGAAAAATACAGGCCGATTATTGGTGAATCTGTCAAAGAGTTTGAATCGTGGGTTCAAACCAAAAAAACTGAGCGTCAGCTTCGGTTGAGTAGTAGCAGAACTGCTGAAGCCATTTACACCATACCTGTGGTGATACATGTATTGCATCAGGGCGAGGCGTATGGAGAAGGATCGAACATTCCGCTGGAGCAGGTATTGTCTCAAATTGAGTTACTCAACCAGGACTTCCGGAGATTAAATTCAGACACAACCGACACCCGAGAGATATTTAAGCCTGTGGCAGCTGACGCACTTATAGAATTTGCGTTAGCCAAAAGAGACCCTGAGGGCATGCCCACCAGCGGCATTGTAAGGGCTCGTGCCGGCAAAGACTCCTACGCCATTGGAGAAGAAGACCTGCTTCAGAAGGTTAGCTATTGGCCGCCCGACAAATACCTCAATATATGGGTAACCAACCTTAAATCGGGCTTGTTGGGGTTTGCGCAATTCCCGGTATCAGACCTGATCGGCCTTAAACCCAACATTGCTAATAAATTTCTGCCTGACGGCGTCACCATTGACTATGAGTACTTTGGCCAGGGCTTCAATGCAAAGGAGTTTTCTACCGGACGAACAGCTACCCACGAAATAGGGCACTACCTTGGGCTGCGACATATTTGGGGCGACGGCGGCTGTGGATCAGACGATTACTGTTCCGATACTCCAGCGGCAGACAGAGCCAGTTCGTCAGGCAGCTGCGAGTTGTCAAAGGCGAGCTGTGGGTCTACCGACATGATTGAGAACTACATGGACTACAGCCCCGACAAGTGCATGAATATTTTCACAAAGGATCAAAAAGAGAGGATGAGAACCGTGCTGGAGTTTAGTCCCAGAAGGAGGAGCCTCATTGGATCGGCAGCACTGGTGGCGCCAACGCTTGTGGATAATGATTTGGGTATAAAAACAATCGTTAGCCCGGCAGGCGGTATCTGCTCCGCCAAGTTTATGCCTGAAATAGTGGTGAGAAACTATGGCACCAGCATCATCACGCAATTTGAAGTCAGCGTTGTTATCAACGGGCTGGAGTGGGATTCAAGAACAATCTCCACCAACCTCGCCCCCCTGGCTGCCTACACCGTTACCTTCGACGAAGTACTGCTTGAGCAGGGCGGCTTATATACCACGACATTTGAAATCGGGAGTGTCAACCAGACACTAGACAACAAGGTCAGTAACAACAAGGTCTCGATAGACGCCAGCTACCAGCGACTAATTTCGCTGCCGATGCTGGAAACCTTTGAAGAGAACGGTTCTCAATTGGTCATGAAGGCCGACAACCCCGATCAGCCCTTTGCAGCCATCACGCTGGCACCGAAGGTCTTGGCCACCAACCTGGCCATACAGTTTGACTACTTCAGTGCTGACTCGACACAATTTGGCGACTGGGAAATGCTCCTGTCTCCCATCATTGATTTGACAAAATACCCTTCTCTTACCATCGATTTCGACTACGCCTACGGGCACGACGGTATCAATAATTCGGACGGTCTGCTGGTGGCTGTGTCGACCGACTGCGGCGCCACTTTCGAGTACGACGACATTGTGTTCCAAAGATTTAGCGAAGACCTTGCCACCACTTACATAGAACCCGGACAAGCGTTTATTCCTTCAGGCCCAGCCGACTGGAAAAAAGCGTTTATCGCTCTCAACAGCTTCAAAGGAGCCGACCGAATACAGCTCGCCTTCATCGGACAAAACGGACTGGGCAACAACCTGTTTCTTGACGACATAAAAATATCGAGTAATAACCTGGCCGACTACGATATTGGCATTAGTGAAGTAACTGATCTTTCTTTCATTTCGTGTATCAACCAGCCGGTGCCAACGGTGGAGGTTAAAAATTTTGGGAAGCAACCCATCACCAGCTTTTCGCTTTCCTACACGGTTAACAATAGCTCAAAGGAATTGCAGGTTAACAATATCTTCATTAATACCGGCCAAACGATCAATGTGCCATTGGAGATTGACGCCCTGGAAGATGGCACATATAAGCTTGAATTGGCCCTCGACCAGCCAAATGGCAACACCGACCAGCGAATCTCCGACAACAGCTTCTCCCAGCTATTTCATATAAAAACAGCCACCGACGTGATCCCATTCAGAGAAACATTTGCTTCGAACAGGGGCGTGGAAGAAAATCTTTTGCACAGAATTACAAACGCCGACGGACGCACCTGGCAAATTCAAAATGATGAAAGCCTCAGCCAGGGAAACAAAGTAGCCCGGATGACTTCCTACGACCTGACTGTGCTTGGTGATGAGTTCTGGTTGGCCACGAAAGTGCTGGATCTTGACGACGCTGATGAAGCGTCAATGTCCTTCAAACTCTCCTACGCCAAAAGGGAAAACCGTTCGGAGCGGCTAAGAGTAATGGTGTCCGTGGACTGTGGCATCAATTTCAGGGACGTCGTATATGACAAGCGGGGAAGTGATCTGGCTATCACCGAATCCGAAGATTTTTGGACTCCCTCAACTTCCGAAGACTGGAAAAGAGAAACAATCGACTTGTCAGCCTATGCCGGATACAGCAGTGTGGTGGTGGCCATTGTAGGCACCAATGGCAATGGCAACAATATGTATTTAGACGACATAGAGTTTTATCTGTCGGGTGAGCCAACGCCTGTTTTCCCTATCGAGGATTTGATCAGGCTCTTTCCTAACCCTGCGAAAGAAGTAATTAACGTGGCCTTTAGCCTGGCTGAGAGGCAAACCGTGACGCTACGAATGCAGGATGTGAGAGGCCGGGTGTACTTTGAAAAAGAATACCCCAACACCTTGAACCAAATTTATCAGCTAACCACAGTAAACGAAGCCAATGGCATGTACCTGATCCAAGCAATAACGAAGGACAAGGTAACCGCCCAAAGAGTCATTATCAGGCATTGAAAATCGTTTCGGTTGCGTAATTTTGTTGCAAGTCGCCAGTGACCGCTTTAATTATTAAATTTAAAAGATGAGAGTAGGAATATTCTTTGGAGGGCAATCCAGGGAAAGAGAAATATCCTTTGCAGGAGGACGTACAGTCTACGACAACCTCAATAAATCATTGTTTGAGCCAGTGCTCTTTTTCATTGACAGCCTAGGGCAAATCATAGAGCTCAATTGGCAATACGTATACAAAGGCACCATTCGGGACTTCTATCCTCCTGTGTCGCTGCTTCCACCAAGCCCTCATCATTTTCAGGTATATATTGAATCGCTGGCGGCCGAGGACCATAACCTTGCTCTGAGTGCTGCCTCGCATGTTGGCCGCAAAGTCAGCCCCGAAGAACTGCCGACACTTATCGACTTTGCTTTCCTTGCCCTTCACGGGCCCTTTGGTGAAGACGGCAATATCCAGGGGCTTCTGGAGTGGTACAATATTCCTTACTCCGGCTCGGGTATTTTGCCTTCGGCCATTGGCGTGAATAAAGTTGTTCAAAAAGACCTTTTGGAAAAAAATGACTTTCCTACGCCCGCTTACGAGTTGCTTAACAGAGACTCGTGGCTGAAGGAAGCGAATAAAAAAGCAGTCTTCGATTCTTTGAAATCAAAGCTGAAGCTTCCACTGGTGATAAAAGCGCCCAATCAGGGGTCGACCATTGGTGTGTCCATTATCGACAAAGACTCCGTGGAAGACTTTGTGGACGGCATGAACAGGGCTTTTTTCATTGAAGAGATTGATTTGAGCTGGTGGGCGGCACTGCCCGATGAAGAAAAGAGAAAAGAGCTGATAAAACTGACAGACATCAGAGAGGGCATAGGGCTTCCGGTGATGATGGAAGGTGAATGGATATCACACCCTGAAAAACTCTGGGTGAAACTCGACCAGCTGGCTTCCGCAAGAAAAGATACTATACAGCTTACCAGTCAGCACGCTGAGGAAACAGTGCTGGTGGAAGCCTTCATCAAAGGCCGGGAGTTTTCGTGCATCGTTATTGAAAATGACAACGGTGCGCCGATGGCATTACCTCCTACGGAGATCAGAAAAATCAAAGACCTTTTCGACTACCGCTCCAAGTATTTGCCTGGCATCAGCAGGAAAATAACACCAATTGAACTACCCGACGGTGATATTCAACGAATTCGGAAACAATGTGAAAGGCTCTTCACCGCTCTTCACTGCCAGGTATACGCCCGCATAGATGGGTTCTACACCGAGGATGGCGGTATTTTCCTCAACGACCCCAATACGACGTCGGGCATGCTGCCATCGTCGTTCTTCTTTCACCAGGCAGCTGAAATAGGGCTTAACCCTTCGCAGTTTCTTACTTACATCATTCGCACGTCACTGGCAGCCAGGATAAAAACCGGCAAAATGATCCACCAGATGAAAGGGCTGCTCAAAAAGTTGGATACTGAGATCCAGCTTCTGGCTGTTTCAGAGGTCAAAAAAATCAATGTGGGTGTGATCATGGGCGGTTTCTCTTCGGAGAGGCATATTAGCGTGGAAAGTGGAAGGAATATTTTTGAAAAGTTAGCCTCCTCCACAAAATACCACCCGGTGCCGATTTTTCTCACTGGCAACGAAGAAAACCATGAGCTCTACCTGCTTCCGGTTAATATTATGCTCAAAGACAACGCTGATGATATCAGAGAAAAGCTTCATGCGGCAGCGTCCAAAAATGAGCACCCGGTAATTGGGCAAATAAAATCTGAAGCTGGCACAATTACCAGCACCTATGCTCCGGGCACTATTTTGAAGTACAAGCGAATCAATTACGAAGACTTATCAGGCCTGGTGGATGCAGTGTTTATTGCCTTGCATGGCAGGCCTGGCGAAGACGGTGCCGTGCAGGTAGAGCTGGAGAAGCTGGGCATTCCTTACAACGGATCGGGCGTGGACAGCAGCCGCATTACCATCAACAAATATGAAACCAATGAGCTACTGATGAAACATGGCATTTCAGTGGCCAATCACACGCTTGTTTACAAGGAGGAATACCTGGCGCATCCTGCCAAAACAATTGCTGAGCTGGAGAAGAGCTTCACCTATCCGCTGATTGCTAAGCCGGCTGACGATGGGTGTAGTTCTGCTGTGAAGAAAATCAGAAACCAGCAGGAGCTTTGCGCTTTTGCTGAAATGATGTTTAGAGACACACCGGAGTTTTTGCCTGCTCAGCAGAAAGTACTCAAGCTGAAGGACAATGAGGAGTTTCCTCAAAAGAGCTACTTTTTGCTTGAAGACTTGATAGACAGCAACGGGGCCACACACTTTTTAGAAATCACAGGCGGCATGCTCACCAGCATCAACGATAACGGCGACAGAGTATATGAGCTGTTTGAGCCTTCGGAAACCCTGGCCACTGGCGACGTGCTTTCACTCGAAGAGAAGTTTCTGGCCGGAGAGGGGCAGAACATCACCCCGGCGAGGTTTGGTAAAACACCTGAAGAAAATAAGAGGGTAAGTGAAAAGGTAAGAAAAGACCTGGAAAAAGTAGCTGAGATTTTAAACATTGAGGGTTACGCAAGAATCGACGCCTTTGTACGTATTTATGAGGATGGCAAGGTAGAAACCATTATTATTGAAATTAATTCATTACCTGGAATGACACCCGCTACCTGTATTTTCCACCAATCGGCCATCAATGGCTACAAACCCTACGAGTTCATTGATGCGATTCTGACATACGGTATGCTGCGACAAAAATTAATAGCCTGACCTAAACTGTAGCAAATGACACTTTTTCAATTCAACTCATGGAAAGATGTGCTGATCCAGCTGGCCCTGATGGTAGCCATAGCCGTCGTGTTCCTGCTCGGGTTCTTTTACGTCTATCTTCCCAACACCACCAACCATGGAGAGACCATCACCGTGCCGGACCTGGAAGGGATTCCTTTGGATGAACTGGACGAGTTTCTGACTGACCGGAATTTGCGTTTTGAGATCAATAAAGATTCTGGCTTTTCGTCGCAATACCCGCCGTTGGCCGTGCTCAAGCAGTTTCCACTGCCTAACTCGAAGGTAAAGGAAAATAGAAAAATATATATCTCATTGAATGCCAAGGAGCCACCCAAGGTAAGGATGCCTCAGCTGGTAGATGGCTCGGTAAAAAATGCACAGGTAGTACTTAAAAGCTATGACCTTCTGCTGGGAGAAATCACCTACGCATCAGACATGGCCTTAAATGCGGTGCTTAAGCAGCTCTATCAGGGCAAGCCTATCAGCGAAGGAGCCTCAGTGCCAAAAGGAGCCAAAATTGACCTAATTGTAGGCGACGGGCTCGGCAACCAGGTGTTTAATGCCCCAACTTTAATTGGCCTTACATATGAAGATGCTGAATTTTCCGTTATTGGACAGGGCCTGAAGGTAGGCGACGTTCACTACGAAGAAGATGGCAAAGCGACGATAGAAGTAAAAAGTGCTGACGGCACAGTCACCTACCAGGAACAGTCAATGCCGCTGGGCACCGTTTTTAAACAATCTCCTTCGGCTGACAAAAAGATCAAAATAGGCGACTACATAGACCTCTGGATAGTAGGCACGGAGCCAGAACGATTCAATTAATGACAAAAAAAGGGCGATGGCTACAAGGCATTCTCTTCCTGGCAGCATTTGTAGCTGGAAGCCACGGCGCTATTGCCCAGCTCATCCAAAAACCAATTGCCTTCCCCACCGGTAGCAAGTATTCAGCTTCAGGAAGAACGCTTGACGCCAACGACACCATTCAGCTCCCCTTTTGGGATGATTTTTCGAACTATAGCGGCCAGCCCAGCAGCGAGTGGTGGGTGAGCAGCAACGACGTATGGGTAAATGCCACGCTGGGGCTACACCCTCCTACCCTTGGCGTAGCCACATTTGACGGGCTCAACAGCAATGGCATCCCCCACAACCCAACTTCTAATTTTGTCGGGCCTGCAGATAGCCTCACCTCCAAAGCCATTGACCTCTCGGTTATTCCTGCCAATTTGCGTAGTACAGTTTACCTGAGCTTCTTCTGGCAAATAAAGGGCCTGGGCGAAATCCCTAACACTGAAGACTCACTGCGCCTCCAGTTTTTAAGCCGAGATAGCGTTTGGGTAACAAAATGGGTACTCAAAGGTGGCGAGGAAAACCTGAGGGAAGACTTTACGCAGCAATTTATTCCCATTCTACAGCCGGAATTCTACCATGAAGGCTTCAGGTTCAGGTTTGAAAGCTTTAATAAGCAAACAGGCCCTTTTGATCATTGGCACCTCGACTACATTTACCTCAACCAGAACCGAAGCCCTTCCAATAACACCTACTTCGACAGGGCCCTTTCTGCTGCCCCATTATCACCATTGAAGGGCATTTACGCCTTACCTCCAAGCCAATTTCAGTCAGCTGCCGACCTGTTATCAGGCACAAGCTCATTTGAGTTTTTCAACCTCGATGCTTTGCTGCAACCTGTGGAGTACAATATTCAGATTGTGGAAGCCAGCACCGGGCAATTGATTTCTTCAGTTGATAAAAACCAGGTAGTAGATCCAATACCCCAGGGCCTTGAAAGGCGAACAATAACAAGTTCGCCCATCGACACCGATGCAATCAAAGCATTTTTGCAGGACAACGATTCGGTCGTTCTAAATATGGATTTATTTCTCAAAACAGGAGACAAATACCTTATAAGCAGGGTTGATCCCCTGACAGCGGACACCACCTACTTTGAAAACATCAACTATAGAAACAACGACACCACAAGTATTAGTCTTTCATTTTCAGACTATACCGCCTGGGACGATGGCACTGCGGAATATGCCGCTGGCATTAACCAAAGCCGGGGGCAATTGGCGTACAAAGTGGTGGCTCTGTCCCAAGACACGCTCACAGCGATTGACATCCACTTCCCCAGGATAGCACCGTTTGCCGATGGCCAGCCGCTGGACATCATTGCCTGGAAAACGCTCACCAATATCAACCCCACCCTGCTGGCACTTCAGCGGGTGAGTGTGGAGTTCAAAGAGGAGCTTGATCAGTTTGTGCGTTACAAGTTTGAAATACCTGTGGTGGTGAGTGACACCTTCTACATTGGCTACCGGCAGTATACCGACAACTTTGTGGGCATTGGGCTGGATAAGAACAACAACACTGGCAACAGAATTTACTTCAACGTAGGCAACGGCTGGGTGCAAAACGACCGAACGGATGGAAGCCTGATGATCAGGCCGGTATTCGAAAATGTGCCTTTCAGGTCGGTGACTGGCCTTGATGAAAAGCCCATCGAAGAGCTAGCCATTTATCCCAACCCAAGTGAGGGCATAGTATACTTCTCAGAAAAGCCAGAAGCTGTTTTCATAGCGGATGTTTCAGGAAAAGCTTTTCCAGTGCAATTATCCGATACCCAGCGTCCGTGGTCAATCGATTTGACTCACTTACCAAAAGGTCTTTATTTTGTGCAGTACATTTTTCAAAACAGAAAAAGTACATTTAAACTGATACTGACCAACTGACCCAACCAATGACAATCCTCCCCCAGGAGTTGAAGACCTTAATTGACTCCAAAGCAGACTTCCTGCTGTTGGACGTAAGAGAAGAATGGGAGTACGAAGAATACCACATAGGCGGCCTCAATATCCCATTGAACAGTCTCCCTTTCAGGCTACAGGAAATTGCCTCGTGGAAAAGCAAAATGATTGTGATCCACTGCAAAGCAGGCACCAGAGGCCGAACGGGTACAAAGTATCTACTGAAGCATGGGTTTTTGGCTGTGAAGAACCTTGAGGGTGGGGTTCAGGCGTTTATTGAAACCTTTCCACAAGCTATCCTCAACTAGGTTGTAAACGGGTTAGGACTCCAGCAAATCACAAAAATAATCAGGGCAATCCACCCCAGCACCTTGCGGTTGAAATCAAGCGGCTCGTCTTGCGCTACTGGCGGGTGATAGATGCCAATAAACCGGCCCAGGATGATCCCGTAAAGCAGCCAGCCACTGTAGCCTTCCACTGTTGGGAAAATGAATGAAACCACAAACTGAGCCGTAAAGATGCCTACGGCCACCATCCAGCGATTCATATCGTTGTCGGTCAGGCTTTGCATGACCCACTTCAAAAAATAGATATACACCGGAATGGCGAAGAGGTTAGGAACCGGCATCATGAAAAAAGTGGTTATTGCAGTCCAGTCCATAAAAGGCGTAACTATGCCCAACCCTGCATAGAAGATAAAAACAATGTAGAGGCCGGCTGATACCAGTCTTGAATTTTTGAGCCCAAGCAGGCCGTAAACAATGTGCCCTCCGTCGAGTTGGCCAATGGGCAGCAGGTTAAGCGCTGTAAAAAACAGCGCCAGGTAGCCGGCGAGTATCCATGGATAGTGAATGATCTCGTTAGGATGAGGCAGCAGCTCTGGTTGTGTGGTCACATGCTCCTTAAAGAAATCGAACAAGATGGTGTTGCCCAGGCCAATAGATGCAGTAGAATCGCTATAGACATGGTTAGGATAGTCGAGGCCATATTGGGCGTACTCAGGGTGAATCTGGAAAATATCCTCTTGAGGTGGCAGGTGAGTGAACCCATACCAAAGCACAAAAAGTGCTACAACGAAACCTGCCAGTGGCCCTGCAATACCAATATCAAAGTATTGCTGCCTGGTTTTAATTTTACCTTTGATGTTGATGAAGGCGCCCATAGTGCCTATGCTGGGCGACCCCAGAAACCCCAGCCAAAGCGGCAGGTAGTAAGGCAGGGTAACTTTGATTTTATAGTACTTGGCGGTGAGATAATGCCCGAATTCGTGAAAGGTGAGAATGGTCAGAAACGGTATAGAAAACTCCATGCCAGCCACAAAATCAGCCCAGGTATATCCTTCGCTGAAAAGCAGGAACTTGTTTCTACTCCACTCAGCGCCGGCCAGGGTGGTACAAATAAACGTAGCAATAAAAAGACCAATATGAATAAAAAGCCGCTTCTGCTCCTTCTTTTTCTCCGCTATTTCCAGCTCTTTAATTTGCTCCTGAAGTGACCGCTCCGGGCTGCTTCCCTCTATTTCTTCCATGCACTAAAACAGTTCTAACCAGCTATCGGGCGAAGGTACTAGAAACGTTTGTATTTTAAGCTTCTCAGCCCCTCTAAGGTTCTCTGGCTTGTCATCCAGAAAGAGCACCTCCCTGGGGTTTAAATTATTTTCTTCTAACACTGTCTGGTAGATTTCCGTTTCCGGCTTTCGCATTTTCATCACGTGTGAGAAGTACACTTTGTGGAAAAAATGGTCGAGGGTTGGATTGCCTGATGAATCGAGCAGAATTTGGTTAAAGGCCCGTTCGTGAATGCCATTGGTATTGCTTAGCACAAAGGTCCGGTATGTCTTACCAAGTTCAATGACCTTATTGATTCTGTGCATGGGTATGGCGCCGAGCATAGCATTCCATGCCTTATCGAGCACATCGTCAGCTAGTCCCACTCCACAGAGATTCCTCAGCCCGTCACGGAATTCCGCATCGCCAAGTAGGCCTTGTTCATAATCAAGAAAGAGCTGGCTTTCATGCACTCCTTTTACCCACTCGACCATGGGTATCCCGGAAATTTTCTCAAAAGCTTTGAAAGTTGCCTGTGTGTCGAGGTCGATGATGACGCCACCAAGATCAAATACGAGATGCTTAATTCCTGAAAGATTCACTGGATTCCTGTTTGTGTTATTAAAAGCAAATATCTAATATTGCAGTCCTTTTCGGAGAAGGAAGGTGAGAAGTTAGTGGTTATTCGTTAATTATTATCGAAATATTTCAACTACCCTTTCACCGACAACGAACAACCTCCGTCAGAGGGCCTATAGCTCAGTTGGTTAGAGCACCTGACTCATAATCAGGTGGTCCCTGGTTCGAGCCCAGGTGGGCCCACCACTGATAATCAAGCACTTACGACAACATGTTGTAAGTGCTTTTTTGTTGTCGCCAACATTTCGCCAACAAATTAGGGATCAATCTGTATTTCTGAGGGGAACTGATTTTTAGCATGGGTATTTGCGCTTGCATAAGAAGCAAAAGATCCAAGCCTATCCCGGCCGGGCGAGACGCATTGAACCAGTTTTGCTTCTTTATTGCTGCCCATTCGCTGGATCGAACAACGGCCCTTTTGAGTTAAAAGTACCTGACAATGGTAAAATTAAAAGGCAATAACTGCACAACAGCGTTGTTTTGACTAGGAGAAGCCACATATTTTTTGTGAAATTCGGTTACCATCTGATCAACTAGACCATCAAAAGATTTACACTGGACTATAACAACAATTATCGGATCAGCCCAATTTTTTAGCTTTGGCTTTTTCAAAAGCTTCTTTACCTTGATTGAAAGCATACCAAGCAATTCCAAGGCTACTAATGCATCAATAAAAGATACTTTAAATAGCCTATATGAAACGTTAGAGCTCAACAAAATGAATGAAAGGTAAAACAGGTTTTGGAACAATCAGCATCCGAGATGACGGATTCACTATTTAAAGGTTTCTCTACTTTCAATTTCTGACTTTACAAATGTTCCTATGGTAATGATAGGTTCAGAGTCAATCATTTAGCCAAATTTAATATTCTCACAGCTCCCCTTATTACAAAAGTGAAGACAATGCCACCAATCGCCAGGTCAGGCCATTTACTATCCAGAAAATAAACCAGAACGCCGGCCAGGATCACTCCGCCATTTACGACAATGTCATTGGAAGTGAAGATGGCGCTTGCCTGCATGTGCGCTTCATCGCTCTTAGCCTTATTGATGAGCCAGAGCGAAATCAGATTGCCGATAAGGGCCAGTACTGATACGATGATCATCCACTCAAACAGGGGAGTTTCGCTTTCACTGAAAAACCTTCGCAATACTTCTGAAAAACCTAATAATGCCAGCCCCATTTGAAGATAACCACTGATTTTGGCTACTTTTTTCTTGTGAGACATAACTGCACCAACAGCAAATAAGCTCAGGCCATAGACGATGGAATCTGCCAGCATATCCAGTGAGTCGGCTATCAAACCCATAGAGCGGGATATCAACCCTGTTGCCATCTCTACTACAAAGAAGCCAAAATTGATGCCCAGCACCCACCACAGGATTTTGCGCTGTTGGGTATCGTCTACAGCCACCGGTAATTCGGCTTCATCTTCCGTATTTTCCAACCGGTCGTTAAGTTTGAGTTCGCTAATGGCCTGATGGATCTTGTCCACTTCTCCTGTATGATATACCTCCAGTTTACGATTGGCTATATCAAATGAAAGTTGCTTTACCTCATAATAAGGTTCCAGCTTCATACGGATCATCTGTTCCTCTGAGGGACAGTCCATCTTGCTGATATGGAAAGTTGATTTTTTCATCGATTTATGCGAGCGGTTTTACTCCCGCCTTTTTGAATACATCCATGATTTCATCAGGAATTGCCATTGGCTTAAGAGGTGGTACATTTGCCCCTCCGGTATTGCCAACCGGAATATAGCCCACAAATGATTTTACTCCTCCAACCAAAAGGCGAGGAATCTGCCCAATAATTTCCTTATAATTTTTAATATAAATACCGAAGAGCAGCATTTTCCAGTGCACATAACTGTGGTGCCAGGGATAAGCCTGGCCTAAAATATGAGCCCTTTCCAGATGGTACCATGCCGTGGGTAGGTCGTTTTGATTTCTATTAAACCTATACAGATTCAGCTCTTCCTCAAAGTACGGTTTGAGCGATTTGGGTATTCTTGTGTTTAGTTTCATCCTTTTAGCTTTTACAGACTATTTCTTATATGCCAATAATCTCAACGCATTAAAGACTACCACCAAGGTGGAGCCTTCATGAATAAGCACGGCGGGCCCGATGGTCGCAATTCCTGAAATTGTTAGCGGTATCAACAAGGCTACTATTCCCAAGCTCACCCAAAGGTTCTGCTTGATAATGCCTTTGGCTTTTCTACTTAAACCTATGGCAAAAGGCAAGGTTTCCAACTTATCAGCCATCAAGGCGATATCGGCTGTTTCCAGCGCTACATCGCTGCCTGCCGCTCCCATGGCAACACCTACGGTGCTATTTGCCATGGCCGGGGCGTCATTCACGCCATCTCCAACCATCGCTACTTTGGATTCCTTTTCCTTAAGCTCTTTAATTGCTTCAACCTTTTCTTCCGGTAACAAACTACCCCACGCATCTGTCAGCCCAATTTCTTTGGCCACTGCATCGGCTACTTTTTGGTTATCCCCGGTAAGCATGATCATGCGTTTGATGCCAAGTTTTTTTAATTCTTCGAGCGTACTTTTTGCTTCCTTTCTGGGTGTATCCATCAGAGCAATAATGCCAATGTATTTGTCATTTTGACGGATCAGCATGGTCGTATTACCATCTGACTCCAGTGACTTTACTTTTTCTTCTATTTCCTTCTCTGGCTTATTATCATCCAGGGATACAAACAAGTCCATATTACCGATATACACTTTGCTGTTGCCCAGCGAAGCTTTTATCCCTTTACCAAGTACAGCTTCCAGGTCTTTTGCATCAGGTACGTCTGCACCATTCAATCGCTCTTTACCATCCCGCACCACAGCTTTGGCCAGAGGATGGTCGCTGAGGTTTTCTACAGCTACAGCTATTTTCAACAGTTCTTCCTCGTTTACATCACCTAAAGCAATTACTTCGGTGAGCTTGGGTTTACCTTCGGTAAGTGTTCCGGTTTTGTCAAAAGCCAGGGCGGTAAGTACTCCCAAATCTTCCAAGGGACGCCCCCCTTTGATAAGTACGCCACTTTTGGCTGCCCGGGCTACTCCACTTAGCACTGCACTCGGTGTGGCAATGGCCAAAGCACAAGGGCTGGCTGCCACCAATACGGCCATTGATCGGTAGAAGCTTTCGCTAAAGGTTTCGTCCAGTACCAGAAATGCAAAATTGAGTATGACCACCAAAACCAGTACAGACGGCACAAAATATTTCTCAAATTTATCGGTGAGCCGTTGTGTAGGTGATTTCTGGGTCTGGGCTTCATTGACCAGTTTCACCAGGCGAGAAAGTGTAGAGTCCTTCGCTACTTTAATCACTTTGAGTTCAAGTGTGCTATTGCCATTGATGGTACCGGAAAAAGCCCGGTTCTCGTCTTTGATGTCTTTTTCCTTCGACCAGTCTTTATCGGGGTTATCCACTGGCACTTTATCAACCGGCACACTTTCCCCGGTGATAGGCGCCTGGTTTACACTACTTTGCCCGCTGACAACCACCCCATCGGCTGAGATTTTGCTGTTGGGTTTTACGACAATGATGTCACCGATGCTCAATTCCTCAATACCGACTTCTTCGGTTTTGCCATTTCTCTTAAGCCATGCCGTTTTAGGAGCGAGCTCTGCCAAAGCAGCAATGGATTTACGGGCTTTGTTCATGGCATAATGCTCCAGTGCATGGCCCATGCTGAACAGGAATAACAATAAGGCACCTTCGGCCCATTCGCCCAGAATGGCTGCGCCAATGGCTGCTACCAGCATGAGAAAGTCAATTTCAAAGCCGCCTTTGGCCACGGTTTGAATCGCTTCTTTGGCTGTAAAATAGCCGCCAAAGAAGTATGCTCCGATGTATAATACGAGGCTCACCCAGGAAGGCACAGCCTCTACATAAGACAATCCAAAGCCAATTCCGAGCAATGCTCCACAGATAATAGAAAAGATCAGCTCGGTGTTTTTACCGAAAATACCGCCATGCGAATGATCATGATCTTCACCTTCCTCATGGTCATGTTCCTTGTCAGCTTCTTCTTTTTGCTCTTCGCCTTTTTCAGCTTCTTTTACCTTATCAAGAAAACGTTCGGCACTTACCTGGGTATCCGGTATATCAAGTCCCTCTTTTCTCAGCGCTTTCAGGATATCCGTTTCATCCACCTGAGTCGCATCATACTCAATCCGCACCATGCCGGATGCCGATACGGAAGCTTCCATAATACCGGGCATCCCCCGAAGGTCACGCTCAATATGTCGGGCATGGCGGGAATGGCGAATGCCTTCTACTTCTATGAGTTTGTGTCCAAATTTTTGGGTGATTTCCGCCCCTGTTTGCTCTGCCAGCGACTGGATACGGTCTATGGAGATTAACTCGGGGTCGTAATGAAAGCATAGCTGAGGTACGCCATTATCTGTTTGGTCTGCAACATGCACTTTTTCCAGACCTTCTTTGTCTTGAAGCTTTTGAATCAGCTTATGGACACATTGATCTTTCTCATCCGGTACTTCGGGCAACAGTAGAGGTATTTTTATCTGTAGCTTTTTCATTTTCTGATATTTTTCTTCTTTAAAAAAGGGAAATGATGTGAAATCAATAATAGAATAAGCAAGGCGGATGTGACACTTGCGATAAGGTACATGCCATATCCAATAGCAATTCCTACAGCAGCAGTGGCCCAAATAGTAGCTGCGGTTGTCAGGCCTGAAATAAAATTTTTGGATCCATCTTTGAAAATGATACCGGCACCCAGAAAGCCAATGCCTGAAACAATATTGGCAACAATTCGGGTCTGGTCTGCTACTTCAATGTGGGAGTTGATAATTGTGACTAAAGCCGCACCCAGGCAAACGGCAGCATACGTTCGGATTCCTGCGGCATGCCCGTCAATTTCCCTGTCGAGTCCTATCAAAACACCAAGTACCAGGGCAACAAGTAGTCTGGGTATGAGAGTTATTTCAGTTTGAAAGTCCATTGTTTTGTGCTATAAAACATAATAGTCTGTCGGTTTTTTCTTTTCAGGAACATCCGTTTCTCCAATCTTTTGTCTGATGTTTATTTCTATCGTTTCCGCCAGGTCTGTCGTGGGCGTATCCAGGGGTCGGTTCTCAAAAGGATTCTGCATGAGAATGGAGGTTTTTTCGATGCCAATAAAAATGATCGGGATACCAATAGTCAGGCCTATTTCTACTGCCAGGTACTCATCTGATAAGCCAAACGGTAGCATGGTGGCAAACACATAAATGATCAAATGGATCAACAGGCTGTGTGCTTTGGGAAAGACCGTGTTTTTTATAAGTTCGCACTTGCCCATAGAATCACATAACCTGGCGATGGTGCTATCGATTTGCACCTGCTGAAAATCATTTACCATACCCTTTTCTTTTGCCCTTAACAAAGTTTCAGAATGCTGTGACAATAAAGTATTTGGAATATTAAAAGCTTCAGTATTATTGGATTCTGTATATTTAATGACCCTGCGAGAAAAAGGTAGTTTTCTTAACGATTGCCCACCAGATGATCTGCTGATCAGCTATTTCTCTAACCAGAGCTACATAGCGCTCGTTGTTCTTCTCAAAAAGTGAAACACACTGCCTGACCAGTGTTCTGGAATCGTTGACAATAGCACCCCAAATAATACGGGCTTCCCACCAACGCTCATAGGCTTGATTGGTTCGAAAACCCAACAGCAAGGCTACCGCAGTACCAAAAACGGCAGTGACGCCAATAGGAACCGAAATTTTGTCAAGAAATTCGTATTGATCGAAAATACCTACCACAACCGCAAACGAGGAGATAAGTACAATATCTACCTTAATGATTTTGATAAAGTCGATTATGGATATTCTTTTAATTAGAAGCATATTCTTAACTATTACTTACAATCAGGGCAAACACCCTTTACCACCAGGTTGGCTTCTTCGCCTTTGAACTTGCTTGGCAGGTCAATTTCCGGGATTTTGTACTTGGGCAAACAGAAGGTTTCGCTACACACCCGGCAATGAAAATGCACGTGCAGGTCCCGTTCGATATTGCACTCGCATCCCTCTTCGCATAAGGCGTATTTAGGTGCTCCGGTACCGTCATCTATACTGTGTACCAGTCCATTTTCCTGAAAGGTCTTCAGGGTGCGGAATAGTGTTACCCTGTCTGACTTTTCAAATGCTTTTTCCAGGTCGGAAAGGCTGATGGCGGCCTCCCGACTGGTCAGGGCTTCCAGCACCAACAGCCGCATGGCTGTTGGTCGGATGTCCTTTTCTTTGAGTTTATTTTCGAGTTCTTTGATCATGCCAACTTTCTTTTTGTGTTGAATTTGGCTCCACATGAATGTGTACATCCAATACATAGGGTACATTTTTCATTATTTTGTCCTTTACTTCATGGGCTATATCATGGCCATGTTTTACCGTCAAATCTCCATTGATCCAGATGTGTAAATCCACATGGTAGCCAGTGCCCATTTTCCGGGAACGGCACTTTTGTACAACTTGCACAGCATTAACGCTCAAAGCAATGCCAGAGATATCCTCTTGCAGGTCGGGCTCCAGAGCTTCATCCAGCAGTTCACCAATGGCCGGTCGGGCAATGCCGCAGGCGTTGTAAATGATGAATCCTCCTGCCATTAGAGCCGCAAAGTCATCTGCCACCTCATAACCCTCGCCACCAATTAATGCTATAGATATTCCTATAAATGCAGCAGCAGAAGTAATCGCATCACTACGGTGGTGAAATGCATCTGCTTTTACTGCTCCGCTATTAATTTCAGTTCCAGTTTTTAGTACAAAGCGGTACAGAAGTTCTTTAGTAAGTATTACCACCACCAGAATAATAAGTGTGTATGGAGCCGGGGTTTTATGCGGTTCCATAATATGCAGCACACTATCCCGAATAATAATACCAGCCGCTATCACTAATGCCAGAGAAATACCCAAAGCAACTAACGCCTCGGCTTTTCCATGACCATAGGGGTGATTGTCGTCAGCAGGCTTTGCAGACCACTTCAAGCCTATCCATAACATCGTAGAGGTAAAAACATCCGCTCCTGATTCTATGGCATCCGCAATCAGGGCATAGGAATGGCCGAAGATGCCTCCTAGAGCCTTAACCACTGCCAATAATGCACTTACAATTATGCCAATGAGTGTGGTGCGCAAACCTTTGTTTGGAGTATTTTTAGCCTCTGCCATGCTTGAAATTCTTAATGCCCATGTCCTTCTTCTTCGGTATTTTTGGCTTTAGCCAACAAGGTGAAGGCACCTTTGGTGACAAGTTGAATGGTACTCAAGTCCTTCGCTGTATCGGCCAACGAAATCTGCGTATAGCCGTCTTCGGTATATCCCTTGATGACTTCCAGCATTTCAAAATCGTGTACGATTTCACCGTTCTCTGATTTCTTACCCGCATATGAAAAAACGTACTGCTTGCCACCAAACCGCACAATGGAGGCTTCCGGAGCAGCTAGCACATCATTACTGTCGGTTTCGATCCTGGCAGCTACATACATGCCCGGCTTCAGGTCTTCATGCATCTTTTTTAAATGTCCATGTACGGTTACCGAGCGGTCTTCCCTTACTCCACTGCCCACAAGGAACACCTTAGCTTCCCGCCAATCGTTCGGAGAGTTGACCAGGGCAAAGCGGATACGCTGGCCTTCCCTTACCCGTGGGATGTCGTTTTCATATACCGTCAGTTCCACATGCAGATCTTCGGCATTGGTGATGTCCATGATCACATCCTGTGGATTGATGTACTTGCCTACATTGGTGTACACCTCTCGAACTGAACCGTTTACCGGGGCATAAATATTGACAGAAGATGAAACGGTACCTTCACGTATTTTTGCTGGGTTGAAACCGATAATTTTCAAACGCTCCTCCATACTTTTAATTCGGGCTTCATTGGCCAGGTAGTCACTTTTCGCCTGTTGAAAGGTTTTGCCGGAGGCTACTTTTTCATCAAACAACTCCTTCTGCCGATCATATTCTGCTTTTAGAAACTCCTGGTTGGCCAGGCCCTCGAGATAATCCTGTTGAAACTGGATGAACTCAGGGTTTTCAATCACGACCAGAAGCTGGCCCTTTTTTACTTTGCTCCCTGGGAGCATTTCTGTATATTTCACAAAACCCCCATAAGGCATATTGATTGAAATATTGCTTTGTGGAGGTACGTCAATCACCCCGTTTACCCGTAATTCTGAACCAATGACCTTTCTCTCGATAGCTCCAACCTGTATGGCCGCCTGTTCGTACTGTGCCTCTGTGAGTTCTACCGTATTCTCACTTTCTTCGTGATGTTCTTCAGCAACTTCTTCAGTTTTTGAGCCACAGGAGGCAATAGTCAATCCCAGTATAAAAACCATTGAGATTCTGTTGATGTATTTGAAAGTATTTTTCATTTGTTGATTTCTTTTTTATTAAACGCCTGAGATAAACTCTATCTGGATAATGGTCTGGTTGTATTGGTTGAGAATGTCCAGGTAATTGAACCGAACTGTCAATGCCCGGTTAAGCCCCTGGATGTATTCCACATAGCCAATTTCCCCGTTTTCAAATCCTTTCTGAGCCTGATTGAGAATAAGTTCAGCCTGCGGTAAGGCATTTTGCTCATAATAATCGAGACTGGTTTGAAATTTTTGGTACTGCTGGATGAGAGACCTTAACCTGCCTTGCAGTTCGTTGGTCACCGCTTGTAGCCTTGCTTCGCTTTCCTGCTTTTTCAGTTCGCCAGCCTTGATGACCGATCCTTGTGACTTGGCACCAAAAATGGGGATAGCTATACCTACCTGGAAACCGGTAAATCGGTCGCTGGAGCTGAAAGTGACCGGGTTGCCGTCCAGGTCTTGATTAGGGCCGTTCAGCGACTGATTGAAGTACCCCACTGTCAGGTCGGGTAGCAGCCGTGATTTCTCTACCGACTTTTCTCTTTCAGCTACCTCCATTTGTTGGCGGAACCAGGCAAGTGTTGGGTTATTCGCAATGCCTTGCGTATCCAGTAATACACTGCTTTCTCTTGATTTAAGGTTGCCCACTGTGATATCTATCGGGCTTTCCAGGTTGAGCAAGGTTTGTAGCTGGGTCCGATAGATTTCAATATCGGACTGGTTTTGCTGCAACATGGCTTTTATTTCAGCCACCTGCGACTCTGCTGTTGCTTTTTCCAGCAAGTTGCTTTCCCCGGTTTGATAACGAAGGCCTGCTGCTCGTACGAATCGCTGGTAAATGCTGTCCTGCTCCAGTAATAACTGTCTTTTGCTTCTTTCAAACCAAAGGATATACCAGATAGCTTTTACCTGCTTCACCAGTTCGTTTTGCGTGGCGTTTTTCCGCCATTCGCTTGCTTCCATCCTCGCTTTGGCCAGCTTGTTTTGATTGGCATAAACCGTAGGGAATTCGATGGATTGAGAGATATTGAACTGATTGTCATTGTTGTAAATGCTGTTGTACTGCCCGTGTGTAAGGCTGAAATTGGTTTTGGACAAATTCCAACTGGCACCTTTTAATGCTCGTTCCTGTTGGGTTTGCAGGTCTGCTGCCTTCAAGGTCGGATTGTTTTGGATCGCCACTTGTATCGCCTCGCCCAGGGACTGAAAGGAAGCAGGTGATTCCTGTGCCTTTACTTCTTGAAACTGGAGGAAAAAGATACCGATAACCAATAGCGGTGCAACTGCTCCGGGCTTTACTTTTATCCCTCTTTCAAAATAGTAGTAAAGGATGGGCAACACAACCAGTGTCAGGAAAGTAGCGGTGATCAACCCACCAATCACCACGGTGGCCAGTGGACGCTGTACTTCAGCTCCACCTGATTGAGAAAGCGCCATGGGTAGAAAACCCAAAGAAGCTACGGCAGCCGTCATGATTACTGGACGCAGACGTACACTTGTGCCTTTGTAAATCCGCTCAAAAATATCGGAGATGCCGTCTTTTTTCAGGTGATTGAACTCGCTGATGAGTACTATCCCATTCAAGACTGCTACTCCAAACAGTGCAATGAAGCCAACACCTGCCGAAATACTGAAAGGCATACCCCTGAGCCATAAAGCGAAGATGCCGCCAATAGCTGAAAGGGGGATGGCCGTAAAAATGAGGATGCCCTGCTTAATGGAACCGAAGGTGAAATAGAGCAATACAAATATCAATAGAAGGGCCAACGGAACGGCAAAAGCGAGTCGTTCACGGGCTTCCACCAGATTTTCAAACTGGCCTCCGTAGGTGACCGTGTAACCCGGCGCAAACACCACTGATTCGTCAATTTTCTGCCGAAGTTCGTCCACCACACTTTCCACGTCACGATTACGAACGTTGAAAGCTACTATGATCCGTCTCCTGGTATCATCCCGCTGAATTTGGTAAGGGCCTTCCTGGATTTCCACTTCGGCCACCTGGTAGAGCGGTATCTGGTGCCCATCTTTACGGGCGATGTAAAGGCTCCGAACGGACTCTACATCCTCCCGGTTGGTCTTATCCAATCTGACCACCAGATCAAAGCGTCTCTCGTTTTCATACACGAGCCCCGCAGAAGCTCCGGCAAAGGCGGCCTGTACCGAGCGGTTTACATCCCGGATACTGAGCCCGTATTTGGCCAGCTGGCCCCTTTTGTAATTGATGACAATCTGAGGGATACCTGTCACCTCCTCGATGTACAGGTCTACCGCTCCCTCTACCCCTGAAGAAAGGCGGCCTATCTGTGTAGCGTATTCCGTGAGCTTTTCCAGCTCCTCTCCATAGACTTTAATAGCCACATCCTGACGAACCCCTGTCATGAGCTCGTTAAACCGCATCTGGATGGGTTGCTGGAAACCAAAAGTTACTCCCGGAATAACTTCAAGCGCCTCCGCCATTTTATTGGCCAGGTCTTCCCTGTTGGATGCAGATACCCATTCAGATTTGTTTTTCAGGATAATCATCAAGTCAGCCGCCTCCGGTGGCATTGGGTCGGTGGGGATCTCACCTGATCCAATTTTGGAAACTACTTGTGTAACTTCGGGGAATTGAGCCAGTAATATTTTCTCCGCTTCTGTGGTGGCATTGATGGTATTTTGCAACGAACTCCCACTCATGACACGGGTCTCCACGGCAAAGTCGCCCTCTTCCAGGGTAGGTACAAATTCACCGCCCATATTGGAAAATACCCAGAGCGATGCTCCAAATAATCCAAGTGCTATGGCTAACATCAAAGGTCGTTTGTGCATCGCCCAACGGATTGTCGGGTCGTACAGCCTGTGAAAGAAAGCCATGATCTTGTCTGAAATATTGGGTTTGTATTCGGTCTTTTTACTTAGCACAAGAGCGGACATCATGGGTACATAAGTAAGCGAAAGGATAAAAGCACCGAGTATAGCAAAGCTCACCGTCTGTGCCATAGGGCCAAACATTTTACCTTCTATTCCCACCAAAGCAAGGATGGGCAGGTACACGATGAGAATAATGATCTCCCCGAATGCGGCCGAATTCCTAATTTTGCTGGCCGACTGATAAACCTCTTTGTCCATTTCCTGCTGGGTCAGCTTCCTTCCAAGTTTCAGTAAACCCAGGTGGTGCAAAGTAGCCTCCACAATGATCACCGCTCCGTCCACAATCAACCCAAAATCAATAGCCCCCAAACTCATCAGGTTGCCCGACACACCAAAGAGGTTCATCATGCCAAAGGCAAAAATGAGCGCAAGAGGGATTACCGATGCTACGATCAAACCTGCCCGGAGATTTCCCAACAGAAGCAACAAAACGAATATCACAATCAAGGCTCCTTCAGCGAGGTTTTTGCTCACTGTACCGATGGCCGTATTTACCAATTTTGTACGGTCCAGAAAAGGCTCAATGGTAACTCCCTCAGGCAATGTCTTACGTATTTCGGAAATTCGGCTTTTTACATTCTCAATAACCTCTGCGGAGTTTTCTCCTTTCAGCATCATCACAATGGCGCTGACCACTTCTCCTTCTCCGTTTCGAGTGGTGGCACCATACCGAACGGCACTGCCCAGCTGTACCTTTGCTACGTCATTGATCAGTACAGGGATGCCATTCGCATTATTTTTGATGAGCATGTTGCGGATGTCGTCCATGTCGCTCACCAGTCCTTCGCTTCGGATGAAATAGGCGCTGAGGTTTTTCTCGATGTATGCCCCTCCGGTATTCTCGTTGTTTTCTTCCAGTGCCTGGAAAATGTCGGCAATGGAGACGTTCATGGCCTTGAGCCTGTCGGGGTCTATGGCAATCTCATATTGCTTAAGGTAGCCTCCAAAGCTGCTTACATCCGCCACCCCTGGAGTACCTAGCAACTGCCTTCGCACAATCCAGTCCTGGATCGTACGAAGTTCACGGGCATCATACTGATCTTCATATCCCGGCTCTGTTCCCACTACATATTGGTAGATTTCTCCAAGTCCGGTAGTGATGGGAGCCATGCCCGGCTGACCTACTCCTGGTGGGATTTGAGCTTGTACATCAGTCAGGCGTTCGCTTACCTGCTGACGGGCCCAATACACATCCACGTCTTCTTTAAAGACGATGGTCACCACCGACAGCCCAAAGCGGGAGAATGAACGGATCTCGTCCAGCTCAGGGATGGTGGCCATCGTGATTTCGATGGGAAAAGTGATTAAACGCTCCACCTCCTCAGCGGCCAGCGAGGGGGAAGTGGTGATGACCTGCACCTGGTTATTGGTAATATCCGGTACGGCATCAATGGGAAGCCTCGTAAGCGAGTACCCTCCCCAAATGACCAGGCCCAGCGTGAGTAGGCCAATGATCAGTTTGTTCTTGACCGAAAATTGAATGATTTTATCTAACATGTTTCTTTAATCATTAATTTTTATATGAGGAACAATCAATAGGATGATTAGAAATGCGATAAACATTAGCACGATGATTGTTGCCAGTATGTATTGCAATACCACCTTGATTATTCTCCGTTTTTTCTTTCTGGTTTTGATTTTCTTCATCTTGTTACCAAGTAGAATGAAAAGAGTCACCGATGACAGCTAACCTAATGACTGTGTCATGGGAATTAAGCATCAAAACAAATAAGGGGAATAAAGCCCAGGCTCTTTCAACCAAATGGTGAGCTTTGTCTATTTGAATAAAAGCTGAATTAGATCAGGCTTTGGGGGGCTGAAAAGGGGATTCTGAGTATTCGGAGCAAAGAGAAAAGCTATAGAGGGTTGCTCTGGTCTGGGTAGAAAAGTGAAGAATATCTGTTTCTATATGGTTCGATAGTTGGGCGATGAAAGTATATCCGTGACAGCATTGGTGCTGACCATGAAAAGGGAGATCATCATGGTCAGATTCATCATGATGACCCTGTGTATCACCTTTATCGTTGAGATAATCTTCCGCTAAAAATTGCCAAAAAGAATCCCCGTCAAATTCCTTATGTTCTTCGTAGTGGTCAAAAAGGTAGGGAAGCTTTGGTAATTCACAACATAAATCCATGGTAGGCCCCATTGCCTGCATCAGGAACAGAAAGCTGAACGATATGGATAGAATGGGATTCATTTGTCCGCAAATATACGCAAAATTAAGGTGCAATGGTAGTGCAAAGTCGGCAAGTACCCTTAATGTCCTTCGTCATGCTCGATGATCCTCTAATCATTGTTTTCATTTTTATCTTAATCTTAAACTGTTACCTATTACTGAAACGGAGCTCAGACTCATGGCCGCTGCGGCAAGCATCGGACTCAACAAAAGACCAAATACTGGAAAGAGCACTCCTGCGGCTATTGGTACACCTAGCATATTGTAAACGAAAGCAAAGAACAGGTTCTGCTTGATGTTTCTCATCACATCTGTACTCAACTTACGAGCTCTCACGATCCCATCCAACTCTCCTTTAACCAACGTAAGACTTGCGCTCTCAATAGCTACATCCGTACCTGTTCCCATGGCAATTCCGACATTGGCTTGAGCAAGTGCCGGGGCATCATTGATTCCATCACCGGCCATAGCTACAATTTTTCCTTCTTCCTGGAGCGCTTTTACTTTTTCGTATTTGTTTTCCGGTAAGAGATCTGCTACATATCCATCTAATCCAAGCTTATCTGCAACCGCTTTGGCTGTATTCTTATTGTCACCAGTGAGCATAATCACTTCCAGTCCTTGGTCTTGCAAATGCTTAATAGCATCAGCTGATGATTCTTTGATGGGGTCAGCAACGCTGATGAACCCGGCTACTTCCTTATCAATCACCACGAACATGACCGTTTGTCCTTCAAGTTGTCTTTGCTTCACATCTTCATCATGCTCCTGATCCAGTGTTAAATCAAATTCCTCAAGGAGCTTTTTGTTGCCAATGGCTATTTGCAGCCCATCTACTTTGCCTGTAATGCCTTTACCAGTAATGGAGTTAAAATCGTCAACCTTCTGAGGTTTCAGTCCTTTATTTTCAGCTCCCTCGACAATGGCATGTGCCAATGGATGTTCACTACTCGATTCAAGTGAAGCAGCATTTTTCAGGATGGCATCTGCACTATATTTTTCGTGAATGGACTGTACGTCCTGGAGTGATGGTCTCCCTTGTGTGATGGTTCCGGTTTTATCAATCACCAATGTGGTCACCTTGTGCATTTCCTCGATGGCTCTGGCATCCTTTACCAAAATCCCCTGCTTTGCACCTTTTCCAGTTCCAACCATGATCGACATGGGAGTAGCTAGTCCTAATGCACATGGACAGGCAATGATTAGCACGGTCACTGCACTGGTAAAGGCATAAACTAACTTAGGATCAGGACCCCAAATCGCCCAAACGGCAAAAGCAATGATGGCAATCGAAACAACGATGGGCACAAAATAGCTGGACACTTTGTCAGCCAGATTTTGAATGGGCGCTTTCGTTCGGCTGGCTTTATTGACCATCTCGATGATCTGGGAAAGCAGTGTATCGCTACCGACCTTTTGAGCTTTCATTTGAAAAGAACTGGTACCATTGATCGTTCCTCCAATAACATTATCTCCTTCCGATTTCTCAACGGGAACAGGTTCACCTGTGATCATAGATTCATCGATGCTGCTTTTTCCTTCAGTTATCTCTCCATCTACCGGAATCTTTTCACCTGGTTTAATCTTAATGATGTCATCTAGCTTCACATGCTCTAACGGAATCGTCAACTCCTCACCATCTCTAATGACCGTTGCTTCAGGTGGCACCAGGTTGAGAAGCTCCTTGATGGCAGAATTGGTTTGACTTCTTGCTTTTGCTTCCAATAATTGTCCTAATAGAATCAGGGTAAGAATGACAACCGCAGCTTCAAAATATAAGTGAACAGCTCCTCCTTCAGATTTGAATTGATCAGGGAAAATATCAGGAAACAGTAAGGCAAAAATGCTAAACAGGTATGCAGCTCCAGCTCCCAATGTGATGAGTGTCCACATGTTCGGCGAGCGATTGATGATGGATTTGTACCCTCTCACAAAGAAATTCCAACAAGAGTAAAAGATGACTGGTGTACTCAATGCAAACTGCACCCAACCCCAGGTCTTTTCGCTTGCGATCCCAGATAAAGAAACACCTATCATCTCACTCATGGCGATAAATAAGACGGGCAGTGTAAAAGCCACCGAAATCCAGAACTTGGTCAGCATTTTCTTGTATGCTTTCTGTTCCTCCGAACCATCATCAGCAGAGGCTTTTTTCGGTTCCAAGTCCATTCCACATTTCGGACATGAGCCCGGATGATCCTGCTCTACTTCAGGGTGCATCGGGCAGGTGTAAATGGTTTTCGAACTTTCTTCCTTTTCTAAATCCATTCCACACTTAGGACAATCGCCTGGCTTGTCATATTTCTTATCTCCTTCGCATAGCATGGGACAATAGTATTTGCCAGATCCTCCAGTGTCATTTTTTTTGATTTTTGGCATAGGGTGATGATGCTCATGTGACCCTGGAAGGTGAATGTCATAGCGATCTCCGTCCTTTTGCAAGGCTTCTTTAAGTGTCTCAATGGGAACATGAGACTCCATTTGAACTACCGCTTCCTTATTTGCTAAATCAACAGAAACATCAGAGATACCCTCAACTGCTTTGAGCATTTTCTCTACATGACTCCTGCAACCATTGCAGGTCATTCCGGAAATTTTATACGTGTGTTTCATGTGTCTTGTCTATTTTTTATGGTCACCGGTTCGCCGGAGCGATGGAATTCGTCCTTTCGGGACTCATTTTGTTTCATTTGAAGATTAATGAAACAAAGATCGGAGGTGCAAAACTGAATCGATTTCATAATCATGGATTTGATTTACACAATTTTGTCAAGCGATTTTCTATCCGATTGAAACATGGTTTTGTACTCTGACATACTAAGACCTGTTTCCTGTTTGAACTGACCAGACAAAGGATTGATGCTTGAATAATCAAGGATGTAAGAAATGTGAGAAAAGGAATGGAACCCGTCCTGAATAATTCGTTTTAACATTGATGTTAATAATTGCATTAACCCAACAAATGTAACGGGTGTATCCTTTGGGTTTTCGCAAGCCTTTCTTAAGATTAGGCTTAGCTAAGGTTTACACCAAATAAATGACCAACCAATGCTGTTAACCCCATTGCAATCGTTCCCCAAAATGTAATCCTTACGATGGCTTTTCCAATGCTTGAGCCTCCTGTTTTAGCAGCTAATGCACCTAAAATTATAAGGAAAATTATTGCAAACGCATATAAATAATATTCCATGTTTTTTAAGGGAAGAAATACTGTTACGAAAAGAGGGAGAACAGCACCTGACGTAAATGCAGCACCTGATGCAAATGCGGCTTGTATGGGTCTAGCCTGACTTATTTCATTCAAACCTAGCTCATCTCTAACATGTGCCCCCAAGGCGTCTTTTCCAGTTAACTCCTGAGCAACCATAAGAGCTGTTTCCTTTTTTAACCCCCTTTTTTCATAAATTTCAGCCAAACGTCTTAACTCAGTTTCGGGCATATCTTTTAACTCCTGCTTTTCACGTTCTATATCTGCTTGCTCAATATCAGTTTGAGAACTCACAGACACGTATTCTCCGGCAGCCATGGATAAGGCTCCTGCAACTAATCCTGCAAGTGTTGCGAGTATAATTGGCGCACGAACTTCACTTGCTGCTGCCACACCAATCGCAAGACTTGCAGTGGATAAAATCCCGTCATTGGCACCAAGTACAGCTGCTCTCAACCAGTTACTGCGACTAATGAAGTGTGGTGCCAGGTAATTATCTGGTTCTATTTTGGTTTTGATGGTTTTCATTTTCAATCCTCTTGGATGGAATTTCCTAAAACCTCCAGGTCAATCCACCCCCACCGCCAAAGCGGTTATCGTAAGTACCAGTGAGCGAAAAGTTTCGGGAGACTACATAGTCTATACCTGCGTTCCATACTTGCTCGGAGGCATAGGATTTACCTGCTTCCAGGGTATTCACCGCACCAAAGTCTGATCGGTATTCATAACGTCCAAATATTGCTACTCTTCTAAATATCAAATACTCGGCAGTAAAACGTACCTGTGGTCTCAACTGATTGTCTATACTTAGATCTGCATTGATAAAATAGGGTAACAAGTATCGAATACCGACCTGTGCAACAGACTTGAATTGATCTAAGCTTTCCGCGGTTTCGTTTTCCACATTTACACCACCATAAACCCTGAAATAATCGCTTAAATATCTTTCGTAAGAAAAGTCTGCTTCAAAGTTTTGATTCCATCCAATTTCTGCACCGAGGTTCCACTGATTCCTGACATTTGAGGAGACCAACTCTAAAGATGACATATGACTGGCGCCATAAGCCGTTCCCCAGGAATAATATTTATTGGTTTCCTTAATAAGGGTAGAAAGAGGATAGCGCTGAAGTTTTGGATCTCTGGGTGTTCCGTAACTAAAAACCCGGGCCATTCCAGCTTCAAGGTGATACAGTATGTGGCAGTGAAAAAACCAATCACCATATTCGTTTGCGTCAAATTCAATAGTAATACTCTGCATAGGTGCTACGTTTAACGTATGTTTGAGGGGTGAGTATTCGCCATTCTCGTTAATCACCCGGAAGAAATGTCCGTGCAGGTGCATTGGATGGTTCATCATGGTCAGGTTCGTCATTGTAATGCGTACTACCTCTCCTTTACTGATCTTGATTTTGTCGGCTTCTGCGAGGGGTTTACCATTCATACTCCATATATAACGCCACATGTTTCCATTTAGAGTGAATTTGATTTCACGGACAGGCTTGTCTGCAGAATAGTTGGTAGGTTCTGCCGACTTTAGAAAATCGTAAGTTTTATCCGGCCCCATACCTGCGCCCACTAAAACGGATTCATCTTTCCCCTGGCTCATTTTCATGTCTCCATGATCCATGCCTGTCATTCCTTTTTGAGTACTATCCATTTTGTTCATAGATGGCATATCCATTCCCTCCATATCATCCTTTTTAGTGTCCTCGGACATTTTCATGGAATTCATATCACCTTTCATTTGCATACCATACTTCTTCATTTTCTCCAACCCATCATTCTTTTTAGGATTAAAAATCATCGCTGGCGCACCCATTTTCATGTCCATTTTTGACATGGCTTTCATGATGCCGACATAGTCAGGTCTTGGCACATCGGGAGCTTTAAGCAATTCGCCCTGCCCCAAATAGGCTGATGTCTGTCCCGCTCCGTCCATCGAAGAGGCACGAATTTCCAGTTTGCCACTTTCCGGAATCGTTATCAGGTAATCATAAGTCTCAGCGATTGCAAAAAGCAACTTCTCTTTTTTGACAGGCACCACATCAATTCCATCAGCAGATATCAGAGTTGGATCGCCACCGCCAAATGTTATCCAATAATACGTGGATGCAGAAGCGTTTATCATTCTGACCCTTACCTTTTCTCCAGGCTTAAACTCTGGATACTCTTTTATCTGTGTGCCATTGGTCAAAAATGCTCCGTAGTAAACGTCTGCGATATCTGCCCCGGGCATTCGTTGTTTCCAAAAGTTTAGCTGGGCTCCCAAACCGCCTCTGGCTATGACTTTTCCAAGTGGGGTTACTGTATTCCGCTTGATCGAGTACCACTCATTTCTACGCTTAAGGTTCTTTAATACATGCATCGGATTTTCATCTGTCCAGTCTGAGAAAACCAGCACCAAATCTTTGTTGTATTCAAATTTTGGTTCTTTTGGTTCTATGACAATGGAGCCATAAACACCGAGTTGCTCCTGAAGCCCTGTATGCGAATGGTACCAATAGGTTCCACTGTGCACTAGGGGAAACTCATACTTTTGCGTATGGCCAGGTTCTATCGGAGGTGTAGTCAGATAAGGCACTCCATCGTAGAAGTTGGGCAATATGAGACCGTGCCAGTGTACAGAAGTTTCTTCATCTAGCTCATTCTTAACATAAATGACAGCATAATCACCCTCTTTAAAGCGAAGTGTGGGGCCCGGTATCTGACCATCAATGGCCAAGGCCTTGCGGTCTTTCCCCGTAATATTCAGGGTCTTTTCACTTATAGTGATATTGTATACTGTGGTATCCGTTTGTGCACGGGTTGATATAGTAAATAAAATAACCAATGCGGTACTTAGCAGGATGATTTTTTTCATAAAATAAAATGTTTTTTAGATCTTTCTTATCTCTGTATGACGAATTTCACCGCCTGTAGTGCCTGTTTCTTTTCCAAAGAACAAGACAACCAATGCGAATACTAACGTTGCAATATTAAGTATGGTTGAAAAGGTTTTTTGCTTGAAACTTGCCCAAAGGGCGAACAACGACAGCCCTCCTAAGATATAAGATAACAGAGCAAAAGTTTCGGCCATTGTTTCGTGGTTTTCAATATAAATTTGGCTAATACCGCTAATCTTTTCAACTACCTCTTTTGCGCCCTCACCTGTAATGATTGCTAACATTGCTGTCAAGGCACCCATTATGAATATCAAATGAGCCGTCCGTTTTACGCCTCTTGATTTTGAGATTAGCCCTGTAATCATCACGATTACACCCACAATAGGAAAAATGATAGGTAAATGATTTACGACTAAATGCCAATGTGCTTCATTCATAACTATTAATATTTAAATTTTTTTATTCCAAACAGACAGCCTAATTAATTAAATGTTTTAAAACTCACGATACGCCCATTCAATGGCTGAGCCAGTCGGTAATTGTTTATTGGCATCAGGTCTTTTAATCTGTCAATTTGTTCTGGTGCTAACCCAAGGGGCTCCTTCAATATATACCAGGATACAGATTCTGTGCACGGAGGGGTAGTTAATGAACCTTCATAATGATAGAGGGTTCCTGTTTTCAATGTACTAAGCGGATCCTCAAAATCGCAGAGTGCACTGACTTCCTTCGATTCACCTATATCAATAGGTAAATAGTCAAGCAAAAACCGGAAAGTTTTGCTTGTTTCACCCTGCTTTGCGAATAAGGCTAGTACTACATAACTGTTAGTCTCCGGCTCAAAATGAACCATGTGAATTTCCAAGGGGAATCTAACTCCATCTAAGGTGTGTTCTGAAGGCGAATGGAAATGAAATTGTTTTAGAATGTACTGACGCTCGGCAAGCTTCAATATATTGTTTTCAGATTCAAATTCGTATTCGATAGTATGACCATTATTTATTACATTTTTAACTTCAGTAGCATTTTCATAATGAAAGTCACTAAGGCGGAGATCAAAATCTCCTGCTATTGCCTTAAAAGTGTTGATGTTGATAGGTGATTGTCTGATGCCTCCGCATTCTGATCCTTCTTCAAGTCTGGTCCAAAACTTGGGGCCTGTTTCACCCTGATATGCCCACACATCTGTTTTATTAATAGCCTCTACTTCATTACCCTTTCCTTCAGTACTATCTTTTGTGTCTTTCCGACTACCATTACAACCAAAAATGAACAAGATGACTATGAGCGAAAACAATTTTGGTATTAAGCTTTTCATAGCATGAAATTAAGTTACATTATATTATGCAAAACTGTACATATCCATACACTTTGTATTGCCATATTTCCAATATTGTTTATCATATTCTATCAATTGGTACTCGTCTACTTTCACCTAAACTTTTATATTCTTTCAACGTCATGCCTGTTTCTTTTTTAAACAGTCTGGACAAGCCCGAAGGATTCTGATAACCCAATTCATAAGATATTTCGCTAAAGCTCAACTTATCATTCTCAATCAGCTCCTTGGCTCGCTCGATCTTCAATAAGATACTGTAGCGCTCTATGCTTTTGCCGAAGGTTTTTGAAAATATTCTGCTCAAAGTATTATAATTTGTGTTGAGTTTTTTTACCAAGTATTCCGATAGGTTCATTTCCTGACTCGTACCCCATAAATAGTTAACGACCCATCTCTTTGTCTGTTCTGCCTGAATGCTTTCTTTGTTCCAGATAATTTCAAACTCGTTTTCATTGATGATTTTCCGGATCAATGATTCATGAATTTTGGCAGAGTTGTATCGAATCAATATTCTGCCAAGTTCGATTTCTACAACTTCAATTGCCATTTCTTTTAATTCCGAGTTTAATACCTTCAAGCAACGACTGCAAATCATTCCTTTTATTTTAAACTCTTGTGAGGTTAAATCCTGTTTCATAATGCTTTTATTTGTCACCGGTATAGTAACAGAATGAGCCGATTTTGGTATTTATATGATCAACTTCCTGAACGTCGGAAAATCCAGATTCTTGAATATACTCCGGCAACAACCCTTTGACATTGTCATTGGTGGTTTTAAATCCATCGAGCACCTGAACCAGATAAAAGGCCATTCGCATCATCCTGGACTTAGCCTGACCCCAGTCACCAATGACCAGCTTTCCCCCCGGTTTCAGTACCCGATGAATTTCTTTCAAACTTCTCAATTTTGCCTCCTTATCCAGATGATGGAAGACCAGGCAACTAACTACTTTATCAAAAGAATTTGATTCAAATGGAAATGTGGTTCCATCATATAGATTCAGAGTAATGCTCAAGCTATTTTTTGTCAGTTTATGTTTTGCTATTTCTCTTATTTTCGGATCTATGTCGAGCCCCGTGAAATGACTATTGGGTGCCTTTTTTGCTGCAATCAGCAGATTGGCAGCTGTACCAAAACCAAACTCAAGAATATGTTCTCCATTAGCAGGATTTAAGTGATCGACCAGCAAATTTCTAAACTTACGTTCCGGCATGGTGATGCGTATGGTAGCATCGTACCATGCTGTAAGAAAATCATACCCCAGTGCGGGGATGATTTTCTTCTCAGTTTTATGCACATGATCTTTCATTTTTTCAATCATTTGTTTTTGTTCTAATTTTTCCCAGCTTTGGCTGACCAAGCATTTTTGAGAGCCGAATGCACAGAAAATGCAGCATTGATCGCCCGAAACAGTAATCTTACATTCGCATCCCTTACAATAGAAGCTATCCAGCCGGTCATCATAAGGTATTCTGCAAACCTGCTGCTGGCCGCATACCGGACAGGTAAGTATCGAATCAAAAAACAACCCCGGCATACTGGTGATTTTAAATCAATTAATGGTCATGCTCCAATTCCAAAAATTTACCTTCCGGCCCTATACCTTCTATGTGTACCAGTTGCGCTCCGTAATGTCCTGCCTGTGCCACAGCATAAGCAGCGCTCAGTAACACAACTGCCACAATAGCCATTGCCAATCTTTTTGATTTGAAAATGAATAGGTTGATTCCTTGCAAGAGCAGGCCAATAAATCCAAGATTGATTGTCCAGTCAGCCCAGAAGTCATGTTGTTCGAGCACGAGCTTGGCATGTTCGGTTAGTCCGTGAGTATGCGG
The DNA here is from genome assembly GCF_032999765.1 of Imperialibacter roseus. GTDB lineage: Bacteria > Bacteroidota > Bacteroidia > Cytophagales > Cyclobacteriaceae > Imperialibacter > Imperialibacter roseus. The sequence continues at coordinate 327,033 of NZ_CP136051.1, read as the reverse complement.
ATGGAAGTTTCTGCCGGCCAAGTACGCAGCAACAAAACCTACCAGCACCAGGACAAAGGCTGTCCACGCCAATTCTCGTTTGATGAAATAGATGTTGACAACCGCCAGAATGGCTCCCACGATCAGCAATACGATAGCGAAATGGACAATTAGCGGATGGATTGTAGGGAAATCTGCAAGGTCTGCGGTCACCTTCTTTTCGTGATGTGCATCTTGTGGATGTGCATCGTGACTGTCTGCCTCGCTGGCATGGGAGTGGTCTTTATGCTCTTCCCCGGTGGAATGTGCATTCACCACGGTATCCGCTTGTATGACGGTGCTGTCTTGTTTGTTTTTATGGCCTTCATGTGCCGATACGGTTGCTGTAGTGATTAGTACCAATACGACTGCTTTTAGAATATTTTTCATTTTTAAATTATTTAGGTGATTAATGATTGGCCTGTGGTTTTCTCGCTGATGAATGGGTTTGCCATATTTTCCATTGACCATTTTCTTTTTTCAAAATACTGGAGGCAACCCCTTTTCGTTCAATAACTGACTTGTCCTTGCTTAGAACAATGGTGTAATTATAGGTTTCAGTAGCAAAGGCGAATGGCAAATCGACTTCAATAGATACCTTATAGTCACTAAACTTGAAAGATTCGAAATGATGGAGTTCTGGCCCCAGATGGTTGGCCAGATAGTCCTGATATCGACCTTCAACTTTGCCTGATTCAATAACAATTGATTGCGATACAAATAAATTACCCGTGCCAGTTGTGTCGAGGCTTTCAATGGCTTGTTTGTAAGATTCCAGTACTTGTTTTACCTGGTTAATTTCATCCGACTGTTGCGCCTGAGTCTTCCCAGCCACTATGGCAGCAAGACCTAAAAAAAGTAGTTTCAATTTCATAGATTTGGGGTTAAAGGATTGTTTTTAGTTTTTCTTAAATGCGTTGTAATTAGCCTCTGATTCAAAGTATGTCACTGCGCCTTGCGTGTTAGTCACTACAATAAATGCTTCCGATTTATCTACCGGATTACCACTAAAAGGGTCAATGGCGATCCTTGCGCTTTCCAGATTATTCAGTTTATCCACGCATCCCTGGCAGCAACCGTAATACGTTTTGCCATTGACTGGTACAGGGATTTGCGGCTTGCCCATGTATGCATCGTTTACCATACACACCAAACTGGGATCGACCGGCTGATGAACCTCGGCAGGGTCTATGCTCGTAGCTGGCCCTTGCCTATAAGAGTAGAACCAATATCCCAGTGCAGTCACCACCACTACAAATGCCCCTAATGCAAGGCAAGCATACACCATGCTTTTGGCGGATGCCCTGGGGTGATTTTTATTAAATTTCTTTTTCTTCATGGCATTGCGTATTTGGTGCCTGCAAGAAGAGTGGAGGAGAGGCTGGCTACCGAAACGATCTCCAACCTAACGTTCCACTCTTCAAAACAGGGCTTTAATTTTACTTATCCTCTTCCTTATTCGTTTCCTGTTCTAAAAAGAAGCAGTGTGTGGCACACGCATGAAGTTTATAGTTTTTGTGCACCGTTCCCTTCTTGTGACCTTCCGGATCCAGGATTTCGCACTTGTCACCAATCGTTTTGGTACTCAAAATGAAGACTCCATCATTGTTGTAATAGCGACCATCTTTTTTGGCTTTGCCTAAGGAATTGCCTTCAGCATCGTAAACTCGGCCACCTTTGATGAACCCCAATTTCTGGTTCTGATTGTTGAAGACTATATCTTCCTTACTTATGTAGCCGAGTTTAGTACCCTTGTCATTCAGTATTTCGCCTTTGCCATTGATATGGAGAAGGCGCTGTGCTGTTTTGTCACTGGCTGGCTGAGCCACCAGTACTTGTGCTGCCAGCAGCATTCCTGCCAGGAATGCGATGCTGAAAAAAATGTTCTTTTTCATTTTATTTAAATCTGCCCTGAGTTGGGGCATTATCTTTTATTTTATTGAATAGTCTCTTTCACGCTTCCGCACTTCAGCATTTGGTCACCGAAGTAGGGGTTGCGGATTTCCTTTTCGTTGGATAGCCAATAGCCTCCGGTGCTGCTGTTGGCCATGGGGCAGTATTCCAGGTAGAGTTCACCCATGCTGATATTAGCACCCCTCACCAAAGTGGCCATCTCATTGCTTAAGGCGGCAAAAGCCTTTCGTTGGTTTTCCAGTGAACCTGCTTGCGCAACTTTAGCTGCTTCTGCATGGACTTTATCACTTCCTTTGACATTGTGAAGGACCTTCACCAAAGATTCAGAAGCGGATTTTGCATTTTGAAAATCAGACACCACCAAAGCATTCTTCACATGGATGTAGTGTGTGTAGGAAGACCCCAGTGCCTTATCTTTAAACATTGGTTCCATCTTTTGACTGCTTGCTTGTGCACCATGCGCTGCATGGTCATGTTGTGCGGTTGCCCCCCAGCTTGCTAAAGCCAGACATAGCATGATCATTGTTTTTTTCATTTTTCCATTTAGTTTAAAGATTTAATACTTGAATCAGGGCTAAACCAGTGACCAGAAGAATGACTATTCCCCATGTAATCCGGCTGACCCATTTTTTTATTATTGAAGGAGCTTTTTCATCTCCTGTTTTGCAGCAGTCCTTCATTTTATAATTGATTTTACTTCTCCACAGGATAGCATGGCTTCACCGAAGTATGGGTTTTTGATCTCTTCAGACAGACTTAGCCAAGAGGCTCCTCTATTGTTATCTGCCATTGGGCAGAAATCCACATACAATGGCTCATCCATCGGATTGAATGCCTGACTCATTGCGATTAAAATGTCCGATACTTGCTGAAAGGATTTTCGCACTTCATCCAGGCTTTTTTGATGAGGTATGTGTTGCAAGGCATTACCCATATCGCTGCTGTATTTCATCCACACATCATGTGACTCTCCGGGAAAGAGCGACATGTTGATTGCTGAAAGTGACTTGCTTATATCAGCGGATGCTTTTTGGGCGGCAGCTAAATTATCTAAACTCAATGCATCTTTCATAGCCATATAGGCCATATAAACCGGTCGAAGAGCGGTTTTCGCTTGGTCACTAATCGCAACTTCTTTGGGTTTGCCCTGATGGGTGGCATGGTCGGACTGGGTAGCAGATTCAGGCGCACCAGTACCGCCATGATTGCTGTGACCCGTCATGGCAACTCCTCCTTCAGGCCGCATCATGCTTGGCTTGCCAGCCAACTGAGCAGCAGCATCTATGCTAAATGTGCCATTCACCGCTATTTCATCTCCTTCCTGTAATCCATTTTCTACGATGAAGCTTTCCCCCAGAGCAGCACCTAATGTCACGTCACGCATGAGGAAACTTACTCCTTTGCCTGAAGTGCTTTTTACATAGACTACCGACCTCTTTCCAGTCCACATCACAGCGGTTTTAGGAACCACAAGTTTGTCTGACTTAGCAGGTAAGGTTGCTTCAACTGTGCCGGAGGCAAACATTTCAGGCTTGAGTCGCTGACCTGCATTGGAGATTTCTACTCTCGCTTTGGCGACCCTTGTTTTCGGGTCGATCACAGGATCGAGGTAGCTCACTTTACCCGAAAATGTTTCACCGGGGAAAGAGGCGATGGTGAAACTTACCTTGTCTCCTTTGTTGATCCAGGACATGTCTGATTCATACACATCAAACAATAACCATACTTTTGAGAGATCCGCAACTTCATAGATAGCCTCGCCTTTACGCACATAGTCACCCAGGTTTACCTTTTTCTCAGTCACATAACCGGAGACATCTGCTGTAATAGCGAATTCTTCTTTTATGCTTCCTCTTTGGATGATTTCATCAATTTGGGAGTTTGACAGCTTCCAGTTTTTTAATTTTTCCCTTGCGGCACTGAAAAGCTGCGGTTGCGTTTCTTTGATTTTTTGCGCTTCAAACAATTCCTCCTGAGCGGTGACCAGATCAGGCGAATAAACAGCAGCGATAGTTTGACCTTTTCGCACAAATTCACCGGTAAAATTGACTGTCAGTTTTTCGATCCTCCCGGGGATGTGAGAAGATTGGGAATAAACCAAACGCTCATCAGCTTGTACTTTTCCGTTCAGGCGGACCATTTTTACCGGATTCATGGTGCCCACTACAGCAGTACTCACGTTTGCTAATTGCATGGCCGTTGGCGACATGGATATCGCCATGGGGTCAAGTTGTTCATCTTGCTCATTATCCAGCGGAATTAAATCCATTCCACAAATAGGGCAATCCCCCGGTTCACTTTGACGGATCTGAGGGTGCATGGAGCAGGTCCAGACAGTCTCACCCGCAACTTCTGTGGTGTGCTGGTGCTCTTCATCCGTTTTGCTTTCAGACGAACCACCAAAAATCAACCACCCCAGCAATAGTCCTATTGCCAGTGTTGATAATGCTATGATTATTGTTTTTCTATTCGTTTTCATTTTAATATGTTTTTGCTGTCAAATAATTGAGTTTGGCCACTGCAACTTGATATTGGACTTCTGCCGAGGCTTTCATTTTTTCATATTTTAGAAGTTGCTGTTGCATGCGCAATACTTCTTCAAACTCTTTTCCAGAGTTGCCATAGGCAGTAAACAAGAGGGTTAAGGCTTGTTCGGATTCCTGTATCTGCTGGTCGTATAGCTGAAGTAGCTCTAGTTGTTGCTGTATTTCAAACCAGGCCATTTCATAACCGGAAGTAAGAGAATTGACGTATTCATCCTTTTGAAGGGAATAGCTTTCTTGCATCAGCTGCGCTTCTTTTACAGCGGCTTTGTACTTATTCCTGAAAATGGGGATACTGACCGAAAACATAGGCATCAACACGTCCTTTCCATTATCGGGTAAATTCATGTCTGTTCGTTCGCCTACCATCACATAGTCCAGACCAACACCCAGCTTTGGAAGCCCCTGTTTTATGGCAGCTTGTTCTTGCGCCTCACTTGCTTTTATTCTAAGATCCAGTGCATTCAACACCGGATTATTGGTCAGCAAAGAATCCCTTCGAAAATCATCGGCTAAAGATTCTGCCGATAAGGAATCGCTTACTACCACCGGATCATTTTCACCCCTGTCCAGCAGCTTGTTGAAAGTGGTGATTAGTGGTTTTTCTTTCTGATCCAGGATGCTCAGATTCGTGGTGGCATCTTTAAGCATGATATCCACCCGGAGTACGTCCACCATGGTACCGGTTCCATTTTTAAATTTTGAATTGGAAATGGTTTTATAGGATTGCAGGATGTCGATATTTTCCTGTTCAATCTGCTTCCACTGGTTCAGTTCGTATAGTGGATAGTATGCTGCGGCAACTTGATAATATAGTTTGTTACGAGCATCCAAAAAGGACTGGTACTTTTCTTCCGCCATTAAAGCAGCGGCATCTCCTTGCGCTCTGAGTGTACCAAACCAGGGGAACATCTGGGTCAATGAAAACCGAGCCCTTTGCGGACCCACTCTGGTTTCTACCGGGGAAATAAAATACCCAAAAGAAAATGAGGGGTCAGGTAGCGTACTGACCTGATCTACTTTTTGCAATGCTGCTTCAAACTCTTTGTATTTCGATTGCAACCCCGGATTGTTTTGGGCTGCTATTTTGAAATAGTCATCCAGGGTCTGAGCTTGACCCACACTCGTTCCGAGAAAAACAAGCAGTATGATATTTACAATTATCTTCATGGTTGTGTCTTGTTTAATTTTCTTTCTTCACGATAGCTGTATAGTACCGGCACAATGAAAATGCTCACCAGTGCGAACGCCATTCCTCCGAAGGAGGGAATCGCCATTGGGATCATAATGTCCGCACCACGTCCAGTGGAGGTGAGCACGGGCAACAAGGCTATCATTGTAGTAGAAACTGTCATCAAGGCGGGTCTTATCCTCCTCAGCCCAGCCTCTACTACTGCCTCCCTGACTTCTTTTAAAGTACCAGGTTGATTTCGCTCAAAGCTCTGATCCAGATAAGTGGCTATTAATACCCCGTCATCTGTGGCAATGCCAAAGAGGGCAATGAATCCTACCCAAACGGCCACACTCAAATTGACGGTATGCATTTGGAACAGATCCCTCATGTTGGTGCCGAAGATGGAGAAATCAGCAAACCAGCCTTGCCCGTAGAGCCAAAGCATCAAAAAACCACCGCTAAAGGCCATGGCAATACCTGTAAATACCATCAGGGAGGTACTGACTGACTTAAACTGGAAGTAGAGGATGAGAAATACAGTGGCTAAGACCAAAGGAACGATGATGGCCAGACGTTTTTCTGCCCGAACCTGGTTTTCATAACTCCCTGAGAATTTATAGCTGATCCCTGCAGGAACACTTAATTCTCCAGCGTCAATTTTGTCTTGAATGGTTTTTTGGGCAGCATTTACCACCCCCACTTCTGAAAATCCATCTCGCTTATCAAAGAGTACATAGCCTACCAAAAAGGTCTCTTCACTTTTAATAGCCTGGGGCCCACGAACGTATTCAAAATCAACAATCTGCGAAATGGGTATTTGTGCCCCTGTTGGAGTAGGTATCAGGATTTTGCCTAACGACTCGGGATCGTCACGCAATTCACGTGGATAGCGTACCCTCACCGGAAAGCGTTCCCGGCCTTCCACTGTTGAGGTAATCTTCATGCCACCAATAGCTGTTTCTATTGTTTGCTGTACATCTTCTACATTCAAGCCATATCTGGAGATCTCATCCCGATTGATATTGAGGTGCAGGTAGGGTTTTCCCACGATCCGATCGGCAAATACCGCTTCTGCCTTTACCGAAGGCACTCCTTTTAGTATTTCCTCCAGCTCCAGCCCGAATTGTTCAATGGTTTTCAGATCAGGGCCATAGACTTTAATACCCATGGGTGCCCGCATACCCGTTTGAAGCATGACCAGACGAGTTTCTATCGGCTGCAGCCTGGGTGCTGAAGTGACGCCAGGTATCTTGCTTACCTGTACTATTTCATCCCAAATGTCATCTGGTGATTGGATGTGGGGACGCCAGTTTCGAAAATAATCCCCATTGTCATCTGGTATTAAGTCTTGATATGATACTCCCCAGGTTAAGGCCTCCTCATTGGAAAGTGTATCACCGCTTTCGAGTATGAAACCGTCCTTCCTGTCCACTTTAAACCGCACCCTGTGCCCTTTTTCATTGAGCATATATTCTGGTTTATAGTTGATGACATTTTCGTACATGGAGATAGGTGCCGGGTCAAGTGCGGATTCCACCCGCCCCAGTTTGCCAACAGCTAATTCCACTTCAGGAATATTGGTAAGAAGCATATCCAATTGCCCAAGCACCTTGCGGTTGTATTCAAGTCCTGAATGCGGCATGGATGTAGGCATCAGCAGGAAGCTGCCCTCATTGAGGGATGGCATAAATTCTTTACCTACGCCAGGGAAAGCTTCCGTTAACCCAGACCATACTTTAGTGGTACGTACATCCCAGTTTACTACATCAAATCCCTTTGCCACAAAACCAAAGACGGAATTGAACCCTATCCAACTAGTTGCCCCTAATAGGATCAGAAAGGAAGGGATGGTGAGGAAAGTGCCTTTATGATCCAGACACCACTTAAGTATGGGTTTGTAAAAATGCTCTAGGAGGGAGAATGCCCCCAAGATAAGACCGACCAGCATGGTGACAAAAACAACATTGAGCAGGAGGCTTTTACTTGCGCCCAGTGGCAACCAGTATTTGGCTAGCAGCCATACCACACCAATAACGACTATAAATATTTCAGCATGATTTAAAACCCAATTTGCGGATTTGCTAATGGTCTGAAAGAACAATGGTTTGACGGGCTGATTTGTTGATGGTTCGATAGTTCCGACATCTTTGCCTGGTTCCCTTCTGAGTGACTTCAAAGTTCCGGCAGTGCCAAATGCCAACAGCATCATTCCTGCCCATACCTGTCCGAGAAAAAGGCAGGCAATACCTACAGGTAGCAGTACGATATTCAGCCATTTTTGAATCTTTTTACTTTTGATCCTTGCCCCGAAAAACCAATGGGCTAGTGTGGGCAAAATCAATAAGGAAACAATAAGTGCCGCCACGAGGGCAAACGTTTTGGTG